>DAOTGG010000001.1:0-84083 GCA_035446985.1 Eubacteriales bacterium
CGTTACTGGAAGTCAAACTCGTCACGGGGCGCACTCACCAGATAAGAGCGCATTTGGCTTATGAAAAACTTCCGATACTAGGCGACGGAAAATACGGAGTGAACGCTATCAATAAAAAATACAAAGTTAATAAACAGCTTTTGGTTTGTTACAAAATAGCTTTCCATTTCGAGCAAAAATCGCCTTTGTATTACCTTGACAACAAAACTTTTACTTACGACGTGGATTTGTTTGATTTCATTCCTAATATAAAATAAAAAATTATGCTAAAAATTATAGGCGCGCAAAAAAATTCGGTTGCACGAAAATATAAAATTCCTTTTGGTCAGCTCGTTCGTTTTGACAATGAACCTGCTCGGGATATGCTGGACGTGGCATACTTTGAAAGTATGCCCGCTTTTTCGGTTACGGTCTTAACTGATAAAGGCGAAATCACCGTAAATATAGAAAAAGACGCTGACCAGTCGCTGGGACTGATATTCGACGAAGACAGTTATCTCACTTCCCGTCATTGCAGAAACAAATGTATTTTTTGTTTTGTCGACCAGCTTCCGAAAGGCTTGCGGGAAACGCTGTATGTCAAAGACGACGACTGGCGAATGTCATTCGTATGCGGAAATTACGTTACGCTCACAAATATGTCTGATGAAGATATTGACCGCATTATTACGAAAAAATACAGTCCGCTTTACGTTTCCGTTCACGCTACCGACAGCGAGCTGCGTAAACATATGCTCGGCAACAAAAAAGCGCAGGATATTATGCCGATATTGACAAAATTTGCTGACAACGGCATTACAATGAACACTCAAATAGTGCTTTGTCCAGCGGTTAACGACGGGCAAAATCTAGTGAAAACGTTAAACGATTTATATTCGCTTTATCCCGCGGTTAAGAGCGTGGCAATCGTTCCTGTCGGTCTTACCAAGTTCCGTGACAACTTGCCTACGCTTCGTCCTTTTACCCGAGAAGAAGCAGAGCAAACCGTCAAAACGGTGGAAGAATTTTCTAAAAAGACCTTTAATCAAAACGGCGAAAACTTTGCTTATTGTTCGGATGAGTTTTATATTGACGCCGCGCTGCCTATGCCCGAATACGACTATTACGGCGACTTTGACCAGATAGAAAACGGCGTGGGAATAGTGGCGCAAACGTGTTATTCTTTCCGTCAAGCGTTATCGCAGTCAAAGTCCGCAAAGAAAAAAAGTTTTACCTTGCTTTGCGGCGAATCGGCAGAAGTTTATATAAAAGAGCTTATAGGTGAAGCCGCAAAAGCCTTTCCCAACTTAAAAGCCGAAGTAATCGCGATTCACAACGACTTTTTCGGCGATACTATAACCGTTTCGGGACTTGTTACAGGCGGCGACATTATAAATCAGCTAAAGGACAAGCCTATCGGCGATTACGTTTTAATCCCCAACGTAATGTTGAGGGAGTTTCAAGACGTATTTTTGGACGGAGTAACGGTAAAACAGCTGGAAAAAGCGTTAAAACGCAAAATTATCAAAATCACGGACGGCTACGACTTATGTCGACACGTCCTTAACGGAGAATATTTATGAAACCATTAGTGGCGATCGTCGGAAAACCCAACGTCGGCAAATCGACTTTTTTTAATAAGGTAGCGGGTAGCCGTATATCTATCGTACTCAACACCCCCGGCGTAACGCGCGACCGTATTTACGCGGACGCATATTGGCTTGGCAGAGAGTTTACGATGGTGGATACGGGCGGAATTCAGCTAAAATCCGACGACGAAATGCACTCTCATATTATAAAACAAGCGCAGTTGGCTATGGACGTGGCTGACGTTATACTTTTTATCGTCGACGGCAAAAACGGTTTGACAGCCGACGACAGCGACGTTGCGCAGTTACTTAGAAAAACAAAAAAACCGACGATACTTGTCGTAAACAAAATAGACGATTTTTCCGTTGTGGATTTATCGGACTTTTATTCACTCGGCATGGGCGAGCCTATACCCGTATCAGCCGAGCAAAAAAAGGGTATCGGCGACGTTTTGGACGAAGTCATTAGTTATTTCCCAGACATAGAAGAGCAGCAAAGCGAATCCGACGGCATAAAAGTCGCCGTTGTCGGCAAACCGAACGTAGGCAAGTCTTCGTTGGTTAACCGCCTTTTGGGTTACGACAGAGCTATAGTGTCGGGAGTGTCGGGAACAACCCGCGACGCAATTGATACCGAGATAGAAGCTAACGGCAAAAAATATACTCTTATCGATACCGCCGGCATACGCCGCCGCCGCTCTATAGAGGACGATTCGGTGGAAAGTTACAGCGTTATGCGCTCGCTTGCAGCAGTTCGTAGAGCGGACGTGTGCTTACTCGTATTAGACGCCGCGGAAGAAATTTCCGAGCAGGACGTGCGTTTGGCGGGTTACGCTCACGAAGAAGGCAAGCCGTCGGTAATAGTATTGAATAAATGGGATTTAATCGAAAAAGACACTCACACCGTGGAAAATTACAACAAAAAACTTAATGCCGACCTGGCTTTTATGGATTATTTTGTTTCCGTTACCGTTTCCGCTCTGTCGGGACAACGTGTGAATAAGCTGTGGGAGCTTATCGATTATGTATATGAAAAATCGACTTTCAGAGCCACCACAGGCATATTGAACGAAATCGTAGCCGACGCCGTAGCCGCTGTGGAACCGCCGTCACAAAATGGAAAACGGCTTAAAATCCGCTATTGCACACAGCCGTCAACCCAGCCGCCGACTTTCGTTTTGTTCGTTAATGACCCCAAAATAATGCATTTTTCATACAAACGCTATTTAACGAACTTTATCAGAAAAGCTTTCGACCTCAAAGGCACGCCGATACGGCTTGTAGTTCGCGGCAACGACGAAAAAGAATAAATTAAACTTCTTTATTTAAAAATTTCAAAATTACGTTAAAGAATAACAATAAAAAAATCTATATAAAAAACGCTCTAATTACGGAGCGTTTTTGTTCTATCGTTTCGCTTAAATGCATAAAATTTACTAATTGTAAACGGAGGTAAATAAATGCAACAGCAGTACGACATTTACGGCGATATCGCCCGTCGGACTAACGGTGATATTTATATAGGGGTAGTGGGACCCGTGCGTTCGGGAAAATCGACTTTTGTCACCGCTTTTATGGAAAAACTTGTGCTGCCCAATATCAAAAACAAGAACGTCAAAAAAAGGGCGGTGGATGAATTACCGCAATCCGCCGAAGGCAAAACAATTATGACGACGCAGCCAAAGTTTGTTCCAAACGAGGCTGTGCAAATTTCCATTTCCGACAATATGGTTGTAAACGCGCGTCTTATTGACTGCGTGGGATATTTGATAGACGGGGCGATGGGGCACGAAGAAAACGAAAAAGCCCGCATGGTAAAAACGCCTTGGTCCGATTCGGTTATGCCATTTGAGCAGGCGGCGCAGATAGGCACGCAAAAAGTAGTGACGGAACACAGTAATATCGCGGTTGTAATCACGACGGATGGCAGTATCACGGATATACCGCGCGCAAATTACGTTTCAGCTGAAGAAAGAGTGGTCGACGAGTTGAAAGAACTTGGAAAACCGTTCGTAGTCGTGCTTAATACTAAAAACCCGAAAAACGAGGAAACGGTTTCGCTCTGCGCGGCATTGCAGGAAAAATACGGCGTTTCGGTTCTGCCCGTAGACGTGTTGAACATAGAAGCGGAAGGACTTGAAAGTATACTCAAAAATGTTTTGGACGAATTCCCAGTCAAAAAACTCGTTTTCGGTATGCCAAAATGGATGCAGACTCTGCCCGCCGATAATTATCTCATTACGAGCATTATCGAAAAAATAAAAGGCGGCTGCGGCGACGTATTAAAAATGAAAGACGCGCCCGCTTTACTTGAAAGCTTCAAACAAGATGAAAATCTCGAAGATCTGACGATTGACAAACTCAATATGGGCGACGGCGTAGCTAATTACCGCATAGAGCCGAAAGAGCATTTGTTTTATGAAGTCTTGTCCGCGGAAGCGGGTATGGACATCAGCGACCAGTTCGGGCTTATGAGTTTTGTTACAGGCTGCGCTTCGGCGAAAAAACATTACGAAGCTATGAAAGACGCTCTTGACGACGTCAACGCAATCGGTTACGGCGTAGTCGCGCCCAGTTTTTCCGAAATGACTTTGGAAGACCCCGAAATCGTAAAATCGGGCACCCGTTACGGAGTAAGACTCAAAGCCAGCGCGCCCAGTTTGCATATACTTAGAGTTGACGTCACAACCGAAGTCAATCCTATGGTAGGCAGCGAACAGCAAAGCCAGTATCTGCTTTCAGAGTTCCAAAATAACCCGAAAGGCATCTGGGAAACCGACATTTTCGGAAAATCTTTGGCGAGCTTGGCAAAAGAAGGACTTTCGAGCAAACTTAACGCGATGCCTTCCGACGCTCAAGAAAAACTCAGAAAAACCGTTGGTCGTATCGTAAACGAAGGAAAAGGCAGTCTTATTTGCATTTTGCTTTAAATCAAATCGTAATTAGATAAAATTAATAGAAAAGTAAAAAACGGCGATGACGCCGTTTTTTTGTTAATTCTTACGTTCAACTTGGCAATAATACGATTACTCTTGACAAATTCGATCCCAAAGTAATAGAATAGTATAAAATAAAATATCCGGTAGGTAAGGTTACCGCGGGGATAAGGGTTGCTGCCGCGAAAAAGTGGAGACACTTTTAGAGGGTTAGCAGGTTGTGTCGAATTTCAAGGCATAGCCTAACGCAATTTCATCGCCCCGCGATACTAAAGCTTGTATGGAATGTATCAAAAGATGACTTTTCCTTACCGTTTTAGTTTTGCGGTAAGGATTTTTTTATAAAAATTTTGACAAAGAGAGGTGTAAGCGAATGAACGAAAACAGCCAAACAATTTTCGAACTTGCGGAACAGAAAAAATTTTTGGCATTAAAACCTATTTTAATGCAAATGGAGCCATATGATATCGCCGAAGCCTTATGGGATATGCCCGACAAAGAATCTTTGGTCATATTCCGTCTGCTGCCAAAAGAACTTGCCGCCGAAACTTTTGTCGAGTTCGATAACGACCGTCAGCAATCGTGGATTTCCGCTTTTTCAGATAAAGAGTTAAAAGCCGTATTGGATGAGCTTTTCGTCGACGATACGGTAGATATTATAGAAGAAATGCCCGCCAATATCGTCAAACGTATTTTAAAGCAGTCCGACACCGAAACCCGTAAACAGATAAATGAAATATTAAAATACCCCGACGACAGCGCGGGAAGCTTGATGACGACCGAGTACGTTTCGCTGAAAAAAGATATGACGGTATTGGAAGCGTTTAACCGCATCAAAAAACTCGGTATCGACAGCGAAACGATATACACTTGTTACGTCACAGACGCGCAAAGAAAACTCATAGGCTACGTCACAATAAGAATGCTGCTTTTGTCCGATATGGACAAAAAAATCGCCGAGGTTATGGACGAAAACTGCGTTTACGTTAATACTTTGGACGACAAAGAGGACGTGGCGAAAAAGTTTTCAAATTACAACTTTGTCGCTATGCCGGTAGTGGACCAGGAGCAGCGTCTTGTCGGTATTATCACGGTAGACGACGCTATGGACGTAATGGAAGAGGAAGTCACCGAGGATATCCATTTGATGGGCGCGGTCGCTCCGATGGAAGACAGCTATCTTAAAACGAGCGTAGTCAAGCATTGGAGCAAGCGTATCGTGTGGCTGATATTTTTGATGGTGTCGGGCATTTTGACGGGATTAATTCTCACTCAATATGAAAGCGTTTTTGTCGCTTTGCCTTTGGTAGTGGCGTTTATACCGCGTCTTACGGGAACGGGCGGTAACTGCGGATCCCAAAGTAGCGCGCTTATTATCCGCGGACTCGCATTGGACGAGATAGAACCGAGAGATATATTAAAAGTTATGTTAAAAGAACTGGGCATAGGCTCTCTTGCGGGCGTTACGCTCGCGATAGCTAACATTCCTATCATATGGATTATGTACGGTAGGGATTTACCTGTAATGCAAGTGTGGTACCTGTGTCTCGCGTTCGGCTTGACGCTCATTGTGGTCGTAGTTATGGCAAATCTTTTGGGCAGCGCGCTGCCGATACTCGCTAAAAAAATAAAACTCGATCCCGCTTTGATGTCTTCACCTGTAATATCTCTCATTGTGGACGTTTTGTCGGTATTGATTTACTTTGTCATAATTTCGCTTATCGTGCTTCCGGTACTACCCGTGTAACAAATTAGATTAAAATTTCATAAAATACACCAAAAACCGGAGGTATTTTTTTTGAAATTTGAAAACAAGCAACAGCTTATCGCCGCAATCAGAAAAGACATTATAGGCGAGCTTGAAGCAATAATCCAGTATACCGCCCACTTAAACGCAACCGACGAACCGCTTGCGAAAGCCGTATGGACGCAGATAAGAGACGAAGAAAGGGTACACGTCGGCGAACTATTAACATTGCTTACATATTATGAACCTAGCGAAATCGAAACGCTGGCTGCGGGCGAAAAAGAAGTCAAAGAAATAATGGAAACCATAAGGTAACAAAAAAAGCAACCTTGTAATTAATTAAGGTTGCTTTTTTATTAAATTTTGTTAATTATTAAGTTTAACTTGATTTATTCTTTTTCCGCAACCGCGCAAATAGTTTCGGATTCAACCGAGAAAGGTTTTCCGCATACGTCGCCGTAAAAAACTATATTTGAAAAACCTCCTGAAAGTAATTCTTTGCCAAGCGTCTGTTCGCTGAAAATTTGATTCCAAATATTATAGCACTCGCATTCGTTTTGCGTCGCAACGATATATTGTTCGAGATAATTATCCGTTTCGGGATAAAGATAGTCGCTTTCTATTACAATGTGAGGCATAGAACGCCAAAATCCGCTTTCTGTATATTCGATAGAACGTTTTTCGGTAAAATTACGAATTTGATTTTTGGTAAATCCGTCGAGAATCAATTTTCCGTCTTTTTTTAGAGCGTTAAATATTTTCGAGAGTAATTTTGCTCTTTTTTCAGGCGATAGTACTCCAAAATCGCAGTAAATCAAAGTGCAAAAATCGAATTCGTTTTCATAGTTAATGTCCAGATAATCGCCGCAAATATATTTTATATTGTGATTTTTATCTGACGAGTTTTTTGTAGCGTATTCTATTGAGCGTTTGGAAAAATCTATTCCTGTAACGTCAAAGCCCATTGAAAAGAATTTTTCCGCATAAAGTCCCGGTCCGCAGCCTAAGTCAAGCAGTTTGTTTTCGCTTTGCGTGCGCATTTTCGCAATCCATTCAGCGGAATTACTGATAAAATCGTGTTTTCTGGAAGCGGCATCGATATCAGGATTGAGGTGCGCGGCGAGCATTCCTTTTGAAATATGTTCATCGTTCCAAAAAGGCGCGGTGCTGTCGGCGTATGCCTGCGGTTTGGTTTTCAAATAATTTAAAATTTTTTCGTACATAATTATTTTTTTAGAAACTCACGCCGTCCATATAAGAATGGGCTTTTTCCAAATTAAATAAAGAGAAAAATGTATAATATGTAACGCTTAAATACGCGCTGTCATTCTCAAAAAAACAGGTTAAATATTTGAAATCAAATCCCTCGGCAGAAGCTTCGTATACGATATAATAATAGTCGTCGTTTTGCTGTATTTGCGCGTCTGTGCCGTATAAATCCGTGATTACAGCGGCGTATTCGGCTAAACTGCTTATCTCATAGCCGTAATTAGCAAGACTTTGTTTACTTTCGATTACGCCGCATAAATATTCTACGTCGTTAGTTAAAACATAAGTCAAACCGGCCTCGTCGGCAGTTTCTTGGTCTTCACTAAAACCAAGCGGTAAAACTATTGAAAACTCGCCGTATGTAAAAGTTTCTGTCAAAATCTCCTCGTCACCGCAAGCGGAAAACGCAAAGAGCAAAATAACGAATACCAAGCAAAGGGAAATGAGTTTTGTTTTTTTCATAATTTTCTCCAACATTTATTATTTTTTTTCATTAGGTTTAATGAGTGAAAAATTAATATGGCAGTAGCCGTGGGGATTGGCGGTCAAATAATTTTGGTGATACTCTTCGGCGGTATAAAAGTTTCTCAGCGGAAGCAATTCGACGGCAAATTTTTCGCTATTGGAAATAACTGCAAAATATTCTTTAATTTTCTTTCCGTCCGCTTTATCAACATAATAAACGCCTGTGCGATATTGATGACCGACGTCGCCGCCTTGACGATCGACGGAATAGGGGTCTACTATTCGCAAAAAGTGTTCGAGTATTTTTTCGAGAGCGATAGTTTTTTCGTCATAAACAACCTTGACGGTTTCCGCGTGGGAAGCCGTATGGTGCTTTAAATCCTCGTATTTCGGGTTTGCACTGTCGCCGTTGGCATAGCCGACTTCGGTTTCAACTACGCCTTTAAGCCGTTTGTAATACTCTTGAACGCCCCAAAAACACCCCGCCGCAATATAAATAGTTTTCATAAACTTTCTCCTGAAAACAGAATAACATATTTAAACTTAATATTCAATAATAAAATTTGTATAAAATTAAAGTTACAAAAATTACTGATAAAGATTTTTTAAATTTTATGATATAATAATTAAACTTGACACCACAGAGCAGGAAAAGTCAAGAAACGTAATTTGCAAACTGATATAATCATTGTCATACGGAAGGAGACTAGGAATGGATTGGATAACGGGTATACAGCGCGCGCTTGATTATACCGAAGAACATCTTACCGAAGAAATCGATTATGAAGCGGTGGCAAAAAAGGCCTATTCGTCATCTTTTCATTTTCAAAGAATTTTCGGTATGGTCTGCGGATTTTCGCTCGGCGACTATATTCGTATGCGCCGACTTTCGCTCGCGGCAGACGAGCTGAGTATGACAAGCGAAAAGGTGATTGACATCGCATTAAAATACGGCTACGATTCGCCCGAAAGTTTTACTCGAGCGTTCACGCGGTTTCACGGTATCACCCCGACAGCGGCAATGCGCGGCGGAAACGTAAAATCCTTTTCAAGATTGTCCGTAAAATTGATTTTATCAGGAGGTAACACTATGGATTACAGAATTGAAAAGAAAGACGCGTTTAAAATCGTTTGCAAGAGAAAACAGGTTTGCAAGCCTCAAGGCGACACCGCGACCGAGGACATTTCAGCCTTTTGGAACGAATGCACCCGTGACGGCACTATGGACGTGATTTGCAAATACGCTAAGTATGAAAACTTTAACGGTATTTTGGGAGTATGTTTTTCAGGCGAGATGGAAGACTGCGGTTTTCCTTACGGCATAGGCGCGGAATATAACGGCGTTCCATTGACTAATAAAGGACTCGATATTGTAGAAATCCCCGCTCACACTTATGCTGTATTTCAATGCAAAGGCAAAATGCCCGACGCTTTCAAAACGACTTACAAACAGATTTGCACGGAATTTTTCCCGCAGAGTAATTACGAGTACGGCAACGGCATAGAACTCGAAGTTTATCCGTCGGCAAACGTTCAGGACCCCGACTATTCTTGCGAGATTTGGATTGCTGTCAACAATAAAAAATAAGTTTTCTAAAAACAAGCGAAACTAAAAAAGGATTCTATTTTAGAGTCCTTTTATTTTTTTTGTCGAGCTTAGCTGTTTAGGTAAATAGGGGAATACATAAAATATTTAAACGAAAAAATTTTGTCTGTAAAATTTACATTGACAAAAAACGTATTGTAGACAAAAATATAAGTAATCTTATGAATGAGCATGCGAATTGCAAGAATTTGCGTTAAAATTTTGTAGAATAAAAAGGAAAAATTTATTATGAAAACAGCAATCGTTTATTATTCGGCGCACCACGGCAATACAAAAAAATTGATTGACGCTATTGCGTCGCAAGGCGACGTCACTTTAATTGACACGTCAAAAGTTAAAAATACCGACCTTTCAAACTATGATCTAATCGGTTTTGCGTCAGGCATTTACTATCAAAAATTACATGAATCCGTATTGCAATTTGCGAAAAATAATCTGCCTGTCAATAAAAAAACGTTTATTATTTATACCTGCGGAGTAGACGTAAAATCGTATCCCGATGCGATTAAGCGGATTATTGAAGAAAAAGAAGGAAATATTCTGGGTGTTTACAGTTGTCCCGGTTACGATACTTTCGGACCGTTCAAGCTAGTCGGCGGCATAAAAAAAGGGCATCCAAATGAAGCAGAAATCGACGCCGCTGTAAAATTTTTCAAGGAATTGCAAATATAAAAATCATTTACGCCTTAAAGATAATATGGAATAGAAATAAGAGTACAGATTTCTAATTCTTTAAGAGCTGTTAAGGATTCAAGACAAATTTTAAAACCGAAGTTTTCCATCATTTCATATAACCCCCTTTAAGATGGGCATAAAAAAGGAGTAACCTCGAAAGGTTACTCCTTATAATTTATCTTATTGCCCCGAAAATAGTAACTTGTCGGTGTGAAAATTATGCTTACAACACGCACTCAAGCTGACAATCACATGGTTCTTCTTCTGCGAGCTGTTGATTGTATTCAACGGCTTCCACGCAGCCCATCGCTTTATAGAATGCTTGAGTTTCTACCGATGATTGAGAGGATATATACAGCTTTTCGGCGCCGTGTTCTTTTGCCCACTTCTTTGCCAATTCAAATAGTTCTTTTCCTATTCCTTGTCCTCGCATATCTTGTGATACGTGAATGTTGGACAAATCCATATACTTGGCATCAGTCCCGAATATGGCAGCGTTCACAGATGTAAATCCCTTGAGTTGTCCGTTACAGAAAGCTGCAGCAACATATCCGCCCGAGTTAATCAGATTTTTCAGAAACTGAACCTCTTCTCGGTATCTATCCTCAGACCAGTTATCAACAAATCGGCTATCAATAATAAGCCATTCGCCATTTATTTTTCTCCAGCACTTCGTTACAATCTGCGTCCTGTCAAAAAAAGCAAATATTGATAAGTCAATGTCGTTAGCAGCCAATGTTTTGTAAATAATCACGTGCAGTTCACCTCGTCAAATATAAATAATATTCACCGAAAAATTTTCGATTTGTAAATATCTTTATACCATAATTTTTGCTTTTTTTTCAATCGGTTGGAATAATAAATAATTTTAATTTTGCAGGCGTACCGTATCGTATATCTCAAATTCCGAGAGGTATTACGACATCAGGCTTCAAGTTCCTTACGCCTTAACGGCAAGTAGGGGAATAGAAAAAAGAGTACGTATTTCGTACTCTTTTTTTACTTTATTTGTGGTGCGGCTAAAGGGACTTGAACCCCCACGTCAAAGACACTAGATCCTAAGTCTAGCGCGTCTGCCAATTCCGCCATAGCCGCATAAAGTGGTGCACCTTCAGGGACTCGAACCCTGGACACCCTGATTAAGAGTCAGGTGCTCTACCGACTGAGCTAAAGGTGCTTATATATTTTGGTTATTATATTAAAAACTTTCTATAAAGTGTTTTTCATTACGGTAGAGCCAAGACTCTCCCAGCAATTCGCGCCGGTCGCATGCCCGCTTAAAGGCGGCCATTCTCCGCGCTCATTGGATCTCAAACTCGCTTATTCGTCCACAGGACGCACTCGTTATCGGTCCCGACTGAGCTAAAGGTGCTTATATACTTTATAAAAAAGTCCTAATTAGTGTTTCAGTTGAAGCGAAAGCTCGCTTCAACTGATTCGCTTTGGTGACCCATCGGAGATTCGAACTCCGGACACCATGATTAAAAGTCATGTGCTCTACCGGCTGAGCTAATGAGTCATATATGTTGTTTGGCAGGGGTGGCAGGATTTGAACCTACGAAATGCTAGAGTCAAAGTCTAGTGCCTTACCGCTTGGCTACACCCCTATATTTCAAAATAATTTTACTGGGGTGGGCGATGGGGCTTGAACCCACGACACCCAGAGTCACAGTCTGGTACTCTACCAACTGAGCTACGCCCACCGCAATATGGCGTGCCAGAAGGGATTCGAACCCCCGACAACCGGCTTAGAAGGCCGATGCTCTATCCTGCTGAGCTACTGGCACAAAACAGATTGGAGCGGGTGATGGGAATCGGACCCACGCGTTCAGCTTGGAAGGCTGACATTCTACCATTGAACTACACCCGCACGACAATGCTAAAAGATTTTAGCACACCGAAAGAATACTGTCAACAATTTTGGGGCTTTCGAGTAAAAAACTAATTGCTAAAATACTGTTTGCAGACAGCGCGACCTTAGTTAAGGTAAAAGGTTTTTTGCTAAACAAAGAAAAAATCGCCGCGCGAGATTTTCACCTTTGATATTACACCGCAAAACCAGATAAAAGTCAAGTAAATAAAGCGGTTTTTCCTGTCTTTTTTAAATTAAATTCCAGTTTTTTCGAGCTGTTTAATCAGCTCCTGAGTAGCTTTGCCTCTATGCGATACGCGGTCTTTTTCATCCTTGGTCGCTTGGGCAAACGTCTTACCTAGCTCGTTTGAGAAAAAAACGCTGTCGTAGCCAAAACCGCCGTCGCCGATTTCTGATAAGGTAATTTTGCCTTTCGTTTCGCCTTTTACTACGATAATATTCCCCTCGGGCAAAATAAGCGTCAATACGGCGGAAAAATAAGCGGATCTATCGATTTTGCCGTCCATAAGTTTGAGTAAATACTCTCTGTTTTGGGCGTGGGTGGCGTTCTCGGCAAAAAATCTAGCCGAACGCACTCCCGGTTTGCCGTTAAGCGCGTTAACGCAAAGCCCCGTATCGTCGGCAAGAACGCAAAAGGGGGTAAATCGCTTGACAAATTGGGCTTTTATAAGCGAATTTTCTTCCAAAGTTTCGCCGTTTTCTACGATATCTTCGTTAATGCCGATATCTTTCATAGAAAAAATATTGTCGAAAGACTTCGACAATATGCGTTTAAACTCATTTAGTTTTCCTTCGTTGGAAGTAGCTATTACAAGGTTCATTTTAGTCGTCCACCACGGAAATGCTCTTATTTATTTTTTTAATGTCGTCGATAAATTCGTCATAGCGTTTCGGCGAAATATTTATTTTCATAATAACGGGTTCTACGTCGCCCGTGTATACGCTAAGATACAATCCGTTGTCCGCCGCGCGTTTAATTGCCGCCCGAACTTTGTCTATTTCAAATTTTCCGCCAGTCAGGTCGAAAGGTCCGAATTTTATCTGGATTTTATTTTCTTTAAATTTGTAACGCATAAAAAGCATCAAACCGCAAATGGCTAAAATACAAACGGATAAAACTATTTGGAATATTTCCAGCGTCTGCATAAGCGAATACATATTAAACCAGCCCGCGAGTTTGCATATATTAATAAAAATCATAATTACCTGCGCTATAGCTAGCGCGGATATTAAAATATTCAGATATAATGGGTTTTTGTGATAAAATTTCATTTTTTCAACCTCTTTGGTGGTATTTTAGCACAATGTAAACGCTATTACAATATTTTAGTCGATTTTTGTCGGTCAAAATTAAACAAAATCATCTTTTGTTCATTTTTATTTTTATGCGGGCGCAGAGGTTGAAAATCAATATACAAAAAACTAAGAGAGTGATAAAATACAATTAATATGAGAATTATAGCAGGAAAACACAGAGGTCGAAAGCTGGTCGCGCCAAAAAATGAAGCAAGACCGACCTTGGACAGAAGTAAAGAAACTTTATTTAATATTATTCAGTTCGATATCGCGGGGAAAAACGTTTTGGATATTTTCGCGGGGTCTGGCGCGCTCGGGCTGGAAGCACACAGCAGAGGGGCAAGTTCCGTTACTTTTATCGATAATGATTTTAACAGCATTGAAGCGATAAAACGAAACTGTTCCGCTTGCGCTTGCGGCGGCAACGTGATAAAAGCGGATTTTGCGCAAGCTTTGCAAAGGCTTTCGGGTGAAAAATTCGGGCTTGTTTTTATCGATCCGCCGTATGAAACGGATTTTTGCGTTACCGCAATGCAAATGTTAAATCAATATCATCTGCTTAGCGACGGGGCGATAGTGGCGTGCGAACACAAGAGAGATACGGTTTTGCCCGAAAAAGTTTACAACCTTAGCGTATATAAAACCCGTTCGGTCGGTATCGCTAATTTTACAATTTATAAATACGGAGAAGAATTATGAAAGTAGGAGTATACGCGGGCTCGTTTTGCCCTGTAACCAAAGGTCACGTCGACGCTATCGAACGCGCGTCAAAACTTGTGGATAACCTGATTGTCGTAATACCGATAAATATAAATAAAACGTTCAAAATTTCCCTTGAAGACAGAACGGAATTGCTAAAAGAAGCGGTAAAACACGTAAAAAACGTAACCGTTTGCAATACGCATCTTGCTTTGGCGGATTTTTGCAAAGACATGAAAGCGGAAATAATAATAAAATCCATTCGCAACGCCGTGGATATGCAGTACGAAATGGATATGGCAGATATTAATAAATCCCTTAGCGGAATAGAAACCGTTTTTTTGGCGGCAGACAAAAAATACGCAGTCGTGTCGTCCACCTTTGTGAGGGAGCTTGCAGCTTTCGGCAAAGATATAACGCCGTACGTGCCCGCGCATTTAGCGGAAAAAATTACAAAATATTTTAAAAATTAGAGCTAGCAAAAGAATATGTTTAATTTCCAAAGAAACTTAATCGCTCCGACAGAATTGAAAAGATTACTGCCGTTAACTAAGGAGCAAATTGAAATAAAAAAAGCAAGCGACTTAATGCTTGTTAACGCCATAGAAAATCGGGATAAATACCTTGTGGTTTGCGGACCTTGCGCCGCCGACAACTACGAAGCAGTAGTAGAATACTGCAAAATGCTGAAAAAATTATCGGATAAAGTAAATGATAAAATTTTAATTTGTCCGCGTATTTTTACGGCAAAACCTCGTTCAAGGGGCGAAGGCTATCTCGGTATGATGTTCGAGCAAAATTCAAGCGGCGAAACCGATATAAATAAGGGACTAATAGAATGCCGCAAACTTTTTCTCGAATGTATGAATATTACGCAGTTGCCTTTAGCGGACGAACTGTTGTATTTTGAGCAATACGGATATTTTGACGACGTAGTATCGTATTTGTTTATCGGAGCGCGTACCAGCGAGAGCGCGCCGCACAGAAACTTTGCTTCGGGCGTGGACGTGCCAGTTGGTATCAAAAATCCCGCGGGCGGAAATTTGAAATCATTGGCGGAAGCGTTATATTGCGTCAAAAACCCGAAAATCTGCTTGTTTAACGAAAATCAATATTTAACGAGCGGCAACAATCACGCGCATATCGTACTGCGCGGACAAATAAACGAAGACGGAACTTACGTTTCCAACTGCAATGAAAATTCGATAAAACGCCTTTGCAGTTACTGCGGAGAACTCAATATTTCCAAGCCTTTTATTTTGATGGATTGTTCGCACGCAAACAGCGGAAAATACCCGAAAAAACAAATAGAAAACGCTATTTTTTGCGTGGAAAATTTGCCTAAAATAGGCGGAATTATGCTGGAAAGCTATATCAACGAGGGCAACAGCGATACGGCATTCGGCACTTCACGCACGGACCCTTGTTTGTCGTTTGCCGACACGGAATCGCTAATACTAAAGCTTTATTCGTCGTTATCAAAGAAGTAGAGAAAGCGGAAAACAAATCAATCCCGTCAAAAAGCATTGAGCTAATTTAATACACAAAACTTTGCCGCCGTTAAGACGGCATTTTTCATAAAATGGCAAACATTGTAAAAATACGCAAAAACCGCCGAAACTCAGCGTTATCGCGCACAAAATAGTAGCGAGCTGCAAGGGAAAACACCCCGCGTAAGCGTAACAGCCGTTTGTCATTTCGAGTAGTCCGATGACGGTTAAAGTCGCTCCAAAGACGGCGTTCGCAGGCAAAATAATGGTCAGTACGGTGGTAATCATTTCGCAGAGCATATAAAACAATGCTATGTAACCGCCGACGGAAAGAATAGATGTTACCGCAGAATACATGCTTTCACCAAAATTTATTTTTCTTTCGCTTGGCGGCGATAAGGGAACGCTTTTTGATAAAAATCTGTTTCTAAAAATCAGACCGCACAAAATCTGTCCCAAAAAAAGAGAAACGTATAAAATAATGCCCGCTTTAAAACTTTTTAAAAAATTTATTCCAACCGCGCCAATGGCATAAATAGGACTGGCGCACGAGCAAAGCGTAGTTAGTTTGTAACAAGCCTCGCTGCCGCCTAAACTTTTTTTCTCGTACAGTTCCGCTACGGTTTTCGCGCCGATAGGGTAGCCGCAAAGCATACTCAAAACGAATACCGACGCTGTTTGGGGGGGAGCGTTGAAAAGCTTTTTACTGAGCCCGTTTTTCTTGCCAAGTCCGTCCAGACAACCGCTATTTACTAATAAATTCGATAAAAATAAAAAAGGAAAAAGACTTGGCAAAACCGAGTTTGACCACACCGCCAGTCCTTTCATAAAACTGCCCGAATATAATTTTGGATCGATAAAAAACAGGGTAGCGCAAAAAATAATAATTATTACGAGCGGTATGTGCGGTTTTATTCTCATAAACTAACTTTATGCTTTTGCTCAACTTGTTAGACTGTATGCAAAATTTTATTTAAAAAGCAAAAAATAAAACCGCCTTTTTGGCGGTTTTTATGCGAATTTGTGCTGATTTTTTAATATAAAAACTAAACTTTTTGCAACGGATTAGTCAAGTCACGATTGCCGTTTATTCCTTGCAATGAAGAATAAATATTTGAGGCTTTAATATCAATATCTATCATCATTTTTTGAGTTTCGTTCACTTTGTCGGGGGTGTTCACACCCGAGCGGGCGACGTGAGAAAGCAAATCCAGTCTGTCTTTGCGGATTGCCAAAACTCTGGCATACGGACGCGCGTTTTTCGCCGAAACAACCGTTCTTTTGGTAATACCGAGTACTGCGGCGAGCAGTATTCTTTGCAGTTTTACAAGCGTGTAACGTTTTGTTTTTATTGCCGAAACAAAAGAGGAATAGCTGCCTTTGTCGGCGTTGGCGATTATGCGGTTTTCAAGTCCTTCTGTTACGCCTTCGATTTTTGACAAATACTCGGCTGTGGCGGTATTGATAAAAGAATAAACGAACTGCTGATATTTTTCGTGTATCATCGGAATAATGTCGGGCAAAACGTATTCGGGCATATATTTCGCCAAAAACTGCGTGTCGCCGTTGTTTATTGCCGTTCTGATAGCTCCTGCAGACGTATATTTGCCGCTCATTTGCGTGCTGTTGTAATTATCTTCACGTTTGATGGTTACGGGTTTCATACTCGATTTCATTAGTTTTATTTGTTTTAGGTATTCCACACCCAATAGATTGTTGGGTTTATCAAGAATGGAATATTCGGGGTTTAGTGAAATCAATGCCTTTGAAACGGCGGAAGGGTAGGAAAAACCTGCGGCCATATTGCTTTTTATGGTTTCGGTAAGCTTTGGCGGGGGAACGAGCAAAGCTTCGGCGCATTTACTTAATATATCAATGTCGCCTTTTTCGCTGCCGAATGAAAGAAAATCGCATTTCAGTGCGTCCAAAAGTTTGACCGCTCCGAATGCGTAGTTTTCCGCGCTAGCGATTGAAAAGACCGCTGGAAGCTCGATTACCATATCCGCGCCGCCCATTATAGCGTGTTTTGCGCGGTCGTATTTGTCCATAATAGCGGGCGTTCCGCGCTGAGTAAAGTCGCCGCTCATTACGCAAATTATGGTATCGGTAAAATTGCGGGAAAAAGCAAGGTGACGGACGTGTCCGTTATGAAGAGGGTTATATTCACATATAATTCCGCAAATTTTCAAAGTCCTTTTCCTTTACTTTTAATTTTATTTGTTGTATATTTTATTATATCAAATAATATCACAAAAATCGGAGAATATCAATTTTTTCTCACAAGGAGGAACAATGTCACAGTTAATTGAATCTTACAAAGAAAAAGTAAGAAAGTTTCAAAAGACAATCGTTTTACCCGAAGGTCACGACCAAAGAGTTATCGATGCAGCAGAGATGATTTCGACTGACGGATTTGCAAAAATCATCATTTTGGGCGATGAACAAAAGGTTCGCGCTATGAGCAAAAACGGTTTGCCTAACGTAAAAATCATCAATCCTAAAACAAGTGAAAAGCTTGAAGAATACGCTAATTTTTTGTACGAGCTTAGAAAAGCCAAAGGTATGACTATCGAACAAGCAAGAACGACGGTTCAGGACGAAATGTATTACGGCGTTATGATGGTTAAACTTGGCGAAGCCGACGGTATGGTAGGGGGAGCTTGCCACGCGACAGGCGATCTATTACGTCCCGCTCTCCAAATCATTAAAACGCGCCCAGGTATAAAAGCTGTTTCGGGCTTTTTCATTATGTACAATCCCGACAACAAAAAATACCCGATACTTTTGTTTGCTGACTGCGCTGTTACTCCCGTTCCCACAAGCGAAGAACTTGCGGACTTTGCTATTTGCTCCGATTTATCGGCTAAGCAGTTTTTGGGAGTTGACCCGAAAATCGCTATGCTTTCATTCTCCACAAAAGGCAGCGCAAAACACGACGATGTTACAGTCGTTGCGGAAGCTACACGTATAGTAAAAGAACGCGCTCCCGAAATAACAGTAGACGGCGAAATTCAGTTTGACGCCGCTGTCGTTCCCGAAGTCGGCAAACTTAAATGCCCCGGCAGCCCTGTTGCGGGACAAGCCAACGTATTTATTTTCCCCGACCTTAACGCAGGCAATATCGGTTACAAAATCGCTCAGCGTCTTGGTAACTACAAAGCTTACGGTCCTATTTGCCAAGGTATGGCAAAGCCCGTAAACGACTTATCCCGCGGTTGTGTAGCTGACGATATCGTAGGCGTAGTCGCTATGACGGCAGTACAATCTATGGAATAAATTTTTTAGGAGATATAAATGAAAATACTAGTTATCAATGCAGGAAGTTCTTCACTTAAATATCAACTTATCGATATGTCAAATGAAGAAGTTATCGCAAAAGGTCTATGCGAACGTATAGCTATTAACGGCTCCTTTTTAACTCACAAAGCTCACGGAAAAGAATACGTTTTTAAGCAGGATATGCCCAATCACAAAGTCGCTATAAAAATGGTTTTGGACGCTTTGGTGTCTAGTGAATGCGGCGTAATTAAATCAATGGACGAAATTGCAGCGGTAGGACACCGAGTGGTTCACGGCGCGGAAGATTTTAATACTTCCGTTATTATCGACGAAAAAGTACTGGATTGCCTGCGTGTAAACAGCGAGCTTGCTCCGCTTCATAACCCCGCTAATATTATGGGAATAGAAGCTTGTCAGGCGATAATGCCCCGTACTCCTATGGTTGCTGTTTTTGATACCGCTTTTCACGCTACAATGCCCGAAAAAGCTTATCTATACGGTCTTGCTTACTCAGATTACAAAAACTATCGTATTCGTAAATACGGTTTTCACGGCACAAGTCATATGTTCGTGGCTAATCAAGCGGCAAAATATCTTAATAAGCCTATTGAGCAGCTTAAAATCATCACTTGCCACCTTGGCAACGGCAGTTCTATCACCGCTGTAAATAACGGCAAAAGCGTTGAAACTTCTATGGGATTCACGCCTCTTGACGGTTTGCCTATGGGTACCCGTTCGGGCAGTCTTGACCCCGCTATTGTGGAATTTTTGATGCAAAAGACGGGCAAGGACGTTCACGAAGTACTTAAACATCTCAATAAAGAATGCGGTATGCTCGGTCTTTCGGGCAACAGCAGCGACTTCAGAGACCTGACATGCGACGGAGCTTTGAATAACCCTAATAATAAACGCGCGGTTGATATTTTCGCTTACAGAGTTAAAAAGTTTATCGGCGAATATTCCGCTGTTATGAACGGCTGCGACGTTATCGTATTTACCGCGGGCGTTGGCGAAAACACACCGTATGTAAGAGGCGAGGCGTGCAAGGATATGCAATATCTCGGCGTCGAACTGGACGAAAACAAAAACGAAAACTGCCCGAGAGGCAAAATCGTGGATTTGTCAAAAGACACAAGCAAAGTAAGAGTTTTGGTTATACCCACAAACGAAGAGCTTGTAATAGCTACCGAAACGAAAAGAGTGGCTAAAATCTAAATTGTTTTAAGTTAAAATGTTTGACAAAACGTTATCTACTCGGTATAATAATCAACGTGTAAATTAATCAAGCCAAATGGGGGTGCATATAGATGGCAGTACCAAAACGAAAAGTTTCAAAACAGAGAAAACATAAGAGAGCGGCAAACTGGAAAGCGGCTGTTCCCGGATTGGCGGAATGCCCGCAATGTCACGAGCTTAAACTTTCTCACAGAGTATGCGGAAATTGCGGATACTATGACCACAAAGAAATAGTAAAGCAAACAGCTGACGACAAAAAATAATTTCGCTACAAAATTTTTGAGCGGACCGCTTAACTTGCGGTCCGTTTTTTATGTGTGAAACATTATCATTTTTTGTGAAACGGACTGCTTTTTAACGGAAAAGTATTGCCCCTAGGAATAAAAAGGGTTATAATGAGAAAAATTATTTTTTTAAAAGGGTATTATTTATGAAAGTTGTTATTGACGTTTTTGGCGGGGATAACGCCCCAGATGAAATTCTTTTAGGTTGTAAAAAAGCTTTAGAGCAGAATATAAATTTATCCGTCGTTTTATGCGGCGACGAATTTATTATCAAACAAAAAATACACGATTATGATTTCGACCCTTCACGAGTCGAAATTTTGCACGCGCCCGAAATCATCACTAACGAGGACGTTCCTACCGAGGCTATTCGCAATAAGAAAAATTCGTCTTTGGTAGCGGGATTAACTAGACTAAAAGAAGATCCAGAATGCGCGGGTATCGTTTCGGCTGGTAGCACGGGAGCAGTGCTTACGGGAGCGTTTTTAAAAGTCGGCAGAATAAAAGGCATTATGCGTCCCGCTCTTTCTCCGCTTTTGCCAACTCTTACTGATGGTGAGGTTTTACTTATAGATTGCGGCGCAAACGTCGATTGTAAGCCGCAAATGCTCGTACAGTTCGCTCAGATGGGAGCGGCGTATATGAAATGCGTAAAAGGTGTAAAATCGCCTAAAATCGGTCTTTTGTCAAACGGCACGGAAGACAAAAAAGGCAACGAATTGACGAAAGAAACGTTCGGGCTGTTAAAAGCAGAAACCGACCTTAATTTTATCGGAAATATGGAAGCGAGAGATATTTTGTCGGGCGAATACGACGTCGTGGTAACCGACGGTTTTTACGGCAATATCGCGTTAAAATCCATAGAAGGCACAGCGATAATGATATTGAAAACTCTCAAAAAGAGCATAAAATCCGATCCGCTTAGCGTTTTTGGTTCGTTATTTATGAAAAAGACCTTTAAAAATCTCAAAAATACGATGGATTACAATAAAAAAGGCGGCGCTCCGCTTATCGGCACGGAAAAAATAGTTATAAAGGCTCACGGAAGCAGCAAAGCCGAATCTATCTGCGGCGCTATAAATCAAGTTATCGAAATGCATCAAGCAAAGCTTATTGAAAATATCAAAAAAAACTTGAAGGTGGTTAATGTTACCGATTAGCACGATTGAAAAAAAGCTAAAATACGTTTTTAAAGATAAAAATCTGCTTGTGGAAGCTTTTACGCATTCTTCTTACGCCAATGAAAAGCGCATAAGAAGCAATGAGCAAATGGAGTTTTTGGGCGACGCCGTTTTGGGACTCATCGTCTCAAAATATTTATTCGATCATTATCGAAGCAAAAACGAGGGGGAATACTCTCAGGCGAAAGCTATGACCGTATCGACCAATTCGCTTTCTCAAGCCGCAAACGAACTGGGTTTGCCAAAATATTTGCAGCTTGGACAGTCTCAAAAAAACACCAATATATTGGCGTTCAATCGTATCGACGCGAACCTTTTTGAAGCGGTTTTGTGCGCGATTTACCTTGACAGCGGAATGGCAGAAGCGACGCGGTTCGTCTTAGACAATCTTGAAGACGATTTAATGGAAGCTTTGACGGAAGGGAACGTATTAAACGCGAAATCCGCCCTACAGGAATACGCGCATAAATGCAAGAAAAAACTTGAATACGCGTTTATTTCACAGACGGGACCCGACCATAACCCAGTTTTTACTTATCAAGCGGTTTTGGACGGCAAAAAACTTGCCAAGGGCAGCGGCGGCAGCAAAATAGTTTCGCAAATGGAAGCCGCTGAAAAATCTTTGAAAATGCTCCAATCCGACGATAATTTAATTTAAGTTAAATTAATTTTAAAATCAAGTAGCAAAGTGTAAAGTTAAATTTTGACAAAAAGCGGTAAAAATTGGCTTTAAACCCGTTAAGATACGGATAAAATTTCAGTAAAATTTCTTTTGATTTAATTACTAAGCGTTAGTTTAGATATATTACAACAAGGAGTGACCAATTAGGTGAACTTAAAAAAAATAGAAATATACGGTTTTAAATCTTTTTCCGACAAACTCGCCATGAGTTTCGATTACCCCGTTACGGGCGTAGTCGGACCGAACGGCTGCGGCAAGAGCAACGTTGTCGACGCCACGCGGTGGGTTTTGGGAGAACAAAGCGCGAAAGCCTTGCGTGGCAAAACCATGCAGGACCTTATTTTTTCAGGCACGGAAGAGCGAAAATCTATGAGTTACTGCGAAGTCGCTCTTTTTATGGATAACAAAAACCGTATTTTTCCTATCGAGATGGACGAAGTCGTTATTTCCCGCAAACTTTACCGCAACAACGAAAGCGAATATTTTTTAAATAAAAATCTAGTCAGATTAAAAGACATCAGCGATATACTGCGCGACGCGGGTCTTGGCAGAGAAGGATATTCTATAGTCGGACAAGGCAGAATGGACGCGATACTCAACGCCCGCCCCGAAGACAGACGCGCTATTTTTGAAGAAGCGTTAGGCATTTCAAAATTCCGCGTGCGCAAAGTGGAAACCGAACGAAAACTCGAAAAAACGCGCGACAATATGTCTCAGCTTTACATAATTCTTAACGAGCTGGAACGTCAGCTTGCGCCGTTAAAAAAACAAGCGGCGGACGCGGAAAAGTTTTTCGCGTTATCTGAAAAACTGAAATATCACGAAATAAACGCGTATATTTACGGTTATGATACCGCAAGCGAGAAAAAAGCTGAGTTAAAAAAAGTAATAGCCGATTTAGACGAAAAAGTCGCCGCTGTCAGCGAAAAGTATGCCGAATCGCACAAAAAATACGAAAATCTATATTTGGAAATAAACAACATTGACGCCTTGCTTAACGATTACCGCAAAACCCAGTTGGAGCTTTCGGTAAAAATCGAGCGTCAAACGGGCGAGAGCAAGGTTTTGAATGAGCGCGTAAAATATTTGCAAAACGCGAGCGAGGATTTTTCCAGACAAATAGAGGACGCCCAAGCGACTATCGCCCGCGTCAAAAAAACGATGGAGGACACCGCTAAAGCGCAGCAGGAAAAGCGTTCGGAACACGAGGCGATATCAAAAACTCTTGCTCAGCTAAACGAACACGCTATCGGATTCAGCGATAAATTAGTCGCTTTTCAAGACAAGGTCGAACAGGCGCAAAAACAAGTAGTTACTATTTTGAACGAGTTAAGCGTGCAGAAAAGCCGTTCGTCCGCTCTGAATTCCGAGAAAAACACGCTTGGCGGTCGTTTGGAACGGGTAAACAGAGATATCGACGAAGTAAATAGAAAAATACAGCAGCTTTCCGACGAGCAGAGCGCGGATATAGATTGTCTTATTGAGGGCAATTATGCCATAGTCACAGCCGACAAACTTGCCGCCGACGTGGACGGCTACGTCAGCGTGATAAACTCGCTTTTGGACAAAGTCGTGCTTAGCGGCGAAATTAAAACGAAAGTAACAAAATTGCTTGAAAAAGTAAGCAACGCCGCTATTACCGAGTTACGATTGGCTTCCAACTTGGAACGTCAAAACTGGCAGCAAAATCTTATTTTGATGTCGGCTTTAAAAGAGCGTTTTTCAAAATACGCGGCTTTGCACGAAACGCAAAGACAAGCGATGAATAAGCTCACGGCGGAAAAAGACCAGCTTACCGCAAGACTTGCTGAAATAGAAAAAAGCTTATCGGCAAGCGAAGCGTCAATAGAAATACTGAACCAAAGAAAGGACACCGCGACGGGTTATTCCGAACAGTATCAAAAAGAATATAATTCAGTAAAAACGCAAAAAGATAAAGCGCAGGAAGAAATCACCGCCACAAAACTAAAAATCGCCAACCTTACGTCAAATATCTTGGCGGGCGAAAACTCCATTAACGGCAACAAGCAGTTAATAAACAGATTGACGGCTGAAATCGCTCAAAAAACAAGACAAATAGAAAATAACAAAGTTAATATTGAAGAGCTTTACAAGCAAATAGCTAACTGCGGCGGCAATGCAGAAGACTCCGCGCTGTTAGCCCAAGTAAACGAAAAATTGTCCGAAACGGGCAAACTAAAAAGCGACTTGCAAACGCAGTTTTCCGACGTCGATAGAGAAAGACAGTATTATTCGGCGGAAACTCAAAAATTTACCGAGTTGCGCACAAAAGAAGAATACAATCTTTTGCGTATCGACGACGATATAAACGCCTTGCAGGAAAAAATATTGAACGAATATGAGCTTACGTATTCTTCCGCGATGCGTTTTAAAGATCCCGGTTACGACCTAAGTAAATCATCGGACGAAATAAACAAACTGCGCTCGCAGTTGTCAAAACTCGCTTACGTCAACCCCAACGCCGTAAAAGATTACAACGACACCTTGCTTAGATACGACGACATTAACGCTCAGCTTGACGATATGAAAAAAGCCGAAGCCGATTTAAAAAACATTTTGAAAGAACTGACGAGAGAAATCGTCGTGCGTTTTAACGACGGGTTCGAAATCATTAGTCACAATTTCGGCGTAATATTCCAGGAACTTTTCGCAGGCGGTCACGCTCGTATGAGTATCGAGGAAGAGGAAGGCAAAGACGAGCTTGATTTCGGAGTTGAAATCGAGGCTCAGCCTCCGGGAAAACGACTTCAAAATATTTCATTGCTTTCGGGCGGTGAAAGAACGCTTACCGCCGCGGCGATATTGTTCGCGATATTGAAACTCCGTCCTATGCCGTTTTGCGTATTGGACGAAATAGAGGCGGCTTTGGACGAAGCAAACGCTGAGCGTATAGCAAAATATATCAAAAAATTCAGCTCTGAAACTCAGTTTATCGTAATAACACACAAAAAGCCGACTATGGAATCGTGCGACGTGCTATACGGCGTGACAATGGAAGAAAAGGGCGTGTCAAAGATAGTCAGCGTTCAGCTTACCGAAGCGGTAAAAACTGCAGTTTAATTACGCGACGAGAATTTTTAAATAGCAAGCCGAAACCAAATCAAAATCGTAAAAAAATTGATAAAAGGTAAAAATGGGATTTATTTCAAAAATCATAGAAGGTCTTAAAAAGACCAGGCAATCGATAGGATTTAAGCTAAAACAGCTTTTCAAACAAGGCATTTTCGGCGAGGATTTTTATGACGACGTGGAAGCGATTTTGCTTTCCGCAGATATCGGAGCGGAAACGACTTTTGAGATAATAGACAATTTACGCGACCGTATGACGCAGGATCGAGTAGCCGATCCCGACACCGCCGAAAAATATCTCAAAGAAATTATGGTCGAGATTTTGGGCGAAGAAAAATTGTCTTTTAATAGTCCTTGCGTTATTATGGTAGTCGGCGTAAACGGCGTGGGCAAAACCACCACGATAGGCAAACTCGCTAATATTTATACTAAACAAGGCAAAAGCGTTATTATAGCTGCTGCGGATACCTTTAGAGCGGCGGCTGCGGATCAGCTTGAAGTTTGGGCGAAAAGGGCTAACGTAAGGCTTGTACGGCATGGCGAAGGCTCCGACCCTGCTGCGGTCGTTTTTGACGCTCTCGCTTCCGCAAAAAGCAAAAAAACCGACGTCGTATTGGTCGATACCGCGGGAAGGCTTCACAACAAAGTCAATTTGATGGAAGAACTGAAAAAAATTAACCGTGTGATAGACCGCGAATACCCCGAAGCCGACAGAAAAAATCTTATAGTACTCGACGCCACGACGGGGCAAAACGCTCTCACGCAAGTAAAAGTTTTTGACGAAGCGGTAAACCTTGACGGAATAATATTGACAAAACTCGACGGCACGGCAAAAGGCGGCGTTGCGCTGGCTTTATCCGAACAAGTGCCCGTGTTTTACGTAGGCGTGGGCGAAAGTATTGACGATTTGATAGAATTTGACGCAAGTTCTTTTGTTGAAGGAATTTTATAAAATAAGTCCATATTGGTTTTTTTCTTTCAACCGCTTGACAATGTAAATATATTTATGTAATATTCTTAGTGTAAAGTAATTTTACTTTACACTTATTTTTTAGGAAGCTTAATAAATGGCGTTGTCAAATGAAGAAATCATCATTTTATGCGACCTTTACGGTTCGCTTTTGACGGAAAAACAGCTTGGTATGCTAAGACTGTTTTACGACTTTGACAACTCGCTTTCGGAGATAGCGGAGCAGTACGGTGTCACACGTCAGGCGGTCAGAGACAGCATAGTAAAAGCCACCGAAACGCTGGAAACACTCGAGTCAAAACTCCGTATTCACACAAAATTTGACAAAATCAAAATTTTGTCCGAGCATATTAAAGATAATTCAGTTGATTCCGCAGACGACGCGCGCAATATTCTTGAGGTTTTAGCGGAATAATTAAAAGGAAAAACTTAAAATAAAAAATTATCGAAAATCCTATATTAGGAGAAAAAAATGGCGACTTTCGGAACGTTATCGGAAAGAATAACACACGTTTTTTCAAAGTTGAAAAATAAAGGACGGCTTACCGACCTTGAAATAAAACAAGCTATGCGTGAAATCCGCGTGGCATTACTTGAAGCGGACGTTAATATTACCGTTGTAAAAGATTTTATAAACTCGGTTTCGGAAAAAGCCACGGGCGAAGATATACTAAAAAGCCTTACCCCGGGACAGCAGGTTATCAAGATAGTCAACGAAGAACTCATATCTTTGCTTGGCGGAACGCAGGCAAAACTCGCCGTATCAAGCAAGCTGCCCACCGTTATTATGATGTGCGGACTGCAAGGCTCGGGCAAAACGACTATGTGCGGCAAACTCGGTCTTTATCTCAAAAAACAAGGCAAACGCCCTTTGGCGGTAGCGTGCGACATATACCGTCCCGCGGCTATAAATCAGCTTGAAGTGGTTGCGAAAAAAGCCGATATAGGTTTTTTTGAAATGGGGCAGGCGGACGCTGTCAAAATCGCCAAAAACGGCGTGCAATACGCGTTAAAAAACAATTACGACACAGTTATATTAGACACGGCTGGCAGACTTCACGTTAACGAAGAACTTATGAAAGAACTCGTTATGATAACCAAAGCTGTCGACGTCACGGAAAAACTTTTGGTAGTGGACTCTATGACGGGACAAGACGCCGTGAACGTGGCGAAAGTCTTTGACGAAACCTTAGATATAAGCGGCGTTATTATGACGAAACTCGACGGAGACACTCGCGGCGGCGCGACGCTCTCTATAAGAGCTGTGACGGGAAAACCCGTAAAGTTTTGCGGTATCGGCGAAAAACTAAGCGACCTTGAGCCTTTTTACCCAGACAGAATGGCAAGCCGTATTTTGGGTATGGGCGACGTATTAACGTTAATCGAAAAAGCGCAGCAGTCCGTCGATATGGACAAAGCGGCGGAACTTGCAAAAAAACTCAAAGAAGCGACATTCGACCTTAACGATTTTTTGACGCAGCTCGAATCTATGAAAAATATGGGTAATCTCAGCGACATGGTCAATATGATACCTGGCGCAAGTAAAATGAATTTGGGTAGCGGACAAATAGACGAAAAAGAAATATACAAAAACAAAGCTATTATTCAGTCAATGACGCCTGCAGAAAGGACTAACCCCAAGCTGCTTAATTACGCTCGGCGTAAACGCGTGGCTTCGGGCAGCGGCACAAACGTGCAGGACGTCAATAAACTTATGAAACAGTTTGAACAAACAAAGGAAATGATGAAGCGTTTTGGCAAACGAGGAGCAAAATTTCCTTTCTAGTTAAATATAATACAAATTTTTTAAAAGCATTTTTGGAGGAAAAAATCAGTTATGTCAGTAAAAATGAGACTAACCAGACTTGGTGACAAAAAATCACCTTTTTACCGTGTAGTAGTAGTAGATTCTCGCGTTGCAAGAGACGGCGCTTTCGTTGAACAAATCGGAACTTACGATCCCCTTAAAAACCCCGCTGAAGTAAAAATCGACAAAGAAAAAGCGGCAAAATGGATTGCCAGCGGCGTTCAACCCACAGACACAGTTAGAGCTATCTTGGTAAAAGAAGGCGTTATCAAACCTACAGTTAGAAAACAAACTGCTAAAAAACAACCCGCTAAGGACAAAGAATAATGGTCGAACTTATCGAATATATCGTAAAAGAGCTCGTCGAAGACAAAGATAACGTCCAAGTCGCTTCAGTAACAGACGGCGGCGTTACCACGGTCACGATAAAAGTTTCTCAAAACGATACGGGTAAAATAATCGGCAAAAAAGGTAAAATAGTAACTGCTATCCGCACGATAGCGAAAGCGGTTGCGGTAAAACGCGGCGAAAAATACATCGTTGAAGTTGTAGACTAACGTATATCCAAGGCAAAACTATGAAAATACTGATTGGCAAAGTCGTCAAACCTCAGGGAATAAAAGGCGAAATCAAAATTTCGTCCGCTATTGACGACAACGAACAATTAAAAACCGTCACGCATTTTTATTTCGGCGAAAAACGAATGGACGTAATATCTATTCGTGTTTCGTCGGGTTTTGTTTTTGCGCAAATTGACGGCATTAACGACCGTGACAAAGCCGAAACGTTGCGCAACTGGGAAGTTTACGCCGACAGGGAAGAAATTTATGTGCCGAGCGGCAGTTTTCTTATCGCCGACCTTATCGGCAGCCAAGTGTACCTTGATGACGCAACGGCGATAGGCGAACTAACGGAAATATTACAGTACGGAGCGGCGGACGTTTACATTGTTCACGGCAAAAAAACCGTGCAGTTTCCTTTTTTGAAAGATTTAGTCGTAAATATTGACATTGAAGCAAAAACGATAACTTTAAAAAAATCCCGATTTATGGAGGTCGCTTTGTATGAAGATTGACATACTTACGATTTTCCCCGAAATGTTCGATAGCTTGAAAGTATCGCTTTTGGGTAAAGCAACCGAAAAAAATCTGCTTCAAATATCGACACATGACATACGCGAATACTCGGCGGACAAGCACCACAAGACCGACGACTATACGTTCGGCGGCGGCGCGGGTATGATTATGACTCCGCAGCCCATACACGACTGCATAGACGCGGTTGACCCCGCACACAAGGCTTTGCGTATTTATATGTCGCCAAAGGGCAAAAAACTTGACCAAAATTTGGTAAAACAGCTTGCCGAAAAAGATTATATACTTTTATTATGCGGTCATTATGAAGGCGTGGATCAGCGCGTTATCGATTTTGATATCGATATGGAGCTTTCCATTGGCGATTACGTTTTGACTGGAGGCGAAATTCCCGCTATGGCGGTGGTGGACGCGGTCGCCAGGTACGTCCCCAGCGTACTTGGCAGCGAAAACGCAACCGATGAAGAAAGTTTTTCCGACGGAATGCTCGAATATCCGCAGTACACCCGTCCGCAAGTATATTTAGGAATGGAAGTGCCGTCCGTGTTGGTGTCGGGCGACCACAAAAAAATAGCCGAATGGCGAAAGGAACAATCGGAGTTATTGACGAAGAAAAACCGTCCCGATTTAGTTAAAAAATAATGAAAATTCAATGGTTTCCAGGTCATATGACAAAAGCTTTGCGACTTATGCGTGAAAGCGTCAAGGCTGTAGACATAATAGGCTACGTCCTGGACGCGCGCGCCCCTTACGCGTGCTTAAATCCCGAGTTTGAGACTTTGACCGACAGAAAACCGTGTCTTATTATATTGAATAAAGCCGACTTGGCGGACAGCGCGAAAGTCGAAAAATGGAAAAATTATTTTGAAAGCAAAGGGGAAACGACGGTCGTCGTTTCTTCCGTAAATATAAACGAAAGCAAAACGCTTTCGTCCGCCTTTTTAACAATCGCAAAACCCGTAACGGAAAAATACGCGAAGAAAGGCGTGTTTAAACCCGTAAGAGCGATGATAATCGGCGTGCCGAACTCGGGCAAGTCAACGCTCATAAACTGCGTTTCCACCCGCAAACTCGCCGTAACGGGCGATAAACCTGGCGTCACAAAAGGCAAACAATGGGTAAGGCTATCAAACGGAATCGAGCTTATGGATACCCCGGGGACATTGTGGCCAAAATTTATCGACGACAAGACTGCGCAGCACCTTGTTTATATCGGCAGCATAAAAGACGATATTATCGATATCGTCGAAGCGGCGGCTTTGTTTTTGGAAGAGCTTTCGGTTATGTACCCCGATTCATTAAAAGAGCGGTACGGCTTGACCGATTTAGATAAAAAACCTTATGAAATAATGCTTGATATTTGCGTTAAACGCGGATATGTTTTACGCGGCGGCGAGTACGACACGGAGCGTTGTGCAAAAGCGATTTTGGATGATTTTCGCAAAGGACGGCTTGGAAAAATTACTTTGGAGAGTCCGCAATGATAGAGTTTGAATACGAAATGTTTAAATACAAACGTCTTGCGGGGGTGGATGAAGTAGGGCGAGGTCCGCTTGCTGGTCCTGTCGTTTGCGCTTGCGTGAGTCTGCCGCTTGACGACCTTATCGAAGGAGTGCGCGACAGCAAAAAACTCACGGCTTTACAAAGAGAGAGACTTTACGAAAAGATAATGGCAAAAGCGATAGACTGCAAAATAGCTATGCGCGACCATAATATAATCGACGAAATAAATATATTAAACGCCACAAAAGAAGCTATGACGGAGTGTATCAACGCCGTAACTGCCGAGCTTGATTACGTGCTTATCGACGCCGTGCCGATAAAAAACGCGAAATTCCCGACAAGGTCTTTTATAAAAGGCGACGACCTTAGTTATCTAATAGGCGCAGCAAGCATAGTAGCGAAAGTAACGAGAGACCGCATTATGTGCGAATACGACCACACTTACAGCGGATACGGTTTCGGGCAAAATAAAGGATACGGAACAAAACAGCATATAGAAGCGATAAAATCGCTGGGGCTTACGCCCATACATAGACGAACTTTCGTCAAAAAAATTATAGAGTTATGAACACTCGATTACTTGGCGGCTTGGGTGAAAAACAAGCCGTAATGTATCTGAAAAAACATCATTATAAAATAATAGAAACCAACTATTTTTGCCGTTTCGGCGAGATAGATATAATAGCAAAAAAAGACAACATATTAATATTTGTAGAAGTAAAAAGTCGCGCCGACAATAGTTTCGGCTCGCCAGCGGAAGCTGTAACGCCGAGAAAACAGCAAAAAATTATCACGGTGGCAAAAAATTACATAGCCGAACACGGCGTTAATAATACGCAGATTAGGTTCGACGTTGTGGAAATAATCGATAAAAAAACCAACCATATTTTAGACGCGTTCAGAGTGGAAAATTAAACAAAAAATTAAATAAATTCGCTTGCCTAATACGCTGTTAATATGATATTATAATCAAGTGACTTCGGGCGGTCCAATGGCAGAAAAAATGCGTATGAACGCTTAGTTAACTTAACCAAAGGAGGAAAAGTCAATAATGGACATCATCACAACAATTGAAAACGAGGGTTTGAAACAAGATATACCCGCATTTAACGTCGGCGACACCGTCAGAGTTATGTTTAAGGTTATTGAAGGTAACAAAGAAAGAATACAGGCGTATGAAGGTATCGTTATCGCCCGCAAACACGGCGGATTGCGCGAAACTTTCACCGTCAGACACATTTCTTCGGGTATCGGCGTTGAACGTACTTTCCCGATTCACTCTCCGAAAATTGAAAAAGTTGAAATTATCCGTAAAGGTAAAGTAAGACGCGCGAAACTTTATTATCTGCGCGAACGTACAGGCAAAGCGGCTAAAATCAAAGAAAGCATTAAATAATTTAGTACAAAAGAAAGCAATTCAGAATTACGAATTGCTTTTTTTATTTTTCTAGTCTTTCGTATTTTATTAAAATCAAAATTATAAAAAATCCAGTTTAATGAAAAAAATTAGTCAAAAAGCAATCTTAATAAAAGGTTGTTTTTTCTTTTTATTTTTGCTGTTTTGGTAAATAATGTAAAAAAACCTTGTCATTTTTATTTTTCGAATATATAATACAAAAAAACCTTTAGGAGAAACTATGCTTTCAAAGATATACAGTTTTGGGCTTAACGGTCTTAACGGCTACCCTGTAACGCTGGAAGCGGATATCCAAAACGGACTGCCGTCTTGCAATATCGTGGGGCTTGCCGATACCGCCGTAAAGGAAGCGAAAGAAAGGGTTAGAGCTGCGTTAAAAAACAGCGGATACAAGTATCCGCTGGCGTCTATTGTCATCAATCTCGCTCCCGCCGATACGAAAAAAGAAGGCACAGTGTATGACCTTGCTATGGCTTTGGCGGTTTTAATTTCGTCCGCGCAAATCACCGCCGCTTCTTCAAAAGAATATATCGTCTTGGGCGAACTGTCGCTTAACGGCGACGTCAGATACGTTTCGGGACTGCTTCCAATGCTTATTTCCGCAAAACAGCAAGGTTATAAAAAAGCCGTAATACCTTTGGCAAACCGCGACGAAGCGAAATATATTGACGAAGTGGAAATTTACGCCGTTTCGTCATTAGCGGAGACCGTGGATTTTTTGAGCGGAGCAAAGACGCTGGAAAAAATCGAAACGGAAAAATGGAGCGGAAATTCGTCATACAATACCGACAACGGCGATATAAAATATATCAAAGGACAGTACGCTGCAAAAAGAGCGATGGAAATAGCCGTCGCAGGGGGACATAATATTTTACTTATCGGTCCGCCGGGGGCTGGTAAAACTATGCTTGCCCGCGCTGTACCGTCGATAATGCCCGACCTTACTTTTGAAGAAGCGTTGGAAGTGGCAAAAATCCACAGCGTAGCGGGAACGCTTGACGGCGGCTTCGTTTTCAGCCGACCTTTCCGTTCTCCGCACCATACCGCCACAATGGTAGCGTTAACAGGCGGCGGAACGAAAACTCATCCGGGCGAAATCAGTCTTGCTCATAACGGAGTATTGTTCCTTGACGAGCTGCCCGAATACACACGTCAAACATTGGAAGCGTTGCGGCAGCCGCTTGAAGACGGCGTTATAACGGTTTCCCGTGCGCAAGGCAGCGTAACGTACCCGGCCAATTTTATGCTTATCGCCAGTATGAACCCTTGCCCGTGCGGCAACTACGGCAGCGAAACAAGACCCTGCACTTGTTCGGCAAGTCAGATACATAAATATCTGTCAAAACTTTCGGGACCGTTACTCGACCGAATAGATATTCATATCGAAGTGGGAAGCGTGACGTACGGCGAACTAAGCGGAAACGGAGAAAGCGAATCTTCCGTGACTGTTAGAGAAAGAGTAAATAAAGCCCGCGAAATACAAGAAAGCCGCTATATCGGCTCAAAAACTCATTGCAACTCGCATATGACGAGCGGAGAACTGAAAAAATATTGCAAACTGGACTCAAAAAGTTCCGACCTTATAGAAATGTCTTTTGAAAGGCTAAATTTATCGGCAAGAGCTTACAGCAGAATAATCAAAGTCGCCCGCACGATAGCCGACCTTGACGGAAGCGAGGTTATTCGTCCGCAAGACATTGCCGAAGCTATACAATACCGCTCGCTCGATAGAAAATACAGAGTATAAAAAACTTTTATAAGAGATAAAAAACATATTAAGACAGCATCCGACAAGGAAATATTTTAAAAAGTTATATGCCCAAAAGAAAATTATTTATCAACCACTGACCACTTTGGTCAGTAGATGTTTAGAAATAATATTGCAAGGTTGGCATTGAAAATTTAAAATATTAACTAAAAAAATATTTACAAGATAAATAAATTAACTAATAAAATAGGAAAGAATGAAGTTAGAAGAAAAACTGTGTTTGATAATGTCGTCGCTCGAAATAAGCAATAATAAGCAGAGAGAGTTGTTTTCCTGCGTGGATTTGGAGCTACTGTGGACAAACTTTTACGACGACAATCAAAAAATAAAAAAGATACTCGGCGAAAAGGATTTGTCAAGATTAAAAAGCAGTCTTAATCAGACTTATCTTGACGCGATTATTACGCAGATTGAAAAAAACGGCGTTACTGCCGTTACTTATTTTTCGCCCGAATATCCGCAAAAACTCAAAGATATTCCCGATCCGCCTTATACCTTGTACTGCAAAGGCGACGTTAGCTTGCTTAATTCCGACGGTATCGCAGTCGTCGGCACAAGAAAAATTTCCGCTTACGGTCGACGGGTTACGGCGCATTTTACCGACGAATTAGCAAAGCATTTCACCATTATTTCGGGCTTGGCTTACGGAGTGGACACCGTAGCACACGAAGTTACGCTAAAAGCGGGCGGCAAAACTATCGCCGTCTTAGGCAGCGGCGTATGTTACATTTACCCCGCCGCAAACGAAAATCTGGCAAGAAAAATACTCGAAAACGGCGGACTTATCGTATCGGAATTTGGTGTTTTCGGCGAACCGAATAACTATCATTTTCCTATGCGCAATCGTATAGTTTCGGGACTTTCGCAAGCGTTATTGATTACTGAAGCTCCGTTAAAAAGCGGAACTATGACAACGCTAGAACACGCTTTGGAGCAAGGAAAAGACGTATTCGCCGTTCCAGGCGAAATATATTCGCAAAACTCAATGGGCTGTAACGAACTATTAAAAAGGCTTCAAGGAGCGCTCGTTACCGACCCGAAAGACATTTTGCGCGATATGAACGTCAGGTACGAAAAAAAAGAAAAGAAGTCTATTCAACTTGACTTAACACAGCAAAGTGTAGTAAATTTGTTAATTACTGGAAAGAAAAATTTTGACGAGCTAGTGGAAACTACAAAATTAAACCCGTCCGAGCTTGCGTTTATTTTGTCAAACCTAGAGCTAATGGGCTGTATAATGAAACTTCCAGGCAATGTTTATCAATATATGGAGGACTAACAAGTGAAGCTTGTTATAGTGGAATCACCCGCAAAAGCCAAAACGATAGCTAAATATCTTGGAGAAGGTTATTACGTCGACGCTTCGGGGGGACATGTAAGAGATTTACCCGTAAAAAAACTCGGCGTAGACTTAAAAAATAATTACGAGCCTATTTATGAAATCACGGAAGGAAAAAACGAAACGATAGACAGGCTTATGAAAAAGGCAAGCAAAGCCGAACAAGTATATTTGGCTACCGACCCTGACCGCGAAGGCGAAGCTATTTCGTGGCACTTATCAAACGCGTTAAAACTTGACGGAAACCTTAAAAACCGCATAATGTTTAACGAAATAAGCAAAAACGCGGTGCAAAAAGCCTTGGAAAAACCCGACTATATCAATATGAATCTCGTCAACGCTCAGCAAGCGCGCAGAGTGTTGGATAGACTCGTCGGCTATAAGGTTTCTCCCGTATTATGCAAAAAAATTCAACCGAAACTTTCCGCGGGCAGAGTGCAGTCCGCGGCTTTAAAAATAATCGTAGACCGTGAGCGCGAGATAAAAGCGTTTGTTTCCGAAGAATATTGGACGATTACGGCGCTGCTTGAAAAAGCGGGCGAACAGCCGTCCTTCAAAGCGTTACTCGCTACCGCCGATGGCAAAAAAATCAAAATTTCTGATAAAACGCAATGCGACGAGATTTTGAAAAATATAGGTAATAATCCTTTTGCGGTCTCGTCAGTCAAAAAAACAGTCACCAATTCTTCGCCTTATCCGCCTTTTACCACAAGCACAATGCAGCAGGACGCGGGCAACAAACTGAAATTCACCTCAAAAACGACTATGTCGCTTGCGCAGCAGCTGTATGAAGGCGTGGAAATCGACGGCGAACATATCGCTCTCGTAACATACATCCGTACGGACTCGGTAAGAATTTCCGCCGACGCTCAAAACTCGGCAAGAGAATATATAAAAGAAAAATTCGGCAGTAAATACGTTCCCGAAAAGCCGAATTTTTACGCTACAAAAAAAGCGGCGCAGGACGCCCACGAAGCAATAAGACCGATTAACTTAGCGGTAACCCCAGAAAGTTTAAAAGGCAAAATTCAGCCTAATATGCAAAAGCTTTATACGCTTATCTACACCAGATTTTTGGCAAGTCAAGCGGCGAAAGCGGTATACGACAGCGTGAGCGTCGTTATTGACTGCGATAAATACGGTTTCAAGGCAAACGGACGCACGGTTGTTTTCGACGGTTACACACGCATTTACGGCGAGCATAAAAACACCGACGACGAAGAAGAAAACGCGAAGTTGCCGTCTTTGGCTGTAGGTGACAATCTTTTAAATAAAGGTATTACGCCCGAGCAAAAGTTTACGAAAGCTCCCGCCCGTTACACCGAAGCTTCTTTGATAAAAACTATGGAAGAAAACGGCATAGGAAGACCAAGCACTTTTTCCACAATTTTGTCAACGCTTTACTCGAGAACTTACGTCGAAAAAGACGGAAAATCGCTAATGCCCACGGAACTGGGATTTACGGTAACGGAATACCTGGAAAAATATTTTGCCGACATAGTGGACGTGGAATTTACGGCGGGCATGGAGACAAAACTTGACGACATCGAAGAAAAATCGGCGGACTGGCGCAATATCGTCGACGAGTTTTACAAGCCGCTTGAGGAAAAAATAAACTCGGCAAAAACGAGCGAAATCGTGATGCTGCCCGATGAAAAAATCGATCAAAAATGCGAGAAATGCGGCTCTCCCATGGTTTTAAAGATGGGCAGATTCGGCAAATATTTAGCTTGCTCAAATACCGAATGCGATTTTAAAAAAAGCCTGAAAAAAGCCGCACCTGTCGTTATGACGGATGTTCTTTGCGATAAATGCGGCGCGCCTATGGTGGAAAGATTGTCTAAATACGGCAAGTTTTTGGCATGCAGCAATTACCCGACTTGCAAAAACACCAAAACCGTTAATGAAAAAGCTGGCGTTTGCCCCGACTGCGGCGCAGACCTTATTAAAAGAATGTCAAAATACGGCAAGCCTTTTTACGGCTGTTCAAATTATCCTAAATGCAAATTTATTTCATGGGACAAACCCGTAGACAAAAAATGCCCCGATTGCGGCGGCGGTATGGTATTGAAAGAATATAAAAACGGCGCGAAATATAAATGTATAAATAAAGACTGCGGACATATCGAGGACGCGAATGAAAGTTAAAATTTTCGGCGCGGGGCTCGCTGGAGCGGAAGCGGCTTGGCAGGCGGCAAAAAGGGGAGCGCAGGTAACTTTATACGAAATGAAGCCAAGAGAGTTTTCCCCCGCTCATCATAATTCTAATTTTGCGGAATTGCTTTGCTCAAATTCGCTGAAATCCAACGACCCGAACACAGCTTCGGGTTTACTTAAAAATGAGTTGAGAGCGTTAGACAGTATGCTTATTTCAGTCGCCGACAGCTGCGCCGTACCAGCGGGAAGCGCGTTGGCGGTTGACAGAGATATTTTTGCCCAGAAAGTTACCGAAAAACTTAAAACCCAAAAAAATATAAAAATAATAAATGAAACCGTATCGAAAATAAGCGTTGACGATGATGAAATTTTAATAATAGCCACAGGACCGCTAACGCACGAAAGTCTTTTGCCGTCGCTTCAAAATCTTTTGGGAGAGCAATTTTTGCACTTTTTTGACGCCGTTGCGCCTATCGTCACCGCGGACAGTATAGATTTTGACAGCGCGTTTATCGGCGGCAGATACGGCAAAGGCGACGATTACGTTAACTGTCCAATGAATAAAGCGGAATTTGAGCTTTTTTGGGAAGAATTAGTTAACGCTGAGACAGCCCAAATAAAAGATTTTGAAAACAATGTTTTTGAAAGCTGTATGCCAATAGAAGTAATGGCAAAACGCGGTCGCGACACCATTCGTTTCGGTCCGCTCAAACCCGTAGGGCTTTTTGACGAACGTAAAAGCGAGCGTCCTTACGCAGTATTGCAGCTAAGAAAGGAAAACGAAGCGGGAACGATATATAATCTTGTCGGCTTTCAAACTCACCTTACTTTCGGCGAGCAAAAAAGAGTTTTTTCTCTTATTCCAGCGTTAAAAAACGCCGAATTTGTCCGTTACGGAGTTATGCACAAAAATACGTTTATTAACGCGCCGAAAACTCTCGACAAATTTTTCAGACTGAAAAACAACCCGAAAATATTTTTTGCAGGGCAGATTTCGGGTGTGGAAGGCTACGTCGAGTCGATAGCGAGCGGACTGATGTGCGGAATAAACGCCGTAAACACGCTCTCAGCTAAACCGTTGACAGAATTCGAAAATCAAACTATGATTGGAGCGTTAGCGGAATATATTTCCAGCCCTAACAGCGATTTTCAACCGATGAACGCTAATTACGGCATTTTACCCCCGATAGCGGGAAAATACAAAGACAAACAGTTAAAGAGAGCGGCTTTATCGCAGCGAGCTATGGAGTCGCTGAAAAATTCGATAAAAGGAGTGTAGAAAAATATGTCGGAAGTTTTTGCCGATAGTTTTAAAGGCACGACCATATGCGCCGTTATGCGCGACGGCAAAATTGCCATTGCAGGCGACGGTCAGGTCACACAAGGTCAAAACGTAGTAATGAAATCTAACGCGGTGAAAGTCCGCAGAATATACAACGATAAAGTAGCGGTAGGATTTGCGGGTACTGTTGCGGACGCATTTACGCTGACGGAAAAATTTGAGGAAATGCTGCAAAAATACAGCGGAAATCTTATGCGCGCGTCGGTGGAGCTTGCAAAGCTTTGGCGCAACGACAAAATGATGCGCAAGCTTGAAGCTATGATGATAGTAGCCGACAAAACTCACATTATGATGCTTTCTGGTAGCGGCGACGTAATAGAACCCGAAAACGGTGTTTGCGCAATCGGCAGCGGCGGCAATTACGCATTAGCTGCGGCAAGAGCGTTGACCGAAAACACAAAACTTTCCGCAAGCGAAATAGCGAGAAAATCATTGGAAATCGCAAGCACGATTTGCGTTTTCACAAACGGTAATATAACGGTGGAGGAACTATAATGACTCCTAAACAAATAGTAAACGAACTTGATAAATATATAATCGGTCAGTCGGAAGCAAAACGGGCTGTTGCGATAGCTTTACGTAACCGCTACCGCAGAAGTCAGCTTTCCGCTGAAGACAGAGAAGAAATAACGCCGAAAAACATAATAATGAAAGGACCTACGGGCGTGGGAAAGACCGAAATCGCCCGCAGACTTGCAAAGCTTGTAAAAGCGCCTTTTTTGAAAGTCGAAGCGACTAAATACACCGAAGTAGGTTACGTAGGTCGAGACGTCGAGTCAATGATAAGGGACCTTGTGGAAGTTTCGATTAGACTTATAAAAGAAGAGCGTTATCGCGACGTTCAGGAAAAAGCGCTGGCTAATACAATTAACGTTATCGCCGAAGCTTTGCTTGCCGCAAAAGACGCTTTGCCCGAAAATATCACGAGAGCGACGCTCAAAGACGAGTTAAGCACAACCAGTCTTGACCATATAAAAGTGGAAATTACCGTTCCCGACGAACCGAAGCCGCTTGATTTATCGGCTGCTGGCGGCGGAACGATAAATATCGGAAATATTTTTGACGGCATTATGCCCAAAAAGACGAAAAAACGCAAAGTAACCGTCGGCGAAGCGAAAAGAATTTTGCTTTCGGCTGAATGTGAGACTCTTATCGACCACGACAGCGTTAACGCGGAAGCAATTATGCGCGCGGAAAACGACGGACTTATATTTATTGACGAGCTAGACAAAATCGCGGGCGGCGGCTCGCAAAACGGTCCCGACGTATCGCGCGAAGGCGTGCAGAGAGATATTTTGCCTATTGTTGAAGGCTGCTCGGTTACGACAAAATACGGCAACATAAAAACGGATTATATTCTCTTTATAGCAAGCGGCGCGTTCCATGTGAGCAAAGTCAGCGACCTTATACCCGAACTGCAAGGACGTTTCCCCGTGCTTGTAGAGCTGACAAGCCTTGGCAAAGACGAGTTTATCAGGATTTTGACCGAACCGCAAAACGCTATTACCACGCAGTATCAAAAACTTCTCGCCGTGGATAATATCGACTTGGTTTTTCATAAAAGCGGCATAGAAGAAATCGCCGAAATCGCGGTCGATATGAACGCCACTATGGAAGATATCGGCGCGAGACGTCTGCAAAGCATACTGGAAAACTTGGTTGAAAACATTTCTTTCGACGTGGACGAAACAAGCGAACGAGTAAAAATTATCGTTGACGACAAATTTGTAAAGCAAAATTTATCGCAGACGGCAAAAACGTTAAATTTGAATAAATATATTTTATAAAACGGGAAAAATTGATATGACAGATACGGGTCATGTGATAGAATTAAAAGGCAAAGACGCCGTGATACGGATATTCCGCAGCTCGGCATGCGGCAACTGCTCGATGTGCGGTCTTACTTCCGACAAAAAATACGTCGACATTGAGGTTGAAAACACCCTTGACGCAACCGTCGGCGACCAAGTCGAGATTGCGTTTAACGACACGTCCGCCTCAAAAGTTTCCGCTATAGTTTATCTTATTCCGCTTTTCGCGGCGTTGCTTTTGATGTTAGTCGGTTACTTAATGAGAGTTGCTGACTGGATTTTGTGCATCGTTTTTGTAGTCGGACTAGGATTTGGTTTTATGATTGTAAGGCATATTGACCTTAATTACGCTAAAAATATGAAACTTGTGCCTAAGATGGTGAAAATAATAAAGGAGACAAACGATCTATGAGTAAAGTTGAAGTGGTAACAAGTAAAAATTTTGACAAATTTATAAGCGGTGTTGCCGTTGTCGATTACTGGGCTACTTGGTGCGGTCCCTGTAAAATGCTTGCTCCCGTTCTGGAACAGGTAGCGGATCAGCTTCCTACTGTTAAATTCGGAAAAGTTAACGTTGACGAAGAAAGCGACCTGGCGAACGCGGCGGAAGTTCAGGCGATACCCAACGTATGTATTTATAAAAACGGTGAATTAGTAGATAGAATAATCGGCGTGCAGCCTTTGGCAAAGATAGTGGAAACGATAAAAAAACACTTATGAGGTGAAATATGATAGACTTAAAAACACTAAAACAATGCGATCCCGAGCTTTATAATGCGTATGAGCTCGAGCTTACCCGTCAGCGTCAAAATATTGAGTTAATCGCGAGCGAAAACTTTGCTTCTCCCGCAGTATTAGCCGCTATGGGCAGTCATTTGACTAATAAATACGCCGAAGGTTATCCCGCTGCCAGATATTACGGCGGCTGCGAATTTGTCGATATAGCGGAAAACCTTGCGCGCGACAGAGCGAAACAGCTTTTTGGAGCGGAACACGCAAACGTCCAGCCCCATTGCGGAGCAAACGCTAACACAGCCGTTTACGTTGCCTTTTTAAAACCAGGCGACACCATTATGGCTATGAATTTGTCCCACGGCGGACACCTTTCACACGGCAGTCCCGTAAATATTTCAGGCAAATATTTTAATATCGTTCCTTACGGCGTTAATCCCGAAACAGAAATGATAGACTACGACGAACTTGAAAAAATCGCGGTAGAAAATAACCCGAAAATTATCGTTGCGGGCGCAAGCGCGTATTCGAGATTTATAGATTTTAAACGTTTTAGAGAAATCGCCGACAGAGTAGGGGCTATATTAATGGTAGATATGGCTCATATCGCAGGATTAGTTGCGGCCGGATTGCACCCCAGTCCCGTTCCGTACGCTGACGTAGTCACAAGCACAACGCACAAAACTCTTCGCGGACCTAGAGGCGGCTTGATTCTTTGCAAACAGCAATGGGCGAAAAAAATCGACAGCGCAGTATTTCCGGGAACGCAAGGCGGACCGTTAATGCACGTTATCGGAGCAAAAGCTGTATGTTTTGGCGAAGCGTTAAAACCCGAATTTAAAGAATATCAAAAACAAGTTTTAGTAAACGCTCAAGTTCTCGCAAAATCAATGAAAGACAACGGACTTCGTCTTGTATCGGGCGGCACGGACAATCACCTTATACTTGTAGACGTTCGCGGCAGCGGTTACACCGGACGCTCGTTAACGGATACTTTGGACAAAATCCATATCACGGTTAACGCGAACACTATTCCGTTTGACCCCGCTCCGCCGAAAATCGCAAGTGGTATCCGCGTAGGCACACCGAGCGCAACAACGAGAGGTATGAAAGAACCCGAAATGATGGAAATCGGCGAAATAGTAGCGGACGTTATCAAAAACGGCGAAAGCTCGCTTGACAGAAATCTCAAACGCGTTCTGGCTCTTACAGACCGTTTCCCGCTTTACAAAAACGACATTATAGAATAATCAATTTAAATAAGTTAATTACTTAAAAACGGGTGTCACGCCCGTTTTTTTGTGTAAAAATACGGCAAACCGAAAAACTAAAACCGAATTGAAAAATATCTAAGTTCATAAATCCTGCCATATAAATTCTTCAAATTTCTAATTAAAATTTTTTTAAAAAATTTATTGAAAACGACTGTATTATGATTGACTGTAAGACATAATAATGTTATATTATTCCTAGTAAAAGAGTAGGATTTAAAATTTATGAAAATGTCAACGAAAGCGAGGTACGGCTTGTATGCCGCAACCGAGCTTGCCAAAGCGTACGACGGCGAAAAAACGTTGTCGGTAGCCGATATCTCGGCTTCTATCGGAGTCACCGAAAAATATTTGGAGCAGATATTGTCGCTATTGAAATGCGAAGGCATAGTCAGCGCGCAAAGGGGAGCATACGGCGGATATATATTGACGGACAAGCCCGAAAATATATCTGTCGGCAGAGTGTTAAGGTGCCTGGAAAACGATTTGAAAATCGTTGACTGTATCGGCGCGACTTGCGGCAGAAAAAAATGCGCTCCGCACGCGTTATGGAACAAACTTTATAAAAACATTAACGAATTTTTGGATTCGATTACGCTAAAAGAACTTTTGGAGGAAATTTGATGCGAGTATATCTTGACCACGCGGCAACGACTCCGCTGGACGAAGAAGTTTTGCAAAAAATGATGCCGTATTTTACGGAAAAATTCGGAAACACGCACAGCCAGCACAGCTACGGCAAAGAAACGGCGATAGCAGTCGACAAGGCTCGTAAACAAGTGGCGGACGCGCTTAATTGCAGCCCCAATGAAATATATTTTACGGGTTCGGGAACGGAAAGCGACAACTGGGCGATAAAAGGAGCGGCGTTTGCCCGTCGTGACAAAGGCAAACACATTATCGTTTCCGCTATCGAGCATCACGCTATTATTAACAGCGCAAAATGGCTGAGCAATAACGGTTTTGACGTCACTTATTTACCCGTAGATAAATACGGGGTAATAAAACTTGACGAATTGAAAAAAGCGATTAGACCCGATACCGTTTTAGTTTCCGTTATGCTTGCCAATAACGAAGTCGGAACTATCGAGCCGATAAAAGAAGTAGTTGAAATATGCCACGCGAAAGGCATTTTGGTACACTCCGACTGCGTTCAAGCCGTAGGCGCGGTTGAAATAGATTTAAAAGACCTCGGGGTTGATTTGGCGTCTGTTTCAGCTCACAAGTTTTACGGACCGAAAGGTGTCGGCGCGCTATATATCAAAAACGGCATAAAAATAGACAAACTTATCGTCGGCGGCGGACAGGAAAGAATGCAGCGAGGCGGCACGACCAACACTCCCGCGATAGTGGGTATGGGTGAAGCAATTGAAAAAGCCGTCCGTGAAATGCAAAAAAATAACGCTTATATTAAAGAACTCAGAGATTACTTTGTAAAAAGAGTAACTGAAGAAATCCATTACGTTACCTATAACGGACATCCGACCGATAGGCTGCCCTCAAATGCCAATTTTTCTTTTGAGTTTATCGAAGGTGAAGGCATATTGATGCTGCTTGACCTTGGAGGAGTAGCCGTTTCGTCAGGCTCGGCCTGCTCGTCGGGAACGCTCGATCCGTCGCACGTACTATTGGCTATGGGCGTCGATATCGTGCTTGCGCACGGCTCGTTAAGATTCAGTTTTGGAAAACATAACACGAAAGAAGAAATAGATTACACGGTGGATTTACTCAAAAAAACTGTCGAGAGACTGCGCAAAATGTCGCCGTTATTTACGTTAAAAGAAGGAGAAATTAAGAATGTATAACCAAAAAGTATTGGACGCTTTTGCAAACCCCAAAAATGTGGGCGTAATCGAAAACGCGGACGGCGAAGGCATGGTGGGCAATCCCACTTGCGGCGACATTATGAAAATCACGCTGAAAATAGATAACGACATCATTACCGACGCAAAATTCCAAACATACGGCTGTACGGCTGCGATAGCGACGAGCAGCACCGCGACGGAAATGATAAAAGGTAAATCCGTGGACGAAGCTATGAAACTTACTAACTCCGAAGTAGTGGAATATCTCGAAGGTTTGCCCCCGCAAAAAATACATTGCTCGGTACTGGCAGAAGAAGCGATAAAAAAAGCGATAGAAAACTACCGCGAAAAAAAGAAAGCTAAATAAATATATATTTAATAATTTTTTTGCGAAAGCGTAATATACCCAATAATTTCCACACTTATAACCGTTGATATTTCCGCCCGATAAGCACACTAACTAAGTAAATACTTAAGCGGAGGTAATTCAGGTGAAAATGAAAAATTTTTTGATAGGAATGGCTTTGGGAATTGCTGCGGGTATGTGCTTGGCTGAAATTCCCGCCGTAAGAAACTTTATCGCGACGGGCAAGAAGAAAATCAAAAAAATGGTCAAAGCCAAAGAAGACTAATAAATTTTAGGGGCAAAAAACTTGCCCTTAAATTTTTCACTAAAACGCTACCATATTTTGGCTGTATATGATACAATGCTGCTATGGGTAGAATTTTGGCTCTCGACGTCGGCGACGCGCGGATAGGTCTTGCAGCGTCGGACCTTATGCAAATTATCGCTAATCCGCTGGAAACGTATCATCGCCGTAAAAACGACAGCGATTTTAGTTACATCGCGGACTTAGCGAAGCAAAAAGAAGCCGAGCTTATCGTATGCGGACTGCCTTTGGGTATGAACAGCCGCGAAAACGACCAAACTCAAAAAACAAGGGCTTTTGTTGAAAAACTATCGCAATACACGGATTTACCCGTAAAGTTTATAGACGAAAGGCTGACGACCGTTTCGGCGGAAAAAGTATTGATAGAGGGCGGCGTAAGGCGCGAAAATCGTAAAAACGTCGTGGACAAGGTAGCCGCTACCATAATTTTGCAAAACTATTTAGACTATTACAAACAAAAAGGTTAACACAATATATTTCGGAGGTTAGATATGGATAAAGAACCTATCAACAAAAAAGAAGAAGAAAACGAAGATTTAGTAACTCTACTTGACGACGAAGGTAACGAAGTAGATTTTTACCACGCTGCTACCGTCGATTACAAAGGAAACTGGTATGTATTTTTACAACCGGCTGAGGAAATGGAAGATATAGAAGAAGACGAAGTAGTTATTTTCAAGCTTGAAAAAGATGAAAAAGGCGAAGATTTATTCACTCCCATTGACGATGAAAAACTTTTGGACGAAGTTTATCACGAATATGAAAAAATGGTTGAGAACGCTTGCGAATGCGGATGCGGCTGCGACGACGACGAGTGTGATTGCGATGACGAAGAATGCGATTGCGAAGACGAAAAATGTCATTGTCACGACGAAAAATGCGACTGCAACAAAAAATAATATTGATTTAATATTATAATTTTTTTAGACTGAACCGCTCTCAACAAAAAACTTTTTGAGATCGATTTTGTTTTTAAGAAAAATTTGCTGCAATACTAAATTTATTTAACTAAACGGTCACAAAATATTTGCTAAAAACAAGCGTATGTGATAAAATTATCAAGGTTTAATACGCACTCGCAGCTTATTCGATGGTTGTGCCTAGTTTTTTTAGGAAAAAATCGGAGTTATTAAAAGCGCGGGGAGGATTAAAAAACAATAAAGGAGATTTTACAAAAATGGCAGTTGTTTCAATGAAACAACTTCTGGAAGCAGGCGTTCACTTTGGACACCAAACCAGAAGATGGAACCCCAAAATGAAAAAGTACATCTATTCCGCGAGAAACGATATTCATATTATCGACTTGCAACAAACCGTGCAACTGGCGGAAGAAGCGTACAACTTTGTTCGCGAAATAGCGAAACAAGGAAAACCTATACTTTTCGTAGGAACGAAAAAACAAGCTCAAGCGGCTATCCAAGCGGAAGCGGAAAGATGCGGCGAATTTTATATCAACAATCGTTGGCTTGGCGGCACTTTGACAAACTTTAAAACCATCAAAACCCGTATTGAAAGACTTAACCACATCAATCAAATGGAAACGATGGGCGAATTTGAGCTTTTGCCCAAAAAAGAAGTAGCAAAATTACGTAAAGAAAGAGATAAACTTCAAGCAAACTTAGGCGGCATTAAAGATATGAAACAAATGCCAGGTTGTATGTTTATCGTTGACACAAAGAAAGAAGCTATCGCCGTACAAGAAGCGCACACCCTTAATATTCCTATCGTTGCTATTATGGACACAAACTGCGATCCCGACGAAGTTGACTGCGTAATCCCCGGCAACGACGACGCAATAGGCGCTGTAAAAATTATGGCTACTATTATCGCTAACGCAGTTATCGAAGCAAAAGAAGGCGTAGTGCTTTCTATCATTCCCGAAGACGAACCTGCTGAAGAAGCGGTTATGGATGAAACAGTTGAAAAAATCAACGTTCCCGTAAAAGAAGAAAAAGTTGAAAAAACAGAAGTAAAAGAATAATTAAGTTAGTTATCAAGGAGAATAAATAAATGGCAGATTTCACTAATCAAGACGTAATGAAACTTCGCGAAATAACAGGCGTTGGAATGATGGACTGCAAAAAAGCGTTAATCGAAACCAAAGGCGATATGGACGAAGCCGTAAAATATTTGAGAGAAAAAGGTATGGCGACAGCCGCTAAAAAGTCAGGCAGAATCGCAGCTGAAGGCGTTGTCGGCAGTTACATTCATATGGGCGGCAAAATCGGCGTTTTACTTGAAGTAAACTGCGAAACAGATTTCGTTGCAATGTCCGAACAATTCAATACTCTCGTTCACAACCTTTGCATGCAAATAGCAGCCGCAAAACCGTTGGTAGTATCTATCGAAGACCTTTCTAGCGAAAATATCGAAATTGAAAAAGAAATTCTTTACGCTCAAGCTAGAAACGAAGGAAAACCCGATGCCGTTATTCAAAAAATGGTTGAAGGCAGAATTAAAAAATATTACACCGAAGCATGCTTACTTGAACAACCTTACGTTAAAAACCCCGATATTACCGTTACTCAGTTTATAAACGAAACCGTTGCGGCAATCGGCGAAAAAATTTCCGTAAGACGTTTTGTTCGTTACGAAATGGGCGAAGGCTTGGAAAAGAAACAAGATAATTTTGTTGAAGAAATCCAACAGCAACTTAACGAAATTAAGAAATAAAGAAATATTTACCAAAAAGGGGACACAAACTGTCCCCGTTTTGTTATAATGAAAAGAGATTAAATTTCTCAATTTTAAAATATTATATAAGGTAAAATGTTACAAAAATCTTGTTAGTTAAAAAACGTCAGTTCAAAGGTTTTCTGGAGGGATTTATGAATAAATACAAACGTATAATAATAAAAATTTCGGGGGAAGCTCTTTCGGGTAAAGGGGGCTATGGCGTCAATGAAGTTGAGACCGAAAAAATCGCTCTTCAAGTCAAGACTTTGCTCGAAAACGGTTACCAAGTAGGTCTAGTTATAGGCGGAGGAAACATCTGGCGCGCAAGGACTAACGGCAGCGTGGACCGTTCGACAGCGGATTATATGGGAATGCTTGCCACGGTAATCAATTCGCTGGCAATGCAGAATTCGCTTGACAAACTAAAAGTTCCCGTCGTCGTTATGTCGGCAATTCGGGTTGAAAAAGTAGCGGAACCGTTTGTACTTAGAAAAGCCCTGGATAGTCTGGAAAAAGGCAGAGTAGTCATTTTCGCAGGCGGAACGGGCAGTCCGTACTTTACTACCGATACCGCTGGGGCTTTAAGAGCGTCGGAAATTCAAGCCGATATTTATCTGTGCGCAAAAAACGTCGACGGAGTTTACGACAAAGACCCGAAACTGTTTGCGGACGCATGTAAATATGAAAGTATCAGCTTTATGGACGTTATTCAAAAGCAATTAAAAGCTATGGATATAACGGCTATGACTATGTGTATGGAAAACAAAATTCCCGTTTTGATTTTTGACTGCGCTGGGCCTGACAGTATTGTTAAAGCTGCGGAAGGCAAAAAAATCGGAACAATTATTCAATAACTCTTGAAATCTGGCTATATTTTTAGTAAAATATAATTTAGTTAAAAAACCGTAGGAGATAATTATTTATGAATTACGCAAACGAAAATATCGAAATTATATTTATGGATTTAGACGAACGTATAAATAAATCTATCGATTTTATGAAAAACGAGTTCAGCACAATGCGCGCGGGCAGAGCAAACCCGAAACTCATTGAAAAAATTATGGTGGATTATTACGGCGCGCCCACTCCTATTAACCAAATGGCGAATATCTCAAACCCCGAAGCAAGATTATTGAATATTTCCGTTTGGGATAAATCAATGTTGGGAAAAGTAGAAAAGGCGATTCTTGCCGCGAATATCGGCGTAACTCCGCAAAACGACGGCGTATTAATCCGCCTTGTTTTCCCCGAGCTTACTCAGGAACGCCGTATGGATCTCGTTAAGCAGGTTAAAAAACTCGCCGAAGACACAAAAGTTTCCATTCGTAACGTAAGACGCGAATGTATGGAAGCGTTAAAAAAAGAAAAAGCTGCAAAAACCGTATCGGAAGACTTAATAGCTGATTACGAAACGGAAGTCGACAAAATCGTTTCAAAAAATATCGAAGCTGTCGATACTTTAGCAAAGGACAAAGAAGCCGACGTTATGTCAGTTTAATAAATGCAAAACTTAGACTTAATTGGGCTTGAATTGTCTCATGCCGAAGCCAAACTATCCGGCGAGAAATTCAAGCTTGTTTATTATACAAGCGATAAACAAAAAATTTTCGATAAGGAGCTTGTAATAAGGGTGAAGAGAAATTCCGAAGGATTGGTGCTGACAATCGGACGGTTTTTGTTTAAACCCGAAGAATGAAAATATGAACAATCTGCCAAAACACATAGCGTTTATTATGGACGGTAACGGTAGGTGGGCGAGCATGCGTGGTATGCCGCGCGCTTACGGTCACAAAAAGGGCGTGGAAACCGTTGAGCTTGTCATTGACCATTGTCTGAAAAGGGGTATAAGTTACGTAAGTTTGTACGTTTTTTCCACAGAAAACTGGAAACGCCCCACGGAAGAAGTAAACGGATTATTTGACTTGGCAAAAAGATATTTTGTAAAACTAACCGATTTTCGCAAAAAAAATATAAAAATAGTAGTTTCAGGCGAAGCGAAAGGTCTGCCCAGCGAACTTAACGCCGAAATAAAAAAAGCTGAAAAAGAAACTGAAAACAACACCGCAATGACCGTTAATCTTTGCATCAATTACGGCGGAAGAACTGAAATAGTAAATGCTGTAAACGAAGCGATAAAAAACAGGGAAAAGATTATTAACGAAGACGTGTTGCGAAAATATATGTACCGAGATTTGCCCGACCCCGACATAATCGTGCGAACAGGCGGACATATGCGACTTTCAAATTTTCTTTTATTTCAATCGGCTTATTCGGAGCTGTTTTTCACAGATATTCTTTGGCCTGACTACTCTGCAAAAGACATAGACGACGTGTTGGATATTTACTCCAAACGTCAACGTAATTACGGGGGATTAAAGTAAAAATGCTGAAAAGAACGCTGACGGGCATAGCTATAGCTACAGTCTTTATCGGCGTATTGCTATTGGGCGAATTTGTCGACAGAGCGATAATGTCCGCTTTTTTGTATATCGTTGTGGCGATTTGTATAATAGAAGTAAGACACGCTTTGGGCGAAAGGATTCCGCGCGAATACAACGCGCTTATTTGGGCGTACGCCGCTTTATACGGGCTTCCATATTTTTTCTTCGGTTTTCGCGGTATAGTATTTCTTACAATATTAGCGTTTTTAATTGCTTGCCTTATCGCCGTTTTTAACAACCACAAAGACGGAGTGCTGCAAAACGTAGCGTTTATTCTTATTTATCCCGGTATATTGCTTTCAACTTTGCTTTATATTAACCGTAGCGCAAGCACTCGGCTTATCGTTGAAGGCGACCCTGTCTTCGACCTTGTCGTAACATCTTTGTGGCGCGGCGAACAGCTTTTGCCCTACAATACCGTGGGGTTGGCGCTTGTATTTTGCGTTTCCTGGTTTACCGACAGCGGAGCGTATATTTTCGGTATGAACTTCGGCAAACATAAACTCTGCCCGAAAGTCAGCCCGAATAAAACCGTGGAAGGCGCGCTCGGCGGATTACTCGGCGGTATGCTCGGTTCTGCGTTCGTGTTTATACTTTTTGAGCTTAACATTTTCGGCGTATTCGCTTCGGGGTTACCTGTAAAAATGAGTTTGAAAATACTGGATTATGTGTTGATAGGATTTTTCGGCTCAATTTTAGACCAGTTGGGGGACTTGGTGGCGAGTTTAGTAAAAAGACATTGCGGAATAAAAGATTATTCAAATCTTTTGGGTTCGCACGGCGGTTTTATGGACAGATTTGACGGCATAATGTTCACGTCGTGTTTTGTCGCCGCCATATACGTGTTTATTTTATAAAAATGAGAAAAATAGCCATACTCGGCAGTACGGGCTCCATTGGAACTCAGACTCTCGAGGTAATAAAAAAATATTCCGACAGACTTAGCGCGGTTTCGCTTGTAGCTTACAAAAACAGTAAGATGCTCGAGAGACAATACGCTGAGTTTTTGCCGTCTTATACGGGTTTGATATCCCGTGACGACAACGCTTTGATAAAGGCTGTGAGTAACGGCGCAGATACGGCTGTTATCGCCACAAAGGGAATTACAGCTTTAAAAGCGGTATTATTTTGTCTGGAAAACAATATTGATGTGGCATTGGCAAATAAAGAAACGCTGGTAGCGGGCGGAAAACTCGTTACCGACGCGATGAAAAAGTCAAAATCGAGAGTAATACCCGTCGACAGCGAACACAGCGCGATACTTCAATGTATTCAAAAGGCAAGACAAACGCCTAAACGCTTGATATTGACTGCAAGCGGTGGTGCGTTCAGAGATAAAACGGCGGAAGAATTAAAAACCGTGGATTACCGCTCAGCTTTAAAACACCCGAACTGGAAAATGGGAGAAAAAATAACTATCGACAGCTCAACGATGTTCAATAAAACGCTGGAAGTAATAGAGGCGGAATGGTTCTTCGATATTCCGCGCGAAAATATAGATATATTGATAAACCCGCAAAGCGTGGTGCATTCTTTAATCGAGCTTAATAGCGGCGAATATTTGGGACAGGTATCCCAGCCCGATATGCGCTCAGCGATAGAGTTCGCTCTTTTTTACCCGTCCACTCCGCAGAATATACGCGAAATAGATATGAATAACGGCGAGTTCGAGTTTTATAAACCCGATTCAAAAAGATTTCCGTGCGTGACTTTGGCTTACGACGAATTACTGCAAATTCCGCTAATGCCTACGATTATGAACGCCGCGAACGACGTGTGCGTTGAAATGTTTAAGAGAAAAATATTATCTTTTTGCGACTTTTGGAATATCATACATACTGTCTGCGAGCGTTTTGCGGCGGAACTGCCGAGACGCGAACTTACGCTCGACGCTATCGAGTATTACGACGAACTGGCAAAACTTTACACAGAAAACATTATAAGGAAAAGTAAATGATAAATATGCTTCTTTTCGCGACGTTCTCGCAAATAATGAGTAAAATACTTTATATTCTTGTTGCGCTGGTGATTTTGATGTTTATGATCACCATTCATGAACTCGGTCATTATACGGCGGGAACTTTGTTAGGCTTTAAAATAAACGAATTCGCGATAGGCTTTGGTCCGAAAATTTTTTCTCGCAAAAATAAGAAAAACGGACAAATTTTCTCCATCCGAGCGTTGCCTTTGGGCGGAGCTTGCTCTTTTGAAGGAGAAGACGAGGAAAATCCGTCTTCCGCGGCGTTTAATAATCAAAAACCTTGGAAAAGGCTCATCGTTCTTTTTGCGGGCGCGTTTTTCAACTTTTTGTCCGCTGTGCTTATCGCCGTTATCGCTTTTTCCGCTATCGGCGAACCGGTACTGACAATAAACAATATTTATCAGTCTTCACCCAATTACCAAAACGGCACGATTGAGGAAGGCGATATTTTGTATGCTGTGGACGGCACAAAAGTTTACCTTACCAACGAATACGCCGATATGATAGCAAACTCGGGCGAAACTTTGGAAATTACCGTTTTTAGACCAGACGAAGGCGTAATAGTAAAGTATTTTAACGATGATTATGGCGAGTTTTTGACCTTTACGGTGCAAAAAGGCGATATCACCGCGCAAATATTCAACGAAGATACCCAAACGTACGAAGACTACGTTTTTCACGGTATCGGAATTCAAACAGCTTATTACGGCTATATAGACCCCGCAAATCCCGACGTATACGCCCAAATTTATAAGGTCAAGTATACTTTCGGACAGTCGCTGGGTAGAGCTTTGCCGTATTGTCTAAGAGTCGGAACGGTTATTTTAAAGACGCTTGGCAAACTGTTCACAGGCGGCATAGGACTTGATTCCGTCGGAGGACCGATAACCACAATCGACGTTATGAGCCAGGTCGCCGCAAACGATTTTGCAAATATTTTCTATCTTATTATGATGATTTCGGTCAACCTTGCGGTATTCAATTTACTGCCGCTGCCCGCCCTCGACGGCGCGCGAATGGTTTTCGTTATTGTCGAATGGATAAGGGGCAAACCTATAAACCGCAAAATAGAAGCGGTAATCCACTTTATTGGACTGGCGTTATTGCTCGTTTTCGTCATATTGATAGATATTTTGCATTGGTTCGCATAAAAGTTATGACAAATATAGGTCAAAAAAAATGAAAACGAAAGAAATAAAAATAGGAAATATTAGTATTGGCGGCGGCAATAAAATAGCCATACAGTCTATGACAAACACGCCGACAACGGACGTTGACGCTACTTGCGAGCAGATTTCGCGGCTAATTAACGCTGGCTGCGATATAGTAAGAGTCGCCGCGCCGAACGCGCAAGCCGCTCGCGCTATTAAACAGATAAAGAATTTTTGCACGATACCGCTTGTCGCGGACATTCATTTCGATTACAAACTCGCGGTTACGGCTATAGAAAACGGCGCGGACAAAATACGCATTAACCCTGGCAATGTGCCTATTAAAGGTCTGGACGAGATTATTGACTGCGCAAAAAGTCATAAAATAGCTATTAGACTTGGCGTAAACAGCGGTTCCGCAGATAAAAATTTGCTGGAAAAATATAAAGACAAAAATCTTGCCTTAGTTGAAAGTTTGCTCTCGTACGTCGATTATTTTGAGAAAAAAGGCTTTTACGACATTGTGCTTTCGATAAAATCTTCCAACGTGCGTGAAACGGTGGAACTTAACAAGCTTATCTCGTCAAAGCGCGATTATCCGCTTCATATAGGGCTTACCGAAGCGGGCGTACCCGAAGTCGGTATCGTAAAAAACAGCGTTGCGATTGCGGAACTACTGTCGCAGGGCATAGGCGATACGATAAGGGTATCCCTAACCGCCGATCCTGTAAAAGAAGTTTTTGTCGCGAAAGAAATTTTGCGAAGTCTAGGACAAAAAGTTAACGGCGTGGAATTCGTGTCATGCCCAAAATGCGGAAGATGCGTAATCAACTTGGAAGAAATAGCGTCGGTCGTTTACGACCACGTTAAAAATATTAATAAGAATATAAAAGTCGCCGTTATGGGCTGCGAAGTCAACGGTCCCGGCGAATGCGCCGATGCGGACATTGGTCTTGCGGGCGGCAAGAAAATTTCATTTTTCAAACACGGCAAAATTTATAAAACGGTGGAGCAGGAAAACGCCGTGGAAGAATTTTTGAAAGAAATAGACGGTATTACGAAATGATTTTAGAAACCTTAATAAAACTCGATACAAAATACAAGGATTTGCGGTTGCGAAAAACGGTATTTAACCAGCGCAAACGTACCGTTGAGTACGTTTTTTCTTTTCCCGCGCCGATGTCGGCTGTGGAAAAGGAGGACGTCAACAAGACCGCCCGCGCGTTATCTCCACACGGACTTAACGTGGAAACGAGTTTTGAAGTTGATAATTTTGACGCAAACTCGATTAAAGACGAAATTTTGAGTTACGTTTCAAAAACTTTTCCTTCATTGTCTTACCGCAGCGAATTTGTCGTCAATTGTATAGACGACGGAGAAAAAACTGTAAAAGCCAATTTTTGCGCCGACGAGCTTACTTGCAAGGTAATAGAACAAAACGAACTCGTTGTTCTTTTGCAAAAATATTTTGAGTCTGTAACAACGACAAAAGTTTTTTTTGATATAACGACCGTGACAAAAGAAATCGACACCGAAACTTTGCTGCAAAAAGTCGAGGCGTATCAATCCCGTGAAATAGAAATTCAACTATCAAAACCAAAACGATTTTTCACCGTCACAGATACGATTCAGCTAATCGGCAAAAGCATCGACTCGACTGCGCGTTACATATCCGACGTTACCGCCCCAGTCAAAAACTGCGTAATTTGCGGTGCGGTCTGCAATAAAAAATGTTATCCGACCAAAAATCCAGACCTCGCAGTATGCAAAATAGATTTAGCCGACAAAACCGGTAAATTCCCGATTGTATTCTTTGCGGGTAAAGACGCTCGAAAAAAATACGAGCTAATTTCCGACGGCGACGAACTCATTGTTTCGGGTCCCGTCAGTATAAATAATTACAGCGGTCAGCTGGAATTAAAGGCTTACAATATTTCAAAGTGCAATATCATCGAAGAGCCTGAACAAGCGCTCGTAAGACCAGAGCCGCCCGAATACATAACAGTTTTCCCGCAAAAAATCTATTACGCCGAGCAGTTAAACCTTTTGTTTGCAAAGAGCCGAGAAAAGGGTTTTTTGGACGGAAAAGACGTGGTGGTGTTCGATTTGGAAACGACAGGTCTCAAATTTTTGCAGGACAAAATAATCGAAATCGGCGCGATAAAAATCCGCGACGGACAAATAATAGAATCTTTTTCCACGTTTATCGACCCCGAAACGGAAATACCGAGCGAAAGCACCGCAATCAATAATATAACTGATGAAATGGTGTTAGGTCAGCCGATTTTTTCCGCCGTCGTGGGAGATTTTTACAAATTTACCCGAAACAGCGTGATAGTGGCGCACAACTTGGAATTTGATTATGGTTTTTTGAAATACAACGCCGCGTTCAGCGGTTACGATTTTGATAACGAGCGTTACGATACGATAGAGCTTATGCGTAAACTTATCACAGGCGGCAAATACATAGGCAAAAAACCCGTAAATTACAAACTTGCCACAGTAGCGAAATCGCTAGGACTTGATATTGGAAACCTGCACCGCGCGCTTGACGACGCTCTTTTGACTGCCCGCGCGCTCCTAAAAATGTTTGACCATGATCCCAATTTGATATAAACGCTTGCATTTTTTTGGCAATTGTGATAATATCAAGATACTTAAAGTACTTTTCTTACCGAGAGTGGGTTTTGCCCGCTCTCAACTTATTGTAAGGAGGTAAATGTAATTTGAGTAAAGTCACAGAGATGGTATACAATTTAGCGAAACCTATTGCGGACGAGTTTGGTCTTGAGCTTGTGGAAGTTAATTACGAAAAAAAACACGACGGTATGAATTTGACTTTGGTTATAGACAAAGAAGGCGGAGTGGATATTAACGACTGCGAAAAGCTTCACAGGGCTATCGACGAACCGCTAGACCAGCTTAATCCTACCGACGATCATCCGTATATACTTAACGTTTCGTCGCCGGGACTGGATAGACCGCTAACTAAAACTAGAGATTTTGAAAAAAATATAAATAAAACTATCATCGTAAAACTGTACGCGCCTATTAACGGCAAGAAAACGTACACGGGTACGCTTGTTTCATTTGACGAAACCGTCTTTACGATTGACGTTTCGGGCGAAAAAGTCACGTTCGACAGGGCGAAGACCGCCAGCGTAGTTCCTTTTATAAAATTTTAGCAACTGATTTGGAGGAAAATAAATGATTAACAAAGATTTTTTTGCCGCTTTGGAAGATCTTGAAAATGAAAAAGGCATCGACCAAGCCGTCTTTTTGAACGCGCTTGAAGCAGCTTTGGCTATCGCATGCAAAAAAAATTACGGTGAAGCAGCCGACGTTACGGTAAAACTTAATCCCGAAAAAGCCACGATAAGAGTTTTTATGTACAAAACGGTAGTCGATGAAATCGTCGATCCCGACAAAGAAATGACGTTAACCGACGCGCAGGAGATTAAAAAAAGTTACAAAGTCGGCGACAGAGTTATGACCGAGATTAACCCGAGAGATTTTGGACGTATCGCTGCTCAGACGGCAAAACAAGTAGTAATGAACTATCTGCACCAAGCGGAAAAAGATATCACATATAATCAATTTATTGAAAAAGAAAACGAGCTTTTAGTAGGCGTGGTTTCACGCGTAAAAGAAGACGGAACTTTGTTTGTCGAGATAGGCAAAAACCAAATGGAAGGCGTGCTTTTGCCCGCTGACCAAATACGCGGCGAGCGTTTTTTGCCCGGCGACAAAATCAAAGTTTTAGTAAAAAAAGTAAAAGAAAATACAAAAGGTCCGCAGGTTATGCTTTCTCGTTCCAGCGTTGGATTTATCAAACGCTTGTTTGAAAACGAAGTGCCTGAAATCCGCGCGGGAATAGTTGAAATCAAATCTATCGTACGCGAGGCTGGCTTCCGCACAAAAATGGCGGTATATAGTCAGGATCAGGATATCGATCCAGTTGGAGCGTGCGTAGGCAATAAGGGTGTCAGAGTTAACGCAATCGTTAACGAAATCGGCGGAGAAAAAATAGATATTATTCCTTGGAGCAACGATATTTTGGATTATATCGCAAGAGCTTTGTCTCCCGCAAAAGTTTTGATGGTGCAGGCTGACGAAAACTCAAAAGAAGCGAAAGTTATCGTTCCCGACGACAAACTTTCTTTGGCAATAGGCAAAGAAGGTCAAAACGCTCGTTTGGCGGCAAGACTTACAAACTGGAAAATAGACGTAAAATCATACAGCGTAGCTATGCAGATGGGATTATTCGACGCGGCTGATTCCGAACCGGAACCCGTTGACGCGGAACCTGACGACAATATAGACGTTTTCGACGATATTACCGAGACAGACGATATCGACGAAAACACTCAAGCGGAAGAAGAAAATAAAACAGACGACGCGGAGTAATATAATGAAAAATATTCCGATGCGAATGTGTCTGGCTTGCAGACAAATGCAGCCCAAAAAAGACCTTATCAGAGTTGTCAAAACTCCCGACGGCGACATTGTGGTCGATACCACAGGTAAAGCTAACGGCAGGGGAGCGTATTTATGCAAAAACGACGAATGTTTAGCAAAATGCGAAAAAACAAAAGCTATGGCAAGACAATTTGAAACGGCTATTTCGAAAAATATTTATGACCAACTAAAAGAAATTATACACAGCGAAAAATAAACGGTTTATGTAGCGGTGGAGGTAAATGATTTGACAGATAACAGCAATAACGCTCAATCCTTTGAAAATCTGAAAAAACTTAAAAGTAATACGGCTGTTAACGCCCGCAGATTTCAGCAGGATGTGGCAGGCTTAAAACAAAGACTAGACGAAGCGCGAAAATCAGCCGATATGAAAAAAACTCGGTTTGAGGAAGATATCGCTTTGTCCCAGACGGTTAACGATACGGTTACTTCAACCGAAGTTTCTCAACCACCAAAAACTGTAGTTGAAAAAACGGAAGTTGTCCAAGTGCCGAAATCGGAAATAAAGGAAGAAAAATCCGAAACGAAACCGATTGTTAAAAGCGACGACCACAAGCACATTGCCGAGCAAAAGCCCGAACCAAAATCCGAGCAAAAGCCCGAGCAAAAAGCTCAAAAGAGCGCGCCTACAGCTTCTAATGAACGCACTTATAAGGATGAAAAGGGCAATATAAAAGTCCGCAGATTTTTGGAACCGCCTCAATTACCGCCAAAAACCAGTATCGCGCAGCAAAAACAGCCTTACGGCAAGCGTCCTCCTCAGCAACAGACGGGGCAAAGAGACAATCGCGATAATACTAACAACAATCAAAATAGAGGTCCGAAACGTTTCGACAACAGGCCCCAGTCTCAGCAGCGTCCGCCTATGGGCAGACCTAATATGCCTATGGATAAGGACAAAGACGCTCCGCAAAGAACAGCGTCAAAACCTCCCATCAAAAAAACATTCGGCGATATTCCCGCTACTACAAATCAACCTCAAAAAACCTTTGGAAATAAAAATAAAACTCACGAAAAAAGCAAAGAAGACCGTACTTTCAACAAAAAAGCCCTTTTGACAAAAACATATACGGGCGTTGAAGATGATGAAAGAATGATTGCGCGCCGTCCAAGACAAACCAAAAAATCAGGACGAGTAGAGCAAGTCATAAAGAAAATAGAAAAAGCCGTTATTACCACCGAAGATGTTTCACTAAAAGTTTTGTCGGAAAAAACGGGTATTCCCGTAGCTTCGATTATTAAACAGCTGTTTAAAGAAGGTATTGTAAAAACCATTAACGACACCGTCGAATTTTCGATTGCAGAGTACGTCGCTAGCAGTTTTGGAGTGGAATTGGAACAAAAAATTGATAAAACCGCCGAAGAAATTATCGTTAGCGGCGGCGAAGACAACACATTGCCCGACAACACAAAACGCCCGCCGATAGTCACCGTTATGGGACACGTCGACCACGGTAAAACTTCATTGCTTGACGCGATAAGAAAAACTAACGTTACTTCGGGCGAAGCAGGCGGAATTACGCAGCATATAGGCGCGTATACGGTAAAAATCAACGGCGAACAAATAACATTTATTGATACGCCTGGTCACGCGGCATTTACCGCTATGAGAGCGCGCGGAGCAAAAGTTACCGACGTCGCTATTATCGTAGTGGCTGCCGATGACGGCGTAATGCCCCAAACGATAGAAGCTATTAACCACGCGAAAGCGGCGGAAGTTTCCATTCTTGTCGCTATCAATAAAATGGATAAACCCACAGCCAATATAGATAAGGTCAAAAAAGAATTAGCCGACCAGGGACTTATTTCCGAAGAATGGGGCGGCGACATAATTATGGTTCCCGTATCCGCCGTAACTCGTCAAGGCATAGATTCTTTGCTTGAATCAATATTGCTCGTAACGGAAATCAAAGATCTTAAAGCGAATCCCGAAAAACGCGCAACAGGTACCGTAATAGAATCAAAACTTGACAAAGGCAGAGGTCCTGTCGCTACCATTTTAGTACAAAACGGCACTTTACACGTCGGCGACAGCATTATCGCAGGCACGGCAACGGGCAAAATCAGAGCTATGTTCGACGATAAGGGCGCGAGAGTAAAATCAGCTTTGCCGTCTTGTCCCGTCGAAGTAATCGGCTTTTCCGAAGTTCCCGACGCGGGCGATTTCGCTTATGTTGCCGATGAAAAACTTGTCAGAAAAATGGCTGACGAACGTAAAACAAAAGTAAAAATTGAAAATACAAAAGCTATGGCGGCTATCTCTCTTGACGAGCTTTACGGCAAAATTAACGAAGGTCAGCTCAAAAATCTTAACCTTGTCGTAAAAACCGACGTTATGGGCAGTTTGGAAGCGTTAAAAGTTTCGTTAACAAAAATCGTAAGCGACGAAGTCAAAATCGCTATCAAACACGGCGGTGTAGGCGCGATTAACGAGAGCGACGTAATGCTCGCAAAGGCGTCCCAAGCTATCATTATCGGCTTTAACGTGCGTCCCGACAATCAGGCAAAAACTGCCGCTGAAAGGGAAGGCGTAGACATCAGACTTTACAACGTTATTTACGACGCAGTTGACGATATCACAAAAGCTATGAAAGGTATGCTTGCTCCAAAATTCAAAGAAACAATTCTCGGTCAAGTGGAAGTAAGAGAAACTTACCGTATAACAGGCGTAGGTACTGTCGCGGGTTCTTATGTAACTAACGGAAAAATCACTCGAAACAGCCGCATAAGAGTTTATCGTGACAACGTCGTAGTTCACGACGGTTTCGTATTGGCGCTCAAACGTTTCAAAGACGACGCGAAAGAAGTGGCGCAAGGGTTTGAATGCGGCGTAAGCTTAAAAGATTACAACGACATAAAACCCGGAGACGTATTTGAAGCGTATACGATGGAAGAAATAGAACAATAATCAAAAAATGAGTAATATCAGAGTTGAAAAACTAAATTCGGAATTTCAAAGAAATATTTACGAAATTTTGTCAACAAAAGTCAAAGACCCGAGACTTACCGAAATTTTTTCGGTAACAAAAGTGTCTTGCGACAAAGAGTTGACATACGCAAAAGTATACGTAAGTATTTTTTCAGTCGACGCGGACAAGGCAAAATCGACATTTGAAGCGATAAAATCATCTGTCGGCTACGTTCGTCATTCGCTGTTAAAAGCTATGCGTATACGCTCCGTGCCTGAGTTAGATTTTGTATTGGACGAAACGCTTGATGAAGGCGACAAAATCGAAAGGATATTGAATGAAATCAAAAACGGTCAAAACGGTATCTGAGCTTGCCCCGATATTTAATAATAACAAGTCTTTCGCGCTGTTTTGTCACACACAACCAGACGGAGATACGGTTGGCTCAGCGCTGGCGTTGGCTTTTGCCCTTAGAAAAATAGGCAAAACAGCCGACGTCTTTTGCGATGAAGACATTGGCGAAAAATTGAAAACTTTTGTTCCGAAAGGCGAGATCAAATCCGTTTTGACGAACGAAAAATATGACGTGTACGTTTCTGTCGACTGCGCAGACCCAAGCCGTCTTGGCAATTTTGAATCGGATTTTATCCGCGCTAAAGAAACTGTCGCCATTGACCATCATATGGGCAGACCTTTTGCCAAGTACAGCTATATTGGCGATTTTTCCAGCACAGCCGAAATTATTTATTCGTTAATTTTATCTTTAAAAATAGATTTAGATTGTCAAATTTCCACATTTCTGTATATAGGGGTAATAACCGATACAGGCAATTTTATGCACTCAAATACAAATTCCAATACTTTTGCCGTAGCAAGCGAATTGACTAAACACGGCGTAAAAATCCCTCAGCTTTGCCGTGTTTTTTTCCGTGACACAACTATTGGGAAAGCAAAACTTATGGGTAAAATTTTGTCGAGAATGCGTTGTTATTACGACGACAGATTTTGCCTTATTTACGTACTCGAAAAAGATTTGCAGGAATTCAATCTTACGCAGGACGCCGCAAAAAATATAGTCGACAATGCCATTAACGTAAAAACCGCTTTGGTAGGGGTTTCGCTGGTAGAATCGGGCGAAAACACTTTCAGAGTGAGCATACGTGGAAAAGATTTTGAAATACGCTCGATTGCCGAACGTTTCGGCGGCGGCGGACACAAATACGCCTCTGGCTGCGTTATTTGCGGATTTTTTGAGGACGTGGTGGACAAGCTCGTGCGATACGTCGGGGAAAGATTTGAAGAAGAGAAAATTATATGAACGGATTTATAAACGTTTGCAAGCCCGTTGATATGACCGCATCCGACGTTGTCGTAAAAATCCGCCGACTTACAAACTCAAAAACGGGACATTTTGGCACGTTGGACCCCGGAGCCGCGGGAGTTTTACCAATAGGCGTTGGAAAAGGCGTAAAATTATTTAATTTTTTAATCGACAAATCAAAAACATATAGAGCAAATTTCACTTTTGGCGTAATTACCGACACGCTGGATTCTTACGGCAAAATCATTGAAACAAGCGACAATATACCTACTGTAAAAGATATAAATCTTGCTCTAAGTTCTTTTTTGGGCGAAATTCCCCAAATGCCGCCACAATATTCCGCGAAAAGCGTGAACGGAGTGAGAGCTTATAAATTGGCACGAAAGGGCGAAACCGCCGAACTCACGCCGAAAAAAGTCACGGTAACAAAATTCGAGTTAATAGGGCAGACGGACGAAAAAACTTTTTCTTTTGACATAGAATGCGGCGCGGGAACGTATATTCGCGCGCTTGCCCGCGATTTAGCGCAAAAACTTGATACCGTCGCTTATATGAGTTCGCTTATACGACTTTCATCGGGAGCATTTAATATAGAAGATTCTTATACGCTTGACGAATTAAACAGCGACATCGAAGCAAAATTACTGCCGCTCGATTATCCTCTCTTTAGCGTAGAAAAAATAGATTTTGACATTAGTTATTACAAACTGTTGGCAAACGGAGTAAAATTTTCACACCCGTCTTTTAACGGCTACAAAAGAATATATTGCGACAACGTTTTTTTTGGTTTAGCCAGCTGCAAGGACGAACGTTTAGTTTTGGAGTACAATCTCGCTTTATGAAAAATATCAGTCTATTCTCTGGTTATGACAAACAAATATCGCTCGCTTTGGGATTTTTCGACTGTATGCATCTCGGTCACCGAAAGATTTTGGACGACGTCAAACAATCCGCCTCAGAAATTGGTTGTGAGACGGCTTTATTAACTTTTGAAAATAATTATTTTGAGACTTTAGGCAAAAATGAAAAACTTATCTACACCTTCGACGAAAGAAAAGATTTACTCGAAACACTTTCGCTGGACACTCTCATCAGCTGCGTGTTTGATAAAGATTTTATGAGTCTTACTTCCGACAAGTTTCTTTTGCTGTTGGACAAATTCGATATTAGGGCCATCGTCTGCGGTTTTGATTATCGTTTCGGCAGCGACAAAGCAGACATATATAAACTTGAAAATTATTGCTTGCAAAAAAGAATACAATACCGCGTTCAGCCGCCAGTCACTCACGACGGAGTAAAAATAAGCGCGACTGAGATACGAAAAGCATTGAACGCAAACAGAATAGATTTAGCCAACTTTTACCTAGGCGACAAGTTTTTTATTCAAGGCGAAGTTGTTCGCGGAAGAAGCGTCGGTCACACGTACGGTTTTCCCACGGCTAATATTAAGGTCTCGGACGACAAATTACTCCCGCAAGGCGTCTATGCGGCGGAAACGCACCTTGACGGCGTCAAATACACGGTCTTGGTTAATATCGGCAGCAAACCCACATTCGGTATTGACAAACCGACAGTTGAAGCTTATATTATTAGTTACAACGGCGACTTGTACGGAAAAAAAATTAAAATAAGTTTAGTAAAATATATTAGACCCATTCAAAAATTCAGCGACAAAACGGAACTTGCGAAACAAATCCAAAAGGATCTTAGCGAGGCTACATTATGACAAAATTCGGACCCAGCGGCAATTCCAACAGTTTTTATGCGGAAGGATACGCTTCTACCGAACAAACTCCGAAATGGCTAAACGAAAGAGGACTGGACGCGTTTGAATATTCTTTCGGGCGCGGAGTTAATATCTCTGACACAAAAGCGTTATTGATACGCGAGCAAGCCGATAAATACGGTATAGAAATTTCCGTTCACGCGCCGTATTATATAAATTTTGCCAACACAGACGATAGTATGATTGAAAAATCATTTATGTACGTCACTATGAGCGCGGACAAATTAAAACAGTTCGGCGGCAAAAGAGTGGTTTTTCACACAGCGTCTTTGGGCAAACTTTCAAGAGAAAAAGCGGTAGAGTTGACCAAAAACCGTTTAAAAATTCTGGCGGACAAAATTTACAAAGCAGGTTATGCGGATTGTTATTTTTGCCCCGAAACTATGGGCAAAATAAACCAAATCGGAACGCTTGAAGAAATAGTGGAATTTTGCAAGATTGACAAAATTTTTATTCCAGCCATTGATTTTGGACATTTAAACGCTCGAAGTCTGGGCGGAATAAAAGGTATTGAAGATTACGACAAAATTTTGAGTTATATTATAGCGGAACTCGGCACGGAAAAAGCCGATAAAATGCACGTTCATTTTTCCAAAATCGAGTACGGCAAAGGCGGCGAAATAAGACATCTTACGCTTGCCGACACAAAATACGGACCCGAGTTTGAACCGCTGGCAAAACTTATCAAAAAATACGGTCTTAACCCCGTGATTTTGTCTGAGTCCGATGGCACTCAGGCGGAAGACGCGATTACAATGAAAAAAATTTATAACGAGGTAAATTAAAAATAATGGAAAAAATCACTAATCTTTTTAAAAGGCTGACTAACGTTGACGCGGTATTGGTAACTTCTCAAAACAACCGTCAATATTTTACGGGCTTTCAAGGCTCTTTCGGTTTTTTAGTTTTGACTAAAGATTTTGCTACTTATATCACAGACTCGCGTTATTTTGAAATGGCTACCGAAGCTATGGCTTCACTCGGAATCGCTGTTGAGCAATGCGACGGCGGACTAAACGCTTATCAGCACGCCGAAGATATTTTGAAAGCTATCAAAGCGAAAACGGTAGGTTTTGAAAACACGGAAATCACAGTTGCGGAATACGAAGCGTTAAAAACTAGATTGCCCGATTACGAATATATCCCCGTAGGCGAGGAAATCTTGAAAATTCGTCAAATCAAAACCGAGCAGGAATTAGAGTATATTGCAAAAGCGCAGTCGATTACCGATAAGGCTTTTACTGAAATACTTAAAATAATCAAAAAAGATATGACCGAACTTGACGTAGCCGCGGAACTTGAATATCAGTTGAAAAAGAACGGCGCGACAGGTCTTGCGTTCGATACCATAATAGCGTCGGGTACTAACTCTTCAAAACCTCACGCTCATCCGACAGACAAAAAAATCGCGGTCGGAGATGCCATTACTATGGACTTTGGCGCGAGATACAATGGTTATTGCTCGGATATGACGCGTACCGTATTTTTGGGAGAACCGAGCGAGCAAATGCGTAATATATATAATATCGTCGCGAAGGCTCAATTGGCAGTATTGAATAACGTCAAAAAAGGTATGACTGGCAGAGAAGTTGACAGTCTTGCCCGTGAAGTTATTACCGCTAACGGTTTTAGAGATAATTTCCAACACGGTCTTGGTCACAGCGTAGGTCTTGATATTCACGAAAGACCCACGATGAACCCCGCTTCGGACGAGATTTTGGTTGAAAATCAACTTATCACCGTAGAACCTGGCATTTACGTACCGGGACTTGGCGGCGTACGCATTGAAGACCTTATTATTATCAAAAACGACGGCATAATAAATTTGACAAAGTCTAACAAAACCCTTATAATACTGTAGTCAAGTTTTAGGAGGAAATTTTTATGATACTGGCCGGTGATTTTAGAAAAGGCATGACATTCGTTATGGACGGCAATATTTACGTTATAGTGGACTTTCAACACGTCAAACCCGGCAAAGGCGCGGCTTTTGTCAGAACAAAAATAAGAAATATCGTCACTGGTGCGGTTTTGGAAAAAACTTTCAACCCGTCGGAAAAGTTTGAAAAAGCTGTTATCGAAAGCAAGGATATGACTTATTCTTACGCAGACGGCGATATTTATTACTTTATGGATCAGGAAACATTTGACCTTGTGCCTTTGAATAAATCTCAGGTCGAAGACGCTTTGATGTTCATAACTGAAAATATGCCCGCTACGATAAAATTTTATAAGGGTGCGGCGTTCTCTGTTGAAGCTCCGAACTTTGTAGAACTTTTGGTTACGGTATGCGAACCGGGCGCGGTCGGCAATACGGCTACGAACGTCACAAAACCCGCAACCGTTGAAACGGGATACGAGCTTATGGTTCCTATGTTCGTCAACGAAGGCGACTATATTCGTATAGACACCCGTAACGGCGAATACATGGAAAGAGTGAAAAAATAATATTTATAAAATACTTAATTAAAATAACGGATTTGTTTAAAACAAGTCCGTTTTTTTTATTACAAAATTTTATTCTGAAAGTTGTATTAAGCTGCACGATTGAATGGGGGTTCATTAGGTCGCAAATTCAATTCCAGTCATGCAAACAAATGGGGTGTTTTTTAGCATTAAATTTTTTAAACTTTTTCTTTTTCAAAAGTACTTTTAATTTTAACTATTTTTTTTATAACTCGTTTGCTTATCATAAACAATTTTTTTTTACCATAAATTACAGTATGAATTTAAGATTTTTGCCGCAGGAATGGCTGACCGCTTTGGGCAAAATCGAGGCGGACAAGCTTAATGAAATACGGCTGAGAGCAAATCAGCCTACCGTCGTGTGCGTCGGGGGAAAAAAGTTTTATCTGAACGAAAGCGGAATTAGCCTAAGCTCGGATAATGCTCTAACAGCCACGAATCAAATTTTGGAACGCATACTTTTGGCGGCTTGTCAAAAGTCCATTTACGCTTACAATTTTCAAATAGTGCAAGGATATCTGTCCGTTGAGGGAGGAATAAGGATAGGCGTATGCGGAAACGTGACGTCGGAAAACGGAAAAATCTTAGCTATAAAAGAAATTTCCGCTTTGAATATCCGAATACCGCACGTAGTTAAAGACTGTTCAAAAGCGGTACTAAAACACCTAAAACCGCTTTGTAATCTACTGGTTGTTTCCCCGCCGGGCTGCGGCAAGACCACGTTTTTGAGAGACCTGATATTTCAGCATATGGAAAAACGCGTTAATATTCTGCTTTGCGATGAGCGTAACGAAATATCGGCAAGTGTAGGCGGAGCGTCTACATTTGGACTGAGCGATTGCGATATTTACGTTTACGGCGAAAAATCCTATGTATTTGAAGCGGGCATAAGAAGTATGAGCCCCGAGCTTATCGTGTGCGACGAAATTTTGCCTTCCGATATGAGTTATATCACCGCCGCCGCCCAAAGCGGCGTCAACGTGTTTGCTTCAATGCACGGCAGAGACGTCATCGAAGTCACGCAAAAGATAGGCTCTAATACGGTTTTTGACAGATACGTCGTGCTTTCAAACAGAAGCGGTGTCGGCACGCTTGAAGGTGTTTTTGATAAAGACTTAAAGAAAATCTAACCGTAATTAATATTTTTAAGGCAAATGCCCTTAAACGAATAGGAAGAAAAAATGAAAATTTTGCTTGGCATAATGGGAATTTTGGTCAGCGCGATTATCGGCGCGAAACTGTCGGAAAAATATAAGCGCAAAGAGCGGTTTTATTTCGATATTTTGTCTTTTTGCACTAGCTTTAGGGCGAACTTAGGCTTTCGCAGGTCGACGGTCGCGGAAGTCCTGGCGGAGAGCGGATACGACGACGATTTTAAAACATATGCGGAAAACGCGCTTATTTTAAGGAAAATCCCTAACGTTCAACCAATCGTAACAGCGGAAAAACCGCAAAAAAACGGCTTGAAAACAAACAAAAACCGTATGTTTTCAGAACAGGAAACGGTATATATTGAAAAATTTTTCGATATATTAGGCGCGGGTGACGCAGACAGCCAGGACAGAGAAATAGGCTTTTACGAAAAATATTTTGAAAGAAAACTAACAGAAGCGCAGGAAACCGCAAAACAGCGCGCCCCGATGACAATGAAAATAAGCATTTTATGCGGATTCCTTTTTTGCGTTTTTTTGATTTAGACAATATAAGAAAAAAATCAAATTTGTTATTTGATTGTCAATTTTTCAACATATCTAATCGAAAACAAGCAATTTTACAGCTGAAAAGCAAATAAATTCAAGGAGAACGGTGGCAGTATATGGGTATCGAAATTATTTTTAAGCTAGCGGGAATAGGGCTTGTGACTGCGATTGTGTGTATGCTTCTTAAACGCAGCGGCAAGGAAGAAATGGCTACTCTTACGGGCGTAGCAGGTCTTGTGCTGGGACTTATTATATTGATTGATATGGTAGTGCAGTTGTTTTCCGCGCTTCAATCGCTGTTCGGTTACTAAAAAATGGATTTTATTCAGATAGTCATTATCGCCATTATCGCGGTCTCTGCAACGCTCGTCATACGCCAAATAAACCCCGAAATGTCGCTTTTGATAGGGGTCGGAAGCGGCGTTTTGGTCTTAATTTTAGTGTTGGACGAGCTGTACGAAGTCGTTTACGCTTTTTACAATATAGCGAAGATTTCAGGCGTAAACAATTCGCTTTTTTCCACGATTTTAAAAATCATAGGTATCGGCTATCTGGCGGAATTCGGCAACAGTATTTGCGTGGACGCGAACGCGAAAAGCCTGGGGGACAAGCTCCTGCTGGCTGGCAAAGTGGTGATTTTGGTAATGGCTTTGCCTATTATTATGCAGCTTATTCAAACGATTATGGAACTTGCTCCATAACCTTTTTAAAACAAAAATGATTGCGCCGTTTATAAAAACAAATCGAATAAAAATATTTTTAGTCTTTTGTCTTGTTATTATAGTAGCTATGATTTTTTTGCCGAACACAGCTTTTGCAGACGAGGACGAGCTTACCACGCTCACCGAAGAGCAAGGCAACGCTATTGACTGGGACGAGCTGGAAGACTTTTTGGATTCGCTGGAAAGCGGCGTCAACGATAAATCCGCTTTTGAACTATTCAGCGCGCTTATTCACGGCGAATACACGGTGGGTAGCGGCGACTTTGCAAAATACGTTTTTGAAATATTTTTTTCAAGACTCGCTTCCGCTTTGCCGTCGATACTGACTATCGTTGCCGTTGCGGCTTTATGCGGACTTTTGGCGAAAAACAAGTCGACTGTTTTTGGAAAGTCAACGGGCGAGCTAGTGTTTTTCGTATGCTTTTCAGTAATAATCATAACGACACTCGCCTATGTGTGGACCTATGTGGAAAGCACGAAAGAAGCGTTAATCCGAGTAAAAACCTTGATAAATATAGTTATGCCCACGCTATTGGCTTTTATGGCGGCTATCGGCTCAAAAGTGGCTTTGTCGGTATATCAGCCCGCGGTAGCGTTACTGGCAAACGGCATAATAGAGATAGCTTGCAACGTGATTATGCCCTTGATTATTATCGCTTTTGTGTTTTCGGTAGTATCTAATCTTTCTAACGACGTCAGGCTCGATAAAATCACAACTTTCTTTAAAAACTTCGCCATGGCTTTGTTTGGAATAGCATTCACGGTATTTTCAGCTTTTTTGACTGTGCAGGGAATAAACGCAAACGTTTTTGACAGCGTTTCGTTAAGAGCCGCAAAATACGCCACAAAAAACTATATTCCTATAGTCGGCGGTTATCTGGCGGAAGGGCTTGACCTAGTTATGGCCAGCTCGGTACTCGTTAAAAACGCTTTCGGAGTGGTGGCTTTGCTTATGTTGGGGGCTATAATCGTTATTCCAGTAGTTGAGCTAGTCGTGTTCAATCTGCTTATGCAGCTTGCAGCGGGCATAATTGAGCCGATAACCGACGAGCGGATAGTCAAGTTTTTAACAGCTATTTCAAAAAATATGATGCTGCTTGTCGTGCTTATTTTGGGAGTGGCTTTGATGCTTTTCGTCGTGATTTTACTGATTATTTCTACGGCTAACGTTTTTTGAGGAGCAAAAAATTATGGGTATATGGATAATTTCCGTAACGGGTATCGTGGCTTTGACTTTACTTGTGGACATTATTTTGCCCGAAGGGGAGTCAAATAAATATGTAAAAGCGGTGATGTCGATATTGACGACTTTCGTTTTAATACAGCCGCTGCCGGGGGTTTTGTCGGAAAATTTTGACGTCGGAGAGTATTTTGAAATAGATACGGTTTCGGCTGACGCAGGTTTATCAAGTAAACTCGACGACATTAAAACAGATTACTGGGAAAACACCATAACCGCCGTTTTGAATAGCAACGGAGTGAAAAACGCCGATATAAAAGTGGTTTTGGACGAAGAAAAGGACTTTGTCGTAAAGGTTTATTTGCAAAATATAGTAATAGCGGACAACCAAAATCATATATTTATTACTAAGTTGATAACGCAGATTTTTGAAGATAAGCTTGGAATATCCGCTGAAAGGATTAGTTTTTATGATTAGAGAATTTTGGGAAAAAATCAAAAAAATTAAACACATAGAAATCTACGCCGCAATAATTTTATGCGTCGCCGCTCTTGTCGTATTTTTTGCGGATTTCGGCGGAAACACGACTACAGTCGTCACGGAAGAAAACTGGGAAGAACAGATATTATCTAACGTTACCGAAATAGTTTCTAATATCGAGGGAGTAGGCAAAGTCAGTATCGCTATTACTTATGACAGCGGTCTTGTGAACGAATATCTATATGAAACTAAGACCGAAACAAACTCAGGCAGCACCACCAGCACGAGCGAGATAGTCAGCTATAAGGGCGAACCGATAGTATTAAGAGAATTATACCCCGCCATTAAAGGCGTCGTCGTTGTTGCGGAAGGCGGCGACAAAACGGAAGTAAAATACAAAATCATAAAAGCATTGGTTACACTACTTGGTATTGACGGAAGTCAAATCGAAGTATTTGGATATAAAAAATAATTGGAGGATATTTTAAATGTCAAAAAAGAAAAAAATCGTTCTGCTCGTGGCAATGGTTGCCGTACTAGCGATTGCCGCTTTCGTAAATATTTGGCTGATCAATAACAGCAACACAGATGTTACCGGCGACGGCGACGCTGTGGTTACGGGTAACTTTTTCAGCACTTACCGAACAGACAGACAGAACACCAGAAATTACGAAATAGAGCTGCTTGACGAAATCCTGGCTACAACAACGGAAGAGTACGCTCAAGCCAGAGAAGAGGCTATGGCTCAAAAACTCAAACTTATCGAAACAACGGAGCTGGAACTTTTGCTTGAAACAATGCTCAAAGCGCAAGGATTTACCGACGCTGTCGTTTCTATCGGCACGAGCAGCCAAAACATCAACGTAATCGTTTCCGCTGACGAACTGACAAAAGAAGATACGGCGAAAATATACAATGTTATAATAAGCGAAATCGAAACTACACCTGACTACATAAAAATATTGGCGATATAACAGTAAACTAAATTATTGTTTTTTTGCGGTAGTTATGGTATACTAACTTCATATAAAACATTTGGAGATGTCTTATGAAGATAGTATCGAAATACGACGGAACGGGTAAAGTTGTTTATAGCACCGAAATAGTTAGAGGCGTGGTTGATTGCGCGATTGCCGAAATTGACGGCGTGGTAAAATACGACAAACGCACGAAAGCGGGCAAAAAGCAAACTAATAACTATATCAAAATCGACCATATCGGTGATTCGCTCTATATAGACGTTTATATCAAACTTCTTTACAACGTAAACGTTTCCGATATCGCGAGCAAGGTACAGGGAGCTATTAAAAACACATTGGAAACGATGACCGAATTTGTGGTCAAAGACGTAAACGTTCACGTTATCGACGTGGAGTTTGACGAACAATAACTAACGCAAAAACCCTTTGGCTTTTTGTCAAAGGGTTAATATAAATTTAAAGGAAATTATGAGAAAGTACGCGAGGGAAATTGCATTTTGTCTGGTTTATGAATATTTTTTTAAAGGCGAGCGGAACGACTTGTCGTTAGATTTATTTGAAGCGAGTATATTAACCGATGACGACAAAACTTTTATTTCAAAGTTATATAACGGCGCGATAGACAACCTGGACGAATACAAAGAAAAAGTTACAAAATACTCAAAAGGTTACAAAATCGACAGAATTTTCAAGGTTGACCTTGCGATAATAGTATCGGCGATGCACGAAATGCTTTACATGGATACGCCGCCGGCGGTATGCGTAAACGAAGCGGTGGAGATTGCTAAAAAGTTTTCCACAAAAAAGAGCTTGTCTTACGTCAACGGGCTTTTGGCGCAATTTATAAAACAGGAAATCGAGACCAAGACCTAAAAATGATTATCAGCGTAACGCAATTTAATAATTTTCTCAAAGCGGTTATCGACAGCGAGCCAATGCTGGGTAACATCAGCGTAAAGGGAGAAATTTCTAATTACAAGGAAAGTTACGATTCCTTGTACTTTTGTCTTAAAGACGAATTTTCCCAAATGGATTGTTTCGCTTTTACGTCGCTGACGGGAAAGGGGTTTAATAACGGTATGTCTGTCGTTATTGAGGGTACGGTTTCGTATCTAACAAAATACGGCAAACTATCTTTTAATGTCAAAAAAATTACACCCGAAAACAATCTCGGTCTGCAATACAAAAAATTACTCGAACTCAAATCGAAACTGGAAAAAGAAGGTTGTTTTTCAACGGAAATTAAAAAAACTGTTCCTGCCGATTGCAGGACAATAGGCGTCGTTACGTCGGAAAACGGAGCGGTGATACATGACATTGAAGCCGTAACGCTGCGTAGAAATCCCGCCGTCGATATTATGCTTTATCCCGTAAAAGTCCAAGGGACGGGGGCGGAAAACGAAATAGCGAACGGAATAGATTATTTTTCTAATTTAAATAACATTGACGCGGTTATTATCGGGCGCGGCGGCGGCAGTAACGAAGACTTGTCCGCGTTTAATACCGAGACGGTGGTCAGAGCCATTAACCGCTGCGGTGTTCCCACGGTGTCCGCCGTAGGACACGACACGGACTTTACTTTCGCGGATTTTGCGGCTGATAAAAGAGCGGCGACGCCTACCGAAGCCGCGGAAATACTTACTTCTAACGTTATAGACGCAAAAAAAATCGCGCTTACTACATTAAATCGAATCGCTTATTTAGCGAAAGACAAATTAGATAAAAAATATCAAAATGCCGCTTATTCGGTTTCATCTATGTACGCCGCGGCAAATAATACTCTCTACGGCGTTGAAAAACAGATTATTACGCTGTCAAAATCGCTTGACGCCGCAAATCCGTCAAAAATGCTGGCGAAAGGCTTTACCCAGATAACGAAAAACGGCGAAACGGTAAAAAGAGTCGCCGAGCTAAGTAAGGGAGAGGAAATAGAATTTATTTTGCAGGACGGAACGGCGGAAGCGAAAATCACGGATATTAAGGTGAAAAAATGAATATCGAACAACTTTTAAAAAAATTGAATGAAATAGTAGCGCAAATGGAAAATCAGGACGTTACTATCGAAAAAAGTCTTGAGCTTTTTGACGAAGGCGTGACTTTGGCAAAACAATGCTTTGATTCTCTGGAAGAATACAAAGGCAAACTTACTGTAATAAAGGAAAAACTCGACCAGATAGGTAAATAAAAATGTACGACGTAGAAAAAATAATCGATCAATATTTTCCAAAATTCGACGAAACTAATACAGCCTTAGTCGCGGCAAAATATGCTGTTGGCAGCGGCGGAAAACGCTTGCGCCCGACGTTTGCCCTAAACTGCGCCGATATGATAAAAGCTGTCGACGATAAAGTAAAAAGGATTGCTGTTGCGATAGAATTTTTGCACACTTATTCGCTTATACACGACGACCTTCCAGCGATGGACGACGACGATATCAGGCGCGGAAAACCCAGCTGCCACATAGCTTTCGGCGAAGCTGCAGCCATTCTAGCGGGGGATGCATTACAAAATCTCGCTTTTGAAGTATTAGCGGATGTAGAAAATTCGAGCGAAAATTATTTAAAAGCGATTAACTACATAGCAAAAATGAGCGGCGCGAGCGGTATGATATATGGTCAATGCCTTGATATCAGCGGAAACAATTTAAACGAAAAGCAGTATTTTAATATGATAAAGCATAAAACCGCAAATATGTTTATGGCGAGCGTGGTAGCTCCCGCTATTTATTTTGATATAGATAACGCCCAAATCGGCTTGCTGGAAAATTTTGCGGAAAATTACGGCATATTGTTTCAGATAGCGGACGACCTAACGGATAACGACGGCTGGGTAAATGAAAACAAAGATAGGGCGATTATTTTAACCAATAACGCTTATGATAACGCCTTAACAAGCCTGTCAATGCTCAAATACGACACAAAATATTTTGAGTCGGCATTGGAAAACATTCACAGTAAATTGGCTTAATAGACATTTGCATTTTTTTAAACAATATGCTATAATCGGCATAGAATATAGGTGGTGCAGTATTCTAGTCAGAACTCATTGTGTTGAAGACGGGGTTAAACTATCGTCAAAGGGCACATCTATGAAGCTTCTGGTGTTGGCTTTCGTTGCCCAAACGGGGGTTGATGCTGGGAGATAAGGATAACGGGCCGGCCGTAACGGCATACGGCGCATGTGACCCGTTACCCGTGGAGACTCGAAGCGGTAGGCAAAAATTGTATTTATGCTTACTGCCCGAGATTAAACCTGCTATGCGGTGAACAAAAAGCTGTGTACAGAGTAGCCTGCTTTGAGCGAGAGCTTTGGGATTAGTGAACAACTGTGCGAATTGGCCAATTCAAACATGCGATTGCTCTATGAAATTTGTCTTGCAAAAGAAGCTAAATACAATGACTATGTGAAGGAAATCTTCTAGACTGCAACCCAGGTATTTCGGAGATTATAGTACGGACTTAGTGGCGATTCAGTTGCGCCTTTGGTAACGAGGCGATACGGAATTTAAAAGGAAACTGCCCGATCGGCGACGACGGGTATTTCGTAGGGAAATCCTACTGAACCTATGCCGTAAGGTTTATCCGATTTATCACCACCTTTATTTTTTTATATTTATAATTTTATTAGAGGAGTTTATGTCTAAAAAAGACGCAGACCTGCCGGGGACTATCCCCGAAAAAACCATCGGTAAAAACGAAAAAAATGATAAAAACAAAAAGACCGACAAATCACGTCAGGACGGCAGTTGGATAATTATAGTACTGCTTTTGACGCTTGGTTTGTCGTTTCTAATTAGTTTTATTACCGAGCTTATTTATATGGCGATAGACGTTTCGCTGTGGCGTATATTTACCGCTACTATTTTGGTGCTTATAATTATCTTCATTAGCATTATTTCCGATATGATGGGGGTAGCGGCGACCGCCGCGGACGAAGAGCCATTTTTGGCTATGGCTTCACGCAAAATCAAAGGAGCTAAAAAAGCGGTAATGTTATGTAGAAACGCCGATAAAGTTTCGTCTATACTTAACGATATAATAGGCGACGTTTGCGGTATTATATCGGGCGCGTCGGGCGCGGCTATTGCTGCCGTAGTAGTCTCAAAATACAGCAATATAAGTGCATTGGGCACGATATTTATCAGCGTTGCGGTTTCCGCTCTTATCGCTACGATAACGATAACGGGTAAAGCCGTAGCAAAACGTAACGCGACGAAAAACGCTAACGAAATAACGTTAAGTTTGGCTAAATTTTTGTCCATACTCGATAAGGACAAATAATTTTTGCTTGCTTACGCTAGCGTTATCAAAAAATCAAAGGGACAATTAATGCTTGAAAAAATAAATAGTATATCGGATTTGAAAAAACTATCCGTAGAACAACTGCCCGAGCTGTGCCGGGAAATACGCGCGCTGCTCGTGGATGTTGTAACGGAAAACGGCGGTCATCTTGCCAGCAATTTAGGAGTGGTGGAGTTGACCGTTGCTTTGCATTATGTTTTTGACGAAACCGACAAAATCATCTGGGACGTGGGACACCAGTCTTACGTACATAAAATTCTGACCGGCAGACGGGACGCTTTCGCCACCTTGCGCAAAAGCGGAGGACTCAAAGGTTTTCCCGACGTCAATGAAAGCCCGTCCGATATATTTAATACGGGACACAGCGGAACGGCGATTTCAGCCGCGCTGGGTATAGCCAAAGCCAGAGATATAAATAAAGAAAATTTCAATGTGATAGCGGTCTGCGGCGACGGCGCGCTTACAGGCGGAATGACTTTTGAGGCGATGAACAACATCGGCGGCACAAAAATGCTCATCGTATATAACGATAATCAAATGTCAATCGGCAAAAACGTAGGCTCAACCGCGGCAATGTCACGCATGCGCGTCGGCAGATACGACCTGAGAAAAGAAAAAACGAAAAAGTTTTTGATGTCTATTCCTCTTATCGGCAAGCCTATTTTGAATATGCTCAGATGGTTTAAGCGCGTTTTGAAATTAGGCGTTTTTGACACAAATTTATACTTTAACAGTTTTGATATAAAATACGTTGGAATAGTTGACGGTCACAGCATCAAAAAACTTGTGACGTATCTTAGCGGAATAAAAAACAATGTAATCCGTCCGACGATTTTGCATATTCGTACCGTAAAGGGTAAAGGATATGAACCCGCCGAAAAAGAACCGCAAAAATATCACGGCGTATCGCCAAAATCCGAAAAAGTTTTAATTAGTATGTCTGAAATAGTAGGAAAAACTTTAGCGGATTTAGCTGATGAAAACTCTAATATTGTCGCAGTTACTTGCGCAATGACTGACGGAACGGGATTAAGCGTTTTTGATCAACGCCATAAAGACAGATTTTTTGATACGGGCATTACGGAAGAACACGCCGTAACTTTTTGCGCTGGTCTTGCTGTGGAAAAAATGAAACCTTATTTTGCGGTTTACTCTACTTTTTTACAACGTGGTTTTGACCAGGTTTTGCACGACGTGTGTATGCAAAATCTACCTGTTACTTTTTGCATTGATAGGGCTGGGCTTGTCGGCGCGGACGGCAAAACTCATCAAGGCGTATACGACTTGTCTTATTTGTTGTCGATGCCCAATATGACGGTTTTGTCGCCATCGGACGACACGCAGCTTATAGATATGCTCAATTATTCTGTAAGTTTTAACTCTCCGCTCGCAATACGCTATCCGAAATCAATCGAGAATAGCTTTGCCTTGCGTTTTAACGGCGGATGGAATGAGATACGAAAGGGAAATAACGGAACGATAATAGCGACAGGCAATCGTATGCTTATCAATGCCATTGCTATTGCGAAAAAACTTGATTTATCGGTAATTTACGCCGCTACGGTTAAGCCTCTTGATTTTAATGCTCTTAACAAGCTAAAAACCGAACCGATTGTTTTCACGCTTGAAGAAAACGTGTTAAGCGGCGGTTTTGGAGAAGCAGTACTCGGATATCTATCTCAATATGGAACAAAAACCGTTTGCTACGGCGTGCCCGACGAGTTTATAGAACAGGGCGAAATACCCGAACAGCTATGCTTTTGCGGTTTGGACGAAAAATCTTTGTTCATTAAAATAAACTTTGAACTTAACGAATTGAAAAACCAAAAATAAAATTTGATTTATTATAAAATATTATTTAGCTATTTATAGATAAAAAAATATAATTACTAAACGAGATAACGATAAAATTTTGCGGAAATATTGAATATTATTAACTTTTGTCGTATAATTATCGACAAAGGAATAAATGGAGCGAACGAATGAAATTAGCTTTGGCTATCAACAAAAAATACAGTCGTAATAACCCAACAATCGAGCTTTTTGTAAAACAAGCCGAGTCGTTGGGGCTTAAATATGAGTTTTGTGAAGAATTTTCTATTCCAAACGCTGATTTTTTATTTATTTTTGGCGGAGACGGCACCGTTTTACATTATGCAAAACAGTCTAATTTGCCTGTCGTAGCCGTTAATATGGGCAAATTAGGCTTTATGTCGCAAATATCCGCGAACGAAAAAGACATCGCTGAAAAACTGTTAAGGCTAAAAAACGGCGATTACAGCATTTTGAAACGCGCTACTTTGGACGTCGTCACGGGAGCATACCGATACGAAGCCATTAACGATATCGTTTTGTCGGGCGTGGACAGAACCAAATCGGTAGTGGTGGAAATAGAGCTGAACGGACAAAAATTAAAACTTACTGGCGACGGTGTGATAGTAAGCACGCCGACAGGATCTACTGCCTATTGTCTTGCAAGCGGCGGTCCCGCAATACTAACCGAGTCGCAAGTTTTTGCCTTCACGCCGATAGGCTGTATAAACCCGACTGTAGTCTACCCGCAAACTTTTTCCTTGATAGTAAAACCCGTGTCGGGGGATTTTGCCCTTAACATTGACGGCGTTATGCAAAAGCTCGACGGCGAAATAATTGTTAACAAATCCAAGTTAGATAAAGATTTTATCATTTTTGAAAATAATTATTTTAAAAAGCTAAATCACAAACTGGCAGATAGCTTTTAGGAGCGAAAAAATTATGTCGCGGACACAAAGACATTCGCAAATTCTCGAATTGATCGCGTCAAAAGATATTGAAACCCAGGAAGAGCTGGTGGCAGAACTGACTAAAAACGGTTTTTCCGCCACGCAAGCGACCGTATCCAGAGACATAAAAGAGCTTGGTCTTATTAAAATATTGTCCGATAAGGGTTTTTACAAATACGCGGCAATAAAAGGCGCGGACAGCAAAGTTTCGAGCAAACTCGTTAATATTTTTAAAGACGCCGTTAGCTCTGTCGTAAAAGCTGAAAATATTGTGGTGATTAAAACTTTGAAAGGCAGCGCGAACGCGGTCTTGTCCGTAATAAATCAACTTAATTACCCCGAAAGTTTGGGCAATGTGGCGTGCGATGATACTATTTTGATGGTGTGCGCCGACAGCGTAAAATCCGAAACACTAAAACTTAAAATAAAAAATCTTTTTGAATAAACTATGATAAGAAATTTACATATCGAAAATATTGCGTTAATAAGCCGTCTCGATATCGAGTTTGAAAACGGGCTTATCGTACTTAGCGGCGAAACGGGCGCTGGCAAATCCATAATCATCGATTCGCTTGCTTTTGTTTTGGGCGAAAGAGCCGACAAGACGCTGATAAAATACGGTCAGGAAAGCGCGTTTGTTGAAGTGGCGTTTAATATCGAGCAAAACTCAAAAACGTGGCAGATAATGGCGGAACTCGGACTGGAACCCGATACGACTGTTGTTATTAACCGCACGCTCACATTGAGCGGCAAAAATGAATCAAGAGTGAACGGCAGAATTTGCTCCGCGGCAGTACTGCGGAGTATTACGGCAACGCTCGTCGATATATTCGGTCAAAGTCAGCATTTAAACTTACTAAAAGTAGATAATCATATAAAAGTTTTGGACGATTACCGTCAGGACGACGAACTGATAAATCAATTAAAAAAACTTTATTCCGATTATCGCGAGCTGAAAAAACAGCTTTCCGCGTTTGGCGGAAGCGATGCCGAAAGAGAACGTCTATTAGATATTTTAAAATTTCAAATAGACGAAATCACCGCGGCAAAATTGTCGGAAACGGAAGAAAACGAGTTACTTGAAATCCGTTCAAAAGTAATGAACGTCGAAAAAATCGTGTCGTCGGTCACGGCCGCGTTGGATTCTCTTTCAACTTCGGGCGTTATGTCCCGTCTTGCCGAAGCAAAAAATTCGCTGCTTTCTGTTGCCGCTTACGACAAAGATATTTCGTCGCTAGCAGAAAGACTTTCCGCCGTGCAGATAGAAACCGACGATATTTTTTCTTCGTTGGACAAGATTCTGCGTGAAGCGGATTATAACCCCGCTCAAATCGACCGTATGGAAGAACGGTTGGAAAAAATAAAAAATATCAAGAAAAAATACGGCGGCACCGTTACTGATGCTCTAAAATTTTTGGAAAAAGCTTCCGCTCAATACGATAACCTTGTAAACGCTACCGATATTATTTCAAAACTCAATGCAAAAATTGAAGCCGTTTTGGCTCAGATGTACGAGCTGGCGTTAAAACTTTCGTCCGAAAGAAAAATAACCGCAAAACGTTTTGAAAACGAAATAGAAACGCAGTTAAAAGACCTTGGAATGAGCGGAACCACATTTGAAGTGCGATTTAACGATATTCCGACTTTTGAAGAGTACAAAAACTCGGTTTCCGCAGACGGTTTTGACAAAGTAGAATTTTTACTATCGGCAAATAAAGGCGAACCGTTAAAGCCGTTAGCAAAAATCATAAGCGGCGGCGAAATGTCGCGCTTTATGCTGGCAATAAAAAATATTACGGCGCATATCGAGCAAATACCGACTATGGTTTTTGACGAAATTGATATCGGTATTTCGGGCAATATGGCGCAAATGGTGGCGATAAAGCTTGCCAATGTATCGAGAGATTATCAATGTATCGTCATAACGCATTTGCCGCAGATCGCCGCGATGGGCGACAGCAATATGCTTATCGTAAAGGGCGTTTACGGCGAACGCACCGAAACACGGCTTACAGTCCTTGATAAAAAAGGCAAAAACGATGAAATCACTCGTCTTATCGGCGGTAATAACATCGGCGAATATGGCGGACTTCACGCAAAAGAAATGATAGACTGGGCGGACAACATAAAGTCAACAATATAAAATACATAAAAACGGAGAAATAACTCCGTTTTATTTTTTGTTAATTTTTAATTATAAAAATTTCATATTTTAATTTTTTTATCGAATTTGATTGATTATCGATAAATATTTGTAACCGTTTCCGCCACACTACTAATATTATTAAGTAGTTTTTTAGGAGCGCGTTATGAAGAGATTTTGGAGTACAGTATTAGCCGTAATAATAGCGGCGACAATAAGTTTTTCCGGAGTAGTTGCCGCAGAAAACGCGCCCAGCGGATTTGATTACTTATTTGGTACAGGTTCGGAAATCACCGAAGAAGTCTACCTTTGCGGCATACCTATCGGTATCACGATAGACGGAGACGGAGTAGGGGTTATAGGACTAAACGAATTTGTTTCGCCCGACGGCGTTTGTTCTCCGGCACGCAGCGCAGGTATATGCATCGGCGACGTTATCACGGAAATAAACGGAATAAAAATCACCAATGTTAACACCTTGTCAAAAATCACTAACGAGTCACAGGGAAAGTCGCTTAATATAAAATACATCCGCGACGGAGTAGCCGCGGAACTGGAAATAACGCCGAAACTCGATGTTATGAGTAAAACCTACAAGCTCGGACTATGGGCGAAAGACAGCTCCAGCGGTATCGGCACGATGACTTATATAAGAAAAAATCTTCAATTCGGCTCATTAGGCCATCCGATACTTTCGCAGGACAAACAGATAGTGAAAGTCATTAACGGCGCAATTTATGATTGCGGAATAGAAGGCGTAGTCAAAGGCGAAAAAGGTCAGGCGGGCGAATTAAAAGGCGTATTCGACATAACCGCGCCCTTGGGCAATATTTACGTCAACAACCAGTACGGCGTATACGGCAATATTTATAAACTACCATCTAATATTGACAAAAAACTTTACAGCGTAGCTTCTGCTAGGGAAGTTATTCCAGGCAAAGCGTACATTTTGACCACCATTAACGGCGACACTCCCGAGTTATTTGAGATAGAAATAGTAAGAGTTTTTGCGCAGACGACGATAAGTGATAAAGGAATTGTTATAAGAATTACAGATGAAAAATTATTGGAAATTACGGGCGGAATCGTTCAAGGTATGAGCGGCAGCCCGATAATTCAAAACGGCAAATTCGTGGGGGCAGTAACTCACGTTTTCATTAACGATCCAACGAAAGGTTACGGCATTTTGGCTCAATGGATGTTAGAAAATTAATTTTATTTAGCGTTTAATTTATAGAACGGTTTAAGTTTAATTAAGGCAAAAAACCTATTTACGAATAACATCGATAATTTTTTTATAAGGTATCTATCAATATAAAATTTTTTCGTATATCAAAAACTAACATATCGACAAAAATCGACTCATATTTAATAAATATGGGTCGTTTTTGCGAAAAAATCTTTTACGCCGCTAGATATTATATTTTTAATAAAAAATGGATTTTCGCCGTTAGTGTAATCGTATGTCTTGGCGGGGCTATTTTTGGCGCGGTGACAAAAATTAATATTTTTTCGTCTATACAGTCCGATATAACCGTAAACGTAATAATAACGGGCGGTTTCGGAGCTGTTTTTTGGCATTGTTTTTTCCCTAACCTTATTATAATAATAGGGGCTTTTTTCCTGGGTTTTAACTCGATAACCGTATGGTTAATTTTTGTACTCACGTTCTTTCGCGGGCTGTATATAGGCGGTTTTTGCGTTTCGGTCTGGTGTTTGGGTTTTTACGGCGTGATATTTATCCTGTTTTATTCGGTTATCCAAATAGCTTTTTGCGCTTTCGTTTTGGGGTACGTCATGGCGTATTCCTTGGATAACTGCAACTGCTCTTTTTACAACGCGGATTATCAAATTTTGATATTTTTAGCTATTTTTACAGCGATTTTTGCTCTAATTCAATGCTGTATCGTATTTTTACTGCCCAGAGCCATATTGATAATTTAATTTTTAGGTTTAATTTGATTGTTAATTTTTACATATTTTGTTATAATGGCGGCAATAGGAGCAAAAATTTTATGAGAGCATTCGTTATTGTTATTGACGGATTCGGTATAGGTGCGTTACCCGATTGCAAAATGTACGGCGACTTTGGCGCAAATACTTTAAAAAACACACTCAGCGCATACGATATGTATATACCCAATCTTAAAAAACTAGGTTTATTTAATATAGACGGAGTTTATCCCGATGACCGTTCGGCAAAAGGAGCTTACGGCAGAATGGCAGAACTTTCAAAAGCGAAAGACACTACTGTAGGACATTGGGAAATAGCCGGCGTAGTCATAAATAAACCTTTCCCTGTTTTCCCCGACGGTTTTCCAAAACCCTTAGTAGACAAACTCGAAAATATTTTTGGTTGCGGAATCTTGCTGAACAAACCTTACAGCGGAACAGAAGCGATAAGGGACTACGGTGAGGAACACCTTAAAACAGGCAAACCCATAGTCTATACATCGGCGGACAGCGTATTGCAGGTAGCTTGTCATGTGGACAAGGTGCCGTTGCAGCAACTTTATGACTGGTGCCAAAAAATCCGCGATATCTGTGTCGGTGATTATAACGTAGGTAGAGTTATCGCAAGACCGTTTAGCGGAAAATATCCTTTTGAGCGTACCGCTGACAGAAAAGATTTTTCACTTATGCCGCCGTCAGACACTTTGCTTGATGACGTTAAAGCGAACAAACTTAACAGTATCGGCGTAGGTAAAATTGAAGATATTTTCAATTTCCGCGGACTTACTGAAAGCTATCATACTCATACGAACAAAGAAGGCATGGAAAAACTAATGGAACTCGTCGGCAGAGAGTTTGACGGACTTGTTTTCGCTAATTTGGTCGATACAGATATGCTTTACGGACACAGACGCGACGTTTTCGGTTACGCTCAGGCTATGGAAGAAATCGACAAGCGTCTCGGCGAATTTATGCCTTGCATGAAGCATGACGACGTTTTGTATATCACCAGCGACCACGGAAACGATCCCACTCACAAAGCGCATACCGACCACACAAGGGAGTACACTCCGCTATTGATATACGGAAGAGATATAGTACCTACCAATCTCGGCACGCTTATAGGCTTTGACGTAATCGCGGACACGATTCGCGAACAATTCGCTCTACCTAACAAAGGTAAATCTATCTGGCAAAAAATCACACTTTAAAATTATTTTGATTTCACCTGGATTTAGTTAATATAAAAATATTTCTAAAAATTAAAAATCCAAATAATTTTCGGCGGGCTATCATACCCGCCGTTTTTGTATATTTTGAAAAGGCAAACAAATACTAAAATCAAAGAATTTTTTTACGGGAGAGATAAAAAATGAAAAAATCAGCGATAATTATTTGTTTGATACTAGCTGTGGCTTTTGTATTTCCGCAACTGTGTTTTGCTGACACGTCTGCAAAAGTTGCAAATACGTCGAGCGATATTACGAAAATTGTAAATGCTTCGACCGATACTATGAAAATCGCAAACACATCGACCGCAAAGTCGGCTTTACTAATGGAATACAATACTGGCGAGATTTTGTACGCG
>DAOTGG010000002.1:0-74490 GCA_035446985.1 Eubacteriales bacterium
ATGATAGGATAAGCATAAGTTAGCACCCTTCAGAAAGTTAGCCTTTTTGAAGGGTACTGATTTTTTATTAGGTTTATTTCCGAAGCGATTATATAGTTATTGTTAGCTTACATTTTTATTTGTGTATACTCTCACATGGAACAAACGGAAAAACCGAGGGTGTGCACAAAGCAAACGGAACAAACGGGAACGAGACTACCGGGTGCATTTTGTATCAAACTCGTGTCCTTCTCCAGCTTAACTCGGTCAATTTTTGACCGAGTTTTATTTTGCATTTTTAAATATATGGCTAAAAAATTTCAATGCTTATTTAAAAATTTGATTATGAATTTATAAATAATATTTTTAACTTACAACCTTAAACTTTGGTCGACGGAAAAAAAGTTTTTCCACGGGTCGGGTTTTATTAGTCGTGCAGTAGCTTGCTTCATATCGATGCCGTCAGGCGCAATGGTATCCAGTTCTTTCCACGCTAACGGCATAGATACTTTTGCCCCGTCGCGCGCGCGCAGCGAATACGGCGCAACGCTGGTCGCCCCTTTTCCGTTTCTGCCCCAGTCGATAAAAGTCCTGCCTTTTCGATTAACTTTTTTAAGATTGCTCGTGTATTTGGTCGGCATTTTTTCTTCCATAACTTTTGCTATTTTTTTTGAAAAATCATGAAAGGTCTCCCAGTCCGCCGATTTTACAAAAGGCACGACAACGTGGTAGCCTTTACCGCCGCTCGTTTTCAAAAACGAAACCAGCGAAAGCGAATCCAAAAGTTTTTTTAGATCCTTAACCCCTTGTCTTATTTGCGCCAAATCCATTCCCTCATCGGGGTCAAGGTCGAAAACCATCATATCGGGTTTGTTAGGGCTATCTGCGCGGCTGCCCCACGTATGGAACTCAATAGTACCCATTTGCGCTTCCCATATAAGTCCTTGCTCGTTTGCAATATAAAAATATTCGTCTTCTTCGCCGTCGCCGTTTTTGACAAGGATTTTTTCAATGCCGACGCTTTTTTCGTCGTAATGTTTTTTGAAAAAACAATCCGCGCCCACGCCCTTAGGGCAGCGAACGATACTCAAAATTCTGCCGCCGACATAAGGCATCATTCTTTCGGAAACCAATGCGTAATACTGCGCAACGTCAAATTTCGTTAAATTTTGCTTTGGAAAAATCATTTTATCGGGGTTAGATATTTTTATATCTCCGATTTTAGATTTTTCTCTGTCTATCTTTAATTTTTTTTCTTTATTTTTTTTGCTTGTTTTTTTGTCGGTTTTGTCGTTAGTAATCGCTTCAGCTTTTTCTTTTTTTACTTGCCTAGGGTTTTTGTCGGCTCTCATTCCTTTATAGCTCGCTTGCCGCAACAAGTTTTCTTTCGTCCATTCGGCAAATTTCACTTCTGCGACAAATTCAGGTTTTACCCAAAACGCCTTTTCATTTTTCCCTATTTTCGGCGCGGTTGAAAAAGGCGATTTTTCGACTTTTATTCGGTTAAATTTATCTGACAGTTCCTTTGATTCTTTTTCTGTAAAGCCTGTCCCAGCCCGACCGACGTATATAAGTTCGTCGCCGTCATAAACTCCCAATAAAAGCGCGCTCACGCCCTCAGTCTTTTTGTCTGTTCTTGTAAACCCGCCCACGACGAATTCTTGCCTGTTGTCGCATTTTATTTTTATCCAGTCGCCGTTTCGCGCGCCGCGATAAGTAGAATCTATCTTTTTGCCCACGATACCTTCAAGTTTTTGCGCGCACGCGGCTTTTATACAATCCGAACCGCCGCCCGTCACAAACACGCTGTAACATATATTTTCAGGCGCGTTTTTAACTAATTTTTCTAAAATCTCTTTCCTTTCGATAACCTTTTTTTCTCTCAAATCCTCGCCGTCCAAAGCCAAAAGGTCAAACACTACATAAGTAAGGTCTTGGTCGGATTTGTTTTTCATCACATTTTGCAACGCTTGAAAATCCGTCCGCCCTTTTTCGTCCGCAACCACCATCTCGCCGTCAAGGACGAACGCGCGGCCTACTGATAATTCGTTCAAAGTCTCGGCAACGGTTAAAAATTTTTTCGTAAAATCCTTGCCGTTTCTGGTCAAAAGAGTAGTTTCGCCGTTTTCGCAATACGCCAAAATTCGATAGCCGTCATACTTCACTTCAAAGAGCCAGTCTTCGGTTTCGGGCGGAACAGCCACAAGTTTTGCAAGCTCAGGCGAGACGTTCATAATCGGGTTTTTTAAAATTTTTGCTTTTTCCCCTTTTTCTATTTCGTCCATTGTTCGTCCCGTTTTTACGCTCGTTGTAAATCCACTTATGCCTTCATTGTCTTTAGAGTATACGTCTTTTTCTTTTATCAGCAGCCAATCGTCGCCGGTCTTGCTTTCTTCAAAACGCACGAGCGCCCACTCGCCTTTTAGGCGTTTACCTTGCAAAGAAAATTTCAGCGTGCCGTCTTTTATCCCTTTTTCCACGTCGCAATTAGGCGTCCAAAAGCCGTTATCCCAAAGCATAACAACGCCGCCGCCGTATTCGCCTTTTGGTATCGTGCCTTCAAAATGCCTGTAATCCAAAGGATGGTCCTCGACTCTTATCGACAGTCTTTTGTCGGTCGGGTTAAACGACGGACCTTTCGGCACAGCCCAACTGAGCATTACCCCTTCCCACTCCAACCGCAAATCATAATGGTCATGACTTGCGACGTGGTGCTGCACGGCATACGCAAGATTATTCGATACCGTTTTTTTAGGTTCTGCCGCGGGCTCTCCGCTTTTTACTAAATTTCTCTTTTGTTCGTATTTTTCTAATTTCACTTTTGACCTGCTTATATTTTTTTAGAGATTTTTTAATTTTGTCTTATCATTTACGTAAAATTTTTGTTTTAACAAATTTCTTTTGTCATATTTTCCGCCGTATTAGACCTATTCGCCGCTGGCTTTTTTCGATTTCTTTTTAACAGCTACCGCAGGTTTTTTTGATTTTGAAACCCCCGAGAGTGTTTTTTCCAACGCTTCCATAAGATTTGTTACGGTACCGATAGACCTTGCTTTAGGCGCGGATATCTCTTTACCAGCGATTTTTTCTTCTATGGCTTTTTGCAGTTTTTCACGATACTCGTCGTGATATTCTTCGGGGGCAAACTTTCCGCTCATCGCTTCGATTATTGTTTTCGCCATAGTTATTTCTTTTTCATTAGGCTCCGCAGTCACGTTTTTCGCGGGGTTCTTCTGCACTTCGTCATTAAAAAACATAGTGCTTAATAGCATTTGCCCATCTTTTACCCTTACGGCAACAAGCGTTTCTTTGGTTCCTAAAACCGTCTTAGCGATACCCACCTTACCCGCTTCTTCCATTGATTTTGCTAAAAGAGCGTACGCTTTTTCCGCGCCCGTAGGCAAAACATAATACGCCTTATCGTAAAAAATTGGGTCGATTTCGGCTATATCAACAAATTTTTCAATCGTAATATTTTTGTCTTTTTCCGATTTTATTTTTTCAAAATCCTTGTCGTCAAAAACGACGTATTTGTCTTTTTCGTACTCGTAACCCTTTACAATATCTTGCTGTTTTACTTCTTTATCGTCGCAGTCGACGCAAGTTTTTTTATATTTGATACGCGACATTGTGTTTTTATCCAATAAATTAAAACTGACGTCGTTGTTTTTGACGCTCGCCTGCAAATTGATAGGTATATAAATAAGACCAAAACTTATCGCGCCTTTGTAGCTGTATGCCATATTTTTTCTCCCTAATTATTTTTATTATTAGTATCTAGTAAAAAAGGGTTGTTATTCCTTTAAATTTTTGTTAAAGAAAAAGGATTGAGTTTTTATCTCAATCCTAAAATTTATATTTAATAAAATTATTATACTCTTTTATTTTTATTTCTCTTTGCCGCCAGTTCTTCCATATCTTTGGTGTAATTAGGATAACGCCGCGCAAACCAATCGACGATATTTTTACGGTAAATAATCAACATTAGCGGAAGTAAAAGCATTACAACTCTTCCGAAAAAGCTGCGTGAAAACGCCACTACCGCGCCAAGCCATCTATTAGTGCCGATATATATGCGCGAAATCGAACTGACTTGAATAGTTTTGACAAAAAATTCCGCTTCCGTGCCTACGGAATAATTCGTTATATCAACAACGACATGCGTTTGATCAACAATTTCAACTATTGTTTCAACGAAAACTTCGCCGTCTGATTCAAACAAAACGATATCTCCAAGTTTCGGGGAATAATTATTTCCAGCCTTTTCAAAGAAAGTTAAATCGTTCATATTTATCACGGGAGACATTGTCGTTGACTGGAATAAAATCGGTTTAACCGCTATTTGATCAAGCCCGCCGAAATCCGTCGATAAAAGAACCGCAACGTTAAACGCAAGCAAAATTAACACCAACAACGCAATTACGGACGTAACGGCTATATTAATAACTTGAGTAGGGTTAAGCGAACTTTTTTTCACGGTCTCGATCTTGTCGCTCATATAGTCCATATAATATCCGGCTTCTTTGACCTTCGTCATGCTAAATCTTTTTGATTTATAGCGTACAACCAAAAAATTAATGCCCAAACAAGCAAAGAAAATCACTGAGGAAATTATTATATATAAAAGCTTTGGGAAAACAAAAAGATTCGATATGTCGCTCATCACAACGACGTCGCTTATTGCGCTGTAATAGCCTAGATGTGTTTGCAACACTTTTACCAAAACAAAAACGATAATAATTACCACGCTCATAAATCGGCTTTTTTTGACAAAATTGGAAATCGTGAGCGATATCATATAAATCAGCAATATATCAGACAATCCAACGAAATAAAGGCTCGCCAAATATCGCGTTACAATCTGATAGCCTATAAGTCCACCCAACAAAAGACAACCGAGAAAACCTACTGAATAAACCAACAAAACTCGGAAAAATCTAGCCAAAAGTTTTGCGGTAATCATCTTGTTTACCGAATAGCCGTTTTTAATAAGCGGATACCAGCGGTTGTCGCTTATTTCTTGGAAAGTCAGCAACTGATAATGAGAAACTAAATAAATAACAAAAAGAGCTAACGCAACAAAATTGTATAAAAATACGACGGAAAAAATCGAAGCGGAAGTTAATTCCGGAAATGTTTCGCCGAAAACAGTATTATTAAGCGTGTTTAATACCAAGTGAAAAGCGATAGTGATTACAACGTAAAAAAACCCGTATAGAACGCCGTTTCTTCTACTGGCAGATTCCACTATATAAGCTTCTTTCAGCTCTCTATTAAAATAACTGTTTTTATAAATCATTTTTATTTTCAGTTCCGTTAGGGGCTTTCGTTTGTTCGTCGCTTGTTTTCGCGCTTGCTTCATTATTTTTTAACAGTTCCACAAGCTCTTTTTTTATAGCAAACAGCTTTTCTTTAAGCGTTATTTCTTTTACCGGCAATGCTTTTTGAGAAAAACCTTTGTCGATTCTTATATATTTTGTCGCGACTTTGCCAATAAGAGTAGCTTGTCCTGTAGCGAAAATAAACGCCATTTGTTCTTTTATCATAGATTTGACTATGGCTTGAAAAATATTGATTTCTTTTTCGGTGAAAACTATTTCATTAAGTTCCGCAACGACGATATTGCTTTTTGTCAAATACGCTATATAAAGCTGTACTAGAATTTTTTCCTGATTAGTCAAATTGTGAATGGGAGTCAGAGATATATAATCCATTCCCAAAGCGCAAATTTCGTCAAGCAAAGTTTTTTGCATTTTCGCGTATTCTTTCGATTTGAGATTTTGCGTAAAAGTGGCGTATTCCAAAACGGTCATGTTTTCTATTAACATACTGTTTTGGTTAAAGAAAAACAGCTGCGGTAAAATGTAACGCTTGTTGCGTATCATACCGCGCTCAATCAAAACGCATTTACCGCTGTAATAATTTCTTAAATTAGCGATAATCTCCACCGTTAATTTTGATTCCAGCGGATTTTTGCTGTATAAGCCTACCGTTTCGCCTTTTTTTACTTCGAGCGTGACGTTTTTTAACGTAGGCTCAAAAACACCGTCAGTCAAGTCCCCTTCTTCCGAGACAATGTCTCTAAGACTTACTGCGGTATTATAAGTGTCCATCGGTATTGGTTTTTCGTCTTTAAATAACTTAGCCATTTTTTTACGTCATTGGTAGTTTAAACAAATATACCGCCAAAATTCTGTCGCGCGTCAAAGTTTCCGCGTCAATGGAATTTATAGAATTGTCGCCTTTTGTGCGGTAGCATTCGTTGGGTTCGCCTGCATAAAGCACTTCTACTATACGGTGGGTTACTATTCTGCCGTCGGTCAATTTAAAAGTCACGACGTCTCCGACAGAAATTTTGGTATCACTTTGAAAAACTTGACAAACAAGTATGGAACCTACGTTAAAGGTAGGTTCCATACTGTTTGATTCTATTTCATATATAGATAAGCCAAACAGTGTAGGAACACGACCGCTATTTCTGTCAATCGTTACGTCTACTAGAACGAATATCAGAAAAGCGACTAGCAAATAAAACACGATTGATCCGAATATTTTAGCAAAATTCGGTTTTTGCGGTTTTGCTAAGACTTTGTCCAGCTCTTCCCGCATACTGTCGATTTGACTTTGCTCGGTGTAGAAACTATTCATCTATATGGCTTAAAAGGGAAAGCCTTTAAATTTAGCCTTGGATCGCTGTAGCGTTCACAATAATGCTAGAAACTTTACCCATGTACTGGATATCGTTAGCAGTACTATTCCAAACCACGCTGACGTTAAATGTTTTTGTAACAGCTTGATCTGCGCTCAAGGTGAAAGTAATAGTGCTTGTTGTGCCGTTATTAACGATAGTAACGTCTTGGTCGCCGGTTACTACGATAGTAAGGGGAGCAATTTCGCCTTGTACTGAAACAGTAATGGTAACGTTCATATCTGTACCTGTTACTACATTACCATTAAAATTCGATACTGTAAAGGTTTTTTGAACAGTTTCGGTAGGCGCGATTTCAACACCAGTTGCAAAATCTTGACTTCCGCTAGCGGTGAAAACAAATTCTTTCGCTATAATGTTACCGCTGTTGATTTCCGGAGCTTCAACTGAATATACAGCCAAAGTGCCTGTTACCAAAGATGTAGCGACTATTAACGCCAACAAAATAAGTGTAAATGTTTTTTTCATGATATCCTCCATTTTAGAGAAAGATTGTGTCGGCTATGTAATATTTTTGGTTAGCCGTACCGCTATCTTTTAATTTTTTGCGCCTTTCTTTTCTCTATGTTTTTATTTTTATTTTTTTATTTTAATAATTGTAATCTACGTAAACAACGTTATCGTTTCTGTCCACGGTTTTATCATAGTAATGTTCAGCGCCGTACATAACGTCTTCAGTTGCAACCAGGATTCTAAGGTTTCTGTTTGATTGTTCAACATAGATGTAAATAGTTGTGCCAGCGGGTATGCTGCTTAAGAATTGGTTTTCCATCGTATGAGTGAGATCATTAGCTATAGAGCTTGAACCGACACCCGTTTTGTAAGTAACACCGTCGTTGGAATTGTAATAAATTGTGAAATTTCGTGTGGTATTAAATATAGTATAACGGTTTTGGAACAAGTAGTCGCTTATCTGTTTCATCAAAGGATCCGGATCTTCTTCCTCGCCGCCTCCGCCTTCATTTACATCGCCTTGAACAGCTACGCCGTTAACAGTCAATACACTGCCGTAAGAGCTTCCCATATACAAATTGTCGTCAGCGCTTGAAATCCATGTAATAACTACTTCGTACTCAAATGTCTCTGCGGTCAGATCGAAATGTTTTGTCAAATCTATACTGCCAACACCGTCGGTTACTGGAATGTCCGCGATTTTTACGCCGTCGCTGTATATTTCAGCAACAAGGTTTCCGATAGCGGTTTTGCCGTCTGCAGCACTTAGAGAAACAGTTATCGTTGCGTCGATAGCAACCTGGGAAACAGCGTAGCCTTTTGTATTGGTGATGTTAAATATGTATGTATAGCTTTCAGTAGGAGCAATTTCTAAAGATTGATCAAAACCGCTTATTTTGTTAATTTCAAAAATCAAGAGTTTTGCGGAAATATCGCCACTTGTAATTTCTTGCGAAGTAGTGTAAACCGCTAGTGAGCCAGAAACCATAGTCGAAACAATAATTAATGCTAACAGTATTAAAACTAACGATTTTTTCATATTCCGTAAACCTCCTTATAATATTTTTTTCAAATAAAAAAGCCCCGAAGTTTTTATTTTTCGAGGCATCTGGCTGTCATATCATTTTACTGATTTAGACCCTGTAGTTTTGCGTCGCCGGCTTTCGCACGGTTTTGCCTTTCACTTTTTATCTTTTGTTTGTAAATAAAAAAGCAAATAAATTTTACTTACGTAAATTTCATTTGCGGGAACCGGCTGTCATATCGAAAAACGACTTAGACCCATTTGGCTTTGCGTCGCGGCGTTTCCGCCGTTTTGCTTTTCTCTATTTAATTTACCAATATCATTTTAGCCTTAGCAACATTTTTTGTCAAGGATTTTTTCATACTTTTTTACAAAAATTGTCAATTTTTTTTGAGGCTGTTTTTTAATTATATTAACATATTTTATGCTGTTTCAAATCGTTTTTGTGTTTTTATTTGAATTTTCGCTAAAAGTCACAAAAAGTACAATTTTTTATGTAGTAATTGTATCATAATTAAAAATTTTCGTTAAGCGTTTTACAGGAAAATATTTCCAGAACTTTTTATTACTTACCAGTCTTCCAGTCTTTCAATACTATATATCGTTTTATTCGCTTCCACTATCGTCGCAATTTTTTCTATCGGACAATCCATTTTTGTGTGAATAACCGCTTCCGCCATATTTTTCCCGTCTGCGGAGTAAATTTTGAATCGGCTGAATTTTTCCACGTCAAATTCTTTTTGCAGCGTTTTTTTCGCTTCTTCCGAATAATCGAATTTTACCAGGAACATATAGCGCGCGTCGTGTGAACGCATAATACGGCTGTGAAAGATAGTCATCGCGATAAAAATAAACAAAGTCGAGCCCACAGCCAAAAGATACAATCCCGCGCCGCAAGCCATACCTATGCCTGCAGTAGCCCAAATTCCCGCCGCGGTAGTCAGACCGTGCAGACTTTCTCTGCGGAAAAAAATCATACCCGCGCCCAGGAAACCGATGCCCGTTACTATTTGCGCGGCGATACGAGCCGAATCATTTTGAAAACTCAGCGAAATGGTCATCATCAAAGCAGCGGCAGTTCCTACGATAAAATGCGTCCGCACTCCCGCTTCTTTTTGGCGTATGGTTCTTTCTATTCCTAAAATAAGACCCAGCACGCCCGCTATAAATATTCGCAGTAAAAAAATTCCTTGTTCTGATAAAGAATTCAAAAATTCTGTCATAACGTTCTCCGCAAAATATTTTTGGTAAAATCACATTGACTTTTTTATTTTTTATAAAGTCTAAGATAAAGTAAATTTGATAACACTCTTATCTTTATTATATATATATGATTTTTTTTGAAGTCAATAATATTATCACTCTGGCTATACTTTCAAACATTCTAATTTAAAACTTATATTAAATTAGCAACTTTGAAAAATCTTATCTTTATTATATATAATTATTTTAAGTCAATTGTCAATTATCACTCTGACTTACAATATGCACGCTATTATACTTTCGATATTCCAATATTTTTCTCTCAATGCCGAAAGCTTTGATAACATTCGTTTTGTATAGACGAGATACTGCCAACGCTCGTAGCCGAATTCCTCAACGTAAAATTTTAACAGTTCTTTTGCGCAATCAAATTTATACGGCGTAAAAGCCTCGTCATAGCTAAGTAAAAAAGCAATGGTCTCGCCCAAAGGCTGGCAAAGTTCCCCCGTTGTCAAGTCGGTCAAATCGATGCAGTAGAGTATTCCGTCTTTTTCTATAAAATTTCTAAAATTTACGTCGCGGTAAACATACTCGCAATTTTGGTAATCGTGAAGACGCCGAAAATCATCCGCCAGCATTCGCATGTATTTCAAAAAACCTTCGAGGTCTTTTTTGTTTTCAAATTCGTTCAATATATTAAGCAAAGTATTTTCGCCCAAATACTGTAAATCTAAAAAATTATCCCCTCTTCTCACTACTTTCGGGAAAAATTTCAGCGGAGCTAATTTTGTGTAAAGTTTCATTTCCCGCAAACATTCTTTTTTGTCGTTAAACTGTTTGCGAATGTGTCCTTCCTCGGTTAACGTAACTTGATTGCTTCGTGACAAGTAATTCATACCGTCTCCTTTAACCCCTACCTATAAAAGATGTTATCATAACAGCGCGATTTATGTCAATAGGCTTGTGCCATTCAAAGTTTTAACTATTTGCGCTTTATAAAACAAAAATACGCAAAAATATGAATAAATACCTATTTGTTTGACATTTAATTTAAAATTTGATATTTACAAAACAAAAGTTATGTGATAAAATCATAAAAATATAAAAATTTTTAGCCCAGCTAAATTAATTGCTTGAATGAATAAATCTAAATTGAGAAAATTACAAATTATTTTACTCCCGTCGATAGTCCTGATAGCTTTCGCGATTATTTTTCTACAATTTTTATATACTCTAAAAAAGGACATAACCAACCTTACTTATGAGGATTTGCAAAACACCTCGGTGCAACAGTCAGAAATTATTTCCGTAAAGCTTAACGGTCAGTATGAAATGCTGAATTCGATTTCTAATCATATTAAAAACAACTACGACGATCATGATTTAGCTCAAACGGCAGCGATGCTCAAAGATTTTTCAGTTAACAGCGGTTTCACTTTTTTGGGAATATCGTCGCTCAACGGTTATACTGTCACAAGCGATGATCAAAGTTTTGACATTAGTCACCATAAATATTTCCAGTCAACCATTGACGGCAAAAACTCCATAGAAAAAATGAACGGGGATGAAATACTTTCCGATGATTCTATCGTTTTGTCTGTTCCCGTTTATTCATCAGATGGTTCGACGGTTGTAGCCGTGCTTACGGGGGGAATGATCGAGTCAGATTTTTACTCTTTGCTTTATTCTTCCGACTATGATGAAAACACTTATTCTTTTGTTGTTGACAACAACGGCTACGTTATCATTCCCAGCCAAAATCCTAATTTCTTACATACAACAAATAATATTTTTGATATATATAAAGAATCGGAAAATCATCAATCAGCGTTGGACGAATTTACGCGAAAAATAGAATCTGACACTTCAGACGTTTTATATTTGGAAATTGCGGATTCTGACAGATATGTGTTTTACACAAGTTTCAATGACAGCATAACTAATTTGCCCAGCGGAGCGGAAAACTGGTATCTGTTTACTTCGGTATCGACGGAAGCCGTTGATATCAAAAATAACTTTTTACCGCAGACTGTCTCTGTTTTGACAATAGAATTGTTTTTTGTAGCCGCTTTCTGTTTCGGTTACGTGTTCTATTTGGAATACCGTAAAAATATGTCTATCGAACAAGAAACTCAGGTTTTGCGTGAAAACGAAGAAATGTATAGAGTTATTAACGACTTTTCAGATAACATAATCTTCCTTTACGACCACTCGACTCAAAAACTTAATTTCAATAATAAATACGAAAAACTTTTCAAACACAGACCTTTTACGGAATCTGCGGAAAATCATAATGGCGTCAACCCGTATATAAATAAGTACGATTACTCCGCATACGCGAAATTTATTAACGATATAGCAGAAGGCTTGCCAAAGGCGGCGGCAGAGTTTCGTCTTTTGCGTCCCGACGGCTTATTTGACTGGTACAAAGCCGATATAACCACTCTTTTCGATAACGATGGAAAGCCCACAAAATCTATCGGCAGACTTGCTAATGTGCAGGAACACCACACAAAAATAGAAGAGCTTACTTTGCGCGCAGAGACTGACTCGCTCACAAGAATATTGAACCATTTTGCAATGAAAGAAAAAATCAACAGATATCTTGCCGAAAACGGTAAAGGCAGCACACATGCGTTTTTATATGTTGATATAGACAATTTTAAAGCGGTAAACGACACGTTCGGACACTTGTTGGGCGACGAAATTCTTGTAAATATAGCGACGAAAATGCGGCAGATTTTCCGCGAAACGGATTTTGTCGGCAGAATGGGCGGAGATGAATTTGCTGTTTTTGTCAAAGATATGCACTATGAGGCGATGATACATAAAAAAACTCAAAACCTTTTAGACGCTATCTGCCAGATACAACTCCCGGACAGGGACGTAAAATTGTCTTGCAGTATCGGCATATCCATTTATTCAAAACACGGAAAAACTTTTGAAAAACTTTATAAAAATGCCGACAGAGCTTTGTACAGAGCAAAATCTATCAAAAATACTTATATTATTTATTCGGCAAACGATGCCGACATGCAAATAGGCGCTCATGATCCTGTCCTTAACGCGGATGATCAGACTGATGATAAAATTCAATAATGATCAAATAAGTAAAATTTTTTTAAAAAATATTAAGCGGCGAAATTCAGCCGCTTTTTTGTTTTTTTGCTTATTTAAAAGTGAATATGTTTAATTTAAAGCTTGTAGCGACAACACAATGACTTGCAAAATTTAATTAAGGTTTTATTATTTCTACACTTGGAATTTTTTAAAAAAAACCGTCCGCGCATTTTTACGCGGACGGTTATAATTTATTTAATCTATTTAACTAATAAATAAACTCTAATGTACTAAATGAAATGCTAAACGGATTCGTGGAATTTTCTGAACGTATCGTTATTAACGGCGTAGAGCATTATTTCCGCGCTTTTTACGTTCGTCGCTAACGGAATCCCCTGAACGTCGCAAAGACGCAACAAAGCCGAAACGTCGGGTTCGTGAGGTTGCGCGGTAAGCGGATCACGCAAAAATATAACTAAGTCAAGCTTGTCTTCGGCAATCATAGAACCGATTTGCTGATCTCCGCCGAGCGGACCGCTTTTCATACAATGTATATCAAGTCCCGTTTCCTGCATAATAAGTTTTCCCGTAGTGCCTGTCGCATAGAGCGTATGTTTTGCCAGCACGTCGCGGTATTTCGTCGCAAGTTTAATCATATCGGCTTTTTTCTTATCGTGGGCAATCAAAGCAATTTTCATATATTTTACCTCCTTAAAGGTTTTGAATCGGCTATAATTTATCTAAAAAATTTAACTCAAATTTAAAACGGTTTCCATACTAACCACACTAATACATAACCCGTAATAACCGCGGCGAGAGTAAACGGAACGCCGATTTTTAAGAAATCTCGATTTTTGACTTCGCAGCCTTCTTTTCTTAAAATTCCTATCGCTGTGATATTCGCGCTCGCGCCTATCGGCGTAAGGTTGCCGCCTAATGTCGCCCCTACAAGCAAACCAAAATAAAACAGTCTCGGATCAATGGACAAAGCCGCCGCCAAAGCCGTCGTTACGGGAAGCATGGTCGCTACGTATGGAATATTGTCAACAAACGCGCTTATAAGTACGCTTGCCCATACGATAATGGTGTATGTCCAGAAAATATTGCCGCCCCCGATAGACGCTATAAGCTCGCTTATTCTAGTGATTATACCTGCGTCCCTTATTCCGCCGATAACCAAAAACAAACTGGCTAATAAAAGCAATGTGAAAAAGTCGATTTCCGCAAAAGTTTTTTTGATAACGGCAAACTTTTTCTGTTTTATCATTTCATAGATTAGCAAAGCGAAGAAAACAGTTACGCAGATAACGCCGTTAGTCAAGTTTTGACCGCCTATCATTATGTCAAATTTATCAAAGAACGAAGCGACAATCAGCAGCACTATAGTAAGCAACATAGCTATACTTGGAACGTAATCTTCCACTTTCGTTTCTTCCAAAGAATCGATAGGCTGTTTTTCCTTGCGGAAAATAAACAGTAATATTATCAGCGAAACAAGCGCGCCTATTTCCGTAACGAAGAACATACTCATTTTGCCGTCCATAAAGAAGAAATCGACAAAATTCATATTAGCTTCGCCAGCCATCATTATGCTGGTGGTATCGCCGACAAGCGTCGCGGCTCCCTGCAGGTTGCTGGATACCGAAATAGCGATAAGTATCGGTACGGGCGATATTTTAAGCTTTCTGCATATCGTTAATGCTACTGGCGCAATCATTAAAACCGTCGCGACGTTATCTACAAAAGCCGATACGATGCCCGCAAACAGCGACAAAGCGCACGTCGTCCACATTACGTTCGGCGTCTTTTTTATGATAATATCCGCCATTTTAGCGGGCATTTTGCTTTCAATAAACAGCGATACCGTGCCCATCGTGCCTCCTATCATAAGCAGCACGTTCCAGTTGATGGTTTCTAATATTTTACCGTAATCAAGTATGCCGAATACGATGAACAATACCGCTGTACCGAGAGCGATATAAGCTCTGTATTTTTGAAAAATTAACAGCAGCGCGTACATAGCCAAAAACAAGACGAGCGCGACTATTTCCCATGTGCCCCACATATAAGTATATTTTCCTTTTAGTTAAGTAGTATCGCCGTTAAATATTTTTATCTACTTAACGGCGTTAAGTCTTTTTAGTATTCGTAATCCACGATCGCAGAAGCCGTACGGTTTTCATGCACGTATTTTTTTACGACAGAACAATGATACTCGTCGTTAGCGTAATCCGTTAATGCCTGTCTGTCTTTTACGACAACTTCCAAAGCCACGTCGTAGGAACGCTCTGTGCAGCCAAAATCCTCTCCCGCTTTTATATCGATAATCTGAGGAACCTTGCCTTTCATCGACAAAAATACTTCCACGAGTTTTGCTTTACTTTCTATGGAATTATCTTTTAGTTTCGTAAATACTATGTGTTTTACCATTCTTTTTACTCCCAAAAAATTCTTTTATTCGCAAAGTTTTTTGAGTTGGTCAAGCGTGTCCATAAATGATTTTGCAACCGTTTCAAATGGTTCTGCGGTCGTAAGATCAACGCCTGCCGCTTTCAATTCGCTTACGGGGTCCATACTGCAACCCATTGTCAAGAACTTTTTGTATCGGGTAACGGCGGGTTCGCCTTCCTTTAATATTTTTTGAGCAAGAGTAATCGCGCTGGTAATTCCCGTCGCGTATTTATAAACGTAAAACGCGCGGTAGAAATGCGGTATGCGGCTCCATTCGTATTTGATTTGTTCGTTATGCACAACTTCGTCGCCATAATATTTTTTATTTAATTCGTAATATTTTTCGTTAAGTAAATCAGCTGCAAGAGGTTGACCTTTTTCTGCGTAATCGTGCGCTATCGCTTCAAATTCCGCGAACATTGTCTGACGGTACATAGTCGTGCGTATCATATCGAGATAATAAGACAACAAATATTTTTTAACATTTACATCCGTAACCGTGTTGAGCAAATAGTTAAGCAGCAAGACTTCGTTGCAAGTGCTGGCAACTTCCGCCACAAAAATTTTGTATCCAGCTTTTGCATAAGGCTGTGTGTTGCTTGAATAATAGCTGTGCATACTGTGACCAAGTTCGTGAGCTATCGTAAAAATATCGTGTGTGGTTTTTTGATAGTTAAGCATTACGTACGGGTGAACTCCGAAAACGCCCAGCGAATATGCGCCGCTGCGTTTGGTCGGCGTCTCGTGAACGTCCATCCATCTTTCGTCTTTTGCTTTTTTGAGAAGCGCCTGATAATCCTCGCCGAGAGGTTTTAATCCTTTAAGCACATACTGGAACGCTTCTTCAAAGTCGCAGGACAAATCCGCGTTTTCTATCATCGGAACAGACAAGTCGTACATATTAAGCTCTTTTACTTTCAGCACTTTTTTACGCAGCCCGATATATTCGTGCAAAGGCTCGAGAGTGCCGTTGACGCTTTTAATCAAATTGTCATAGACGACTTTGTCAACTTTTTCATTAAATAAAGCGGCTTCCATTGCGCTGCCAAAGTTTCTTGCTTTCGCGTTGAAAATATCTTTTTTTACGCTTCCTTCATACACCGCAGAAATAGTGTTGATTAAATCAATAAATCCTTTGTAATAACGCTCAAAAGCGGCTTTTCTAACGCTTTGGTCGCGGTTTTGAAGGCAGGTGGCGTATGAGCCGTGAGTCAGTTTAACTTCTTTTCCGTCCACGGTAATAGAACCAAAATCTATGTCGCCGCTATCGAGACGATTAAAAATTTCCTGGAAAAATCTTTCAAAATCGCCGCACATAGCCATCAGCTTTTCTTCGTTTTCAGATAAAATATGTGCCTTGCCGTCGCGCATATCTTTTAATCTTTCCGTGTAATCGCTGAATGCGGGGTCGGCTATCATTTTGTTAAATTCATCTTCGGAAAGTTTGCTCATTTCCGGATCGATAAAAGCTATTTTTTCCGCGAATTTAGAAAACATAGACGAAACCTTGCCGTAACGGGTTTGAGCGTCGGAATCTTTGCTGTCTTCGCAATAATTCATAAATGCGTAACTTTCGAGACGGTCGAAAGACAACAGAAGTGAATCGAGTTTTCTCATCATTTCCAAAATAACTTTAGGTTCATTCAGTTTGCCCTTATAGCAATCAAAATCACCTATTCGATTTGAAGCGGCTTCAAATGACGTCTCCCAGTCTTTTACCGTTTTAAAAATATTGCCGAGATTCCATTTGTAATTTTCAGGAATTTCCGTTCTGTTTGTGTAACTCATTTTGCTCTCCTTGATTTATTTATTTAATTTTTAAACTTTTTATATATTTGGTAAATTTCGCCCCAATTTCGGGGTGTCTCATACCGTATTCGACGCTTGCTTGCATATACCCGAGTTTGTCGCCCAAGTCGTATCTAAGTCCGTCAAAATCATACGCCATTATGCCTTTTTCCGCCGCTTGCAGTTTCAAACTGTCGGTGAATTGAAGTTCGCCGTTAGCAGCAACAGGCGTGCGGCGTATATAATCGTAAAAATCTCCGCTGATGACGTACCTTCCCAATGGCGCCAGCAAACTTTTTATTTGGTCGTCGGTTTTCGGTTTTTCAATTACAGACCTGATCAAATGATTTTTTCCATAACTTTCGACAACGTCGCAGGAAGCGTATTTTGAGATAGCCTCTCTGGTGACTGTCTGCACACCCAAAACCGTTTTGCCGTATGCGTCAAAACAATCCAGCAGTTGTTTTGTAACGGGAGTGTTGCCGTTGGTGTACATAGCGTCGTCGCCGTTAAGTACCGCCACAGGCTCGCCGTCGGCAAATTTTTCCGCAAGTAACACGGCTGCGCCGCTGCCCGTAGCTACCTGCTGATAGACGAAACTGAACTTCGCTCGTTTCGTTATGTTTTCAACAATCTGCTTTTCTTTCAATTTTCCGCGGCTTTCCAAAAATTCTTCAAGCGTCGTGTCAACAGAAAAATGTTTTACAATCGCTTGTTTTTCGGGACTGATTACGAAAAGTATATCAGTAATGCCGCTTTCGACGGTTTCGTCGACTATTATTTCCAGCGACGGTCTGTCCACTATCGCTATCATTTCTTTGGGCATAGCTTTGGTGTAAGGCAAAAATCTAGTGCCTCTGCCCGCCGCTAATATTACCGCTTTTTTTACTTTTTCACTCATAAAATAAATCCTTATAATAAACGACTTTATAAAAAATCGTTAAAGTAAACTTTGTTATTTTTTTGAAGAATCTAATGTCAAAAAAATTTTATATATACTAACGCGGTTGCAAATACATTCGAGATTCAACACAGTCGCTAAGATGCGAACGAGAATTTTAATTACTTTTTTGACGGGCTTTTTTCAAAGTCAAAGCAAAATTCACGCTGTCGCGCGCCATATCGTCAAGATTGTATTCGCATTTAAAACCGAGTTCGCGGTTTGCCTTCGACGGGTCAGCAAAATACAAATCCACATCGCCCGCGCGTCTCGGCGCAAAAGAGTACGGTATTTGTTTACCCCATGCGCGTGAAAAAGCGTCGATTACATCCAATACGCTGTAACCCTTGCCCGTACCGAGATTATACGTAACCAAACCGCAGTTAGTCGCGAGTTTATTAAGAGCCAATATATGTCCTTTCGCTAAATCAACTACGTGAATATAATCGCGTACGCCCGTTCCGTCGGGAGTATCGTAATCGTTTCCGAAAACGTTTATTTTCGGCAGCTCGCCCATTATTACTTTTATAAGGTAGGGCGCGAGATTATTTGGAATATCGTTAGGATTTTCGCCGATAAGACCGCTTTCGTGCGCGCCGATAGGATTGAAATATCTAAGCAAAGCGACGTTCAAACTTTTGTCCGCGTTGCAAATATCGCTCAATATGCGTTCGTTCATAAATTTCGTCCAGCCATAAGGATTAGCGCAGGATAATTTCGCGTTTTCATTAACTGGCGAAGATTCGGGCTTGCCGTAAACGGTTGCGGAAGAAGAAAAAACCAAATTTTTGCAACCGTGTTTTTTCATGCATTCGATAAGGTTCAGGGTGCTGTCAAGGTTGTTTCGATAATAAAGCAAAGGTTTTTCCACGCTTTCGCCCACAGCTTTGAATCCAGCCATATGAATAACAGCGTCACAATTATTCTGCTCAAATACTTTTTCCGTAGCTGCCTTATCAAGCATATCGACTTTGTAAAAAATCGGGCGAATACCCGTGATTTTTTTTATGCTATCAAGTACGCTCTCGTTACTATTAGAAAGATTATCGAGAACAACGCATTCGTGATTTTGTTTTAATAGTTCGACGACGACGTGACTGCCAATATAACCCGTGCCGCCCGTTACAAGAACTTTCATTTTTTTCCCCTTTTTTACGGCGGAAAATCAAAAAATACCGCTTCTTTCATTATATAATATATCGCCAAAAAAGCAAGCTGTTTTTTAGACGGCTTATAAGGTAAGACATGAAAAATTTATATTCAATGAAATTGGAAGCGAAACTTAGACTTAACTCTTTTTAAAATAAAATTGATGAATAATTTTTAAAAAAAGCCTTTCAATAACAAACAAAAAAACTTTCAATAATTTGACTTTTTTTTTAGTTAAAACAAAAGCGTTTCCCAAAAAAGGAAACGCTTTTAGAATATTGTTTGATTTTAAATTTATTCTGCTTCAGCCGCGCGTTTTTTAGCGTCTTCAATGATTTTTGCTGTCGCGGTCGGGGGAACTTCTTCGTAACGGAGGAATTCCATAGTGAAAGTGCCTCTGCCTTGCGTCATTGAACGTAAATCGGTAGCGTACTTGGTTATTTCAGCCATAGGAGCTTCAGCGCGGATTATTTGTTTTCCGCCAGTTGCTGCTTCCATACCCAAAACTCTGCCGCGGCGTTTATTCATATCGCCCAAAATATCGCCCATGTAGTTTTCGGGAACTGTTACGTTCACTTGGTAAATGGGTTCAAGCAGTATCGGTTGAGCCTTAGGAATACCTTCGCCGTAAGCAAGTTTTGCCGCCGAAACGAAAGCGATTTCTTTACTGTCAACGGGGTGGTATTTACCGTCAACCAAACGAGCTTTGAGGTTGATCATAGGATAACCCGCCAAAACGCCTTCTTTAATAGCTTCGCGCAAACCCTTATCAACAGCGGGGATAAACTGTCTGGGTACCGCGCCGCCGACTACTTCGTCTGCAAACTCATAAATACCGTCTTCCGCGCCAGGTTCAAACTTGATAATCGCAACGCCGAATTGTCCTGCGCCGCCCGATTGCTTTTTGTGTTTGCCTTCGGCTTCGCTTCTGCCCTTGATAGTTTCTTTGTAAGCTATTCTAGGTTCTTTCAAAACGGCTTCTACGCTGAATTTATTTCTGAGTTTTCTGCAAAGTATATCGAGTTGGGTTTCGCCAACACCGCTCAATAACATTTCGTTTGTGTCTTGGTTTTTAATAACGGCAAATGATATATCTTCGTCTTTAAGTTTTGATAATCCCGCGAAAATTTTGTCTTCTTCGCCTTTTTTCGCAGCGTAAACCGCCATAGAAATAACGGGCTTAGGCATTTCGATAGGAGGCAAGGTCAAAGCTTTTCCTTCGGACAAAGTGTCGCCTGTGGTAGGAGTGTTAAGTTTTGAAACGGCTCCGATGTCGCCCGCGGAAATGCTGTCTGTCGGCTCTTGCTTTTTGCCTTTAATAAAGAATATGCTGCTGATTTTTTCTTCGCTGTCTTTATTCGCGTTTTTTAGTATCGTTCCGCTCTTAAGAGTGCCTTGAAGCATCTTAAAGAATGAAAGTCTGCCTACAAACGGGTCTACGATTGTTTTGAATACTTGCAAAACAACGGGAGCGTTGGGATCGCATTTCAGTTCGATTTTGTTACCCTTGTCGTCTGTTGCCGTAACAACGTCGTCAGCAGGACTGGGCAATGTAGCAACGATTTTATTTAATAAATTTTTGATACCCTTGTTAGCGAGCGCGCTGCCGCCGTAAACGGGAATAGTAGCGCATTTAACGATACCCGCTTTCAAACCTTTTTCCACTTCTTCTTTCGTTAGGTCGAGAGTATCGAGATATTTCATCATAAGCTCGTCGTCGCCTTCTGCCGCGCTTTCGACAACTTTTTCTCTTGCGGAAGCCGCTTGGTCAGCCATATTAGCGGGAATTTCTTTTCCGTTTTCTTCAGAGCCTACTTCGTAATACAATCCGTCGTCAACGTTTACATACGCGCTGAAATTGTTTTGCATAACGGGAATCATAAGGTTAGCGATTTTTGTAGGATATTTTTCTGTGATAGCGTTAACCGTGTCGGTATAGTTTGCGTTTTCTTTGTCAAGACCGCTGACGAATATCATAGCGGGAATTTTGCGCGCTATACAAATATCAAGAGCTTTTTCCGTGCCTACGGTAAGCGAGCCTGACGCGCTGGTTACGATAACAGCGGCATCGGCAACAGCTAAAGCCTGTACCAATTCGCCTTCAAAGTCAAAGTAACCTGGTACGTCGATGATATTGATTTTTGTGCCGTTGTAATTACAGTTAGCGGTGGCAAGCGAGATAGATATTTTTTTAGCTATTTCTTCGGGATCAAAGTCCATTGTCGAGTTGCCGTCGTCAACTTTACCTTGTCTATCAACCGCCTTGCAGTTGAATAGAATTGCCTCGGCGAGCGTGGTTTTTCCCTCGCCGGAATGCCCAATCAAGGCAATATTGCGGATGTCTTTTGCGTTAATAAGTGCCATTATTGTACTCCCCTATATAAACTTATTTTTACCGTGAAAGATAAATAGTTGTTGCGGACGTTTAGTTATTTTTAAAATAAGTCCGCAGATAGAATTATTTTAGCATAAATAATATATTTCGGCAATCAATTTCTTAAATACACCGTAATAAAACCGCAAAAAATATCATAATCAAATTGTTTTTTATATCCGCGTTTGATATAATTATTATTAACAGAAATCAAAATAACAAAAAGGAGTGCGAAAATGAAATATACTCATCAGCAAACTGTGGACGTGTTTTTGGAAATGGTAAAAGTCGACAGCCCGTCTTTTAGTGAAAAAAATATGGTCGATTATCTGGTCGATAAAATAAATTCTTACAAATGGAATGCGCAAATAGAGCGTGTGCCCGTTTTGGTGGAGCGTTTTGACGAGGAAACCTTAGTTCGTCTAGCAAATGACAAAGACGTACATGACACCGAGCAACTGGTAGTCATAATTCCCGCAACTGACGAAACCAAAGACCCGATATATTTTTGCGCTCATATAGATACCGTGAGCCCCGGAAAAGGCGTAAAGCCCGTAATCAAGAACGATATTATTTACAGCGACGGCACTACTGTACTTGGCGGCGACGACAAAAGCGGCGTTGCTGGTTTAGTCGTTGCGGTTGACGAAGTAATAAAGAAAAATATTCCGCACGGAAAAATCGTACTCATTTTTACCGCTTTGGAAGAAAAAGGACATATGGGCGCGCAGCAAATAGACATCAATAAATACGGCGTGCGTTACGGATATGTTTTCGATACGTCGGGAAACGTAGGCAAAATAATGCGGCGCGGACAGCACGGACAGTCGATTGAAGTCACGATAACTGTGGATGATATTCCAAATCATACTTACTCCGCCACCGTGCCGAACGCTCTTGGCCACGCCTGCGATCTTATTGCAAAAATCGATAAAAAACTTTTTAACGCTGACGATATGACTTTTACCCAAGTATTAAGTTTAAAAACCGAATATCAGCCGGGCTATATGGTGCCGTATAAAGCCGTTTTCAAAATCACAACCCGCAGTTTTATGAAAAAAGACCAGCAAAAGCAGGTCTCGAAAATATTAAAACTGCTTGATAATTTCAAAGCAAAGAATGCCAAACTGGAATACAAAATTTCTCCCAAGCAGACCATAGGTTACGACCACGCCGACACCGACGACGGTCAATTGATGATGAATAAAGCGGAGTCTGTTATAAAAGAAATGGGCTTAGCTCCCGAATATATAACGATGGGACTCGGCGGACACGACGCAAGCTCTTTTATGATGCGCGGCGTTCCCTCTATCGTGCTCTCGTGCGGTATGCAGGAAATTCACACAACCAAAGAATATATCTATATTCAAGATTTGCACGACTGCACGGAGTTGGTCATACGCTTAATCGAAAAAGCGTAAACGAATTTTTTAACGAGCCTTATCTATATTCAGTAAATAAAAAAAGCGATCTATATGGTCGCTTTTAATTTTTTTTAATATTCTTTATTTTTTCTAGTATCAGGATTCAGAAGTTACTTTATTCTTTCTTTGTTTTCAATTTGTAATTTTCTTCCACGGCAAGATTTAGTTTGGCGATTTCTATTCCTTTGCCGTCCAAAATCTCTAATTTATAGGTATTGCCAATAGTAGAAATGAAAAATCTTTTGCCGCCGTCAAAAGCTAAAGTCGGCGTGCTTTGCGGCGGGAAAAACAGATTTTCACCGTTTACCGCGACCTTAATTCCGTTTTCATTCGCCGTTATTTCGCCTTTGCCAAGAAACCTATATCCTTTCAAATCGGGCAGTTCGTATACGTCAGCCGAGGCGGAAAACGAATATTCGCCGCTTTGCAACTGCCGCAACACAGCATTTCTTTGCATCTCATACCACGTCGGAACGTCAAGCGTTTTATTTATTTTGCCGTAACAATCCATCACAAATTCCGTTCCGCATTTGCCGCAGACAAGTTTGTTTTCAATAGCGGTCAGACAAAATTCCTCTCCGCATTTGGGACAGCGGTAAAGTATAGTTTCCAGTCCGTCTAAATTTCGCTCGATTTTTATTTTCTGCTCGCTTTGCCGCTTATATTCGTCGTAATTAAGAGCGGTCGCAATTTTGTCGTACACGGTTTCCAACGGAAGTTCGCTTAAATCCCCCTTCGTAAACAATCGGCTTATTTTTACGTCGACTTTCGCTTTTACCTGCGTTTTTGACCAGCGCGGCAGCCCGAGATAATTTCCGCTTATATTAACGGCGATTACGTCCATACCCAAAAACTTTACTAACTTCGCAATAGATTGCGGTATAATGCCTGTTTTGCCATCCACCGAAAGTTTACCTTCTGGAAATATAACAATCGGGCGGTTTTTGCTCAAAATGTACTTGCACGCTTTTACCGCGCTGATTTCGCTGATAAACTGCCTTTTGGGTATCGCTCCAAAAAAAGCGTAGAGAGCTTTGTTTCTCGCTATTTGGTCTACGGCGCAAAGGTAATTCGGCTGAAACTTTTTTAATGCCCGCGCCGTAACGAAAACGTCGTTTACGCTCGTATGATTAACAAGCGCGATAAAAGGTTTTTTCAGGTCGGCAACTTCGTTGACTATATTGAGTTCAAACCGCTTTTCGCAAACTTTTTTGCAATAAAAAAAATTAGCGAAATTATATAAAAATTTGTTAGTTAAAGGCTGTTTTTTCATTTTTACCTTTTCCGTTTTTCTCGTTCGCTCGCACTTTTGATAATATCTGCGTTAACAACAAAAAATTTTTTTTACTATCTTTCTCTATTTATTTTGCCTATTTTATACGATTTTTTTTAAATAGCTATGATATGCTCGATAAAAATTTTCAAGCCTATTCCCACAAGAATAATTCCGCCTACTATTCCCGAATAATCCGATAAATATTTTCCCACTTTTTTACCCAGATACATACCCAAAAGCGACAGGATAAAAGTTGTGAAAGTAATAATCGAAACCGAAATAAATATATTCATATTCACGGTGAGAGCGAGAGTAATACCTACCACAAACGCGTCGATACTTGTGGCTATACCTTGCAAGAGCATTTCACCGACTGAAAATCTTTTTTTGGTATCGCCTTCATTGTCAGTCGGCACATCTATCGCGTCCGCGCTTTTTCTTTTTTTATTTATATCGGTTATGCTTTCAAAAATCATTTTTCCGCCGATAAATGCAAGTAAAACCAATGCAATCCAATGGTCGACTTTTTCCACAAAGCCTGAGAATGCGGAACCTATAAAATAACCTAATAGCGGCATTAAGCCTTGAAACAATCCAAAACATATCGGGTACGCCACAAACTGAATTTTATTCAAATTCGGTTTTGTCATTGAGTTTGAAATCGATACGGCAAAAGCGTCCGCAGACAGCCCGACCGCAATTAAAAGCACAGTTAAAAAATCAGTCATAAATCTCCCAAGCAGTTAAAAATAAGGCAACCCTTTTTGGCGGATTGCCTGTTCTTTCCGTTATGTTAGTCGCCAAGCTTGGCTATCCAGTTAAGTTGGTCCTGCGTAAGCATTCCCTCGTTTTCGGTAGCCCATTCCACTATGTATTCAACCGTTTTACGGTATTCTAAATCCGTATGATATTGATCGATAAGGTCTTCGTTTTGCTTAATCTCGTTTACGAGTTCGTCTACCTTTGCCAAAAACGCGGTCTTTTGTACGAACAAGGTCGTCAGCCAGCTCAGCATCACGAGGAGTATCACGGTGCATATTATCACCGCGAATAACAGATTCTTGTTCTGAAATATCGACGTTGGTTTCATCGCCATTCACCTTTCCAAAATTTTGTTTGGTAAAATTATACAACTTCCCAAGCGCCGTGTCAAGCATGGGTACGATTGTTAGCGAGCAAAAAAACAATCCCAAACCCACGCCCAAAAAAACGTATATTCTAAACTGACCGTCGTTCCAAATCAAATTAGCGAAAAATACGGCTGCCATAGCAATAACGGCAAAAAGAATATCGCCCAAAATTTTGTACTTTTTTATTAGATGCGTTACGGGGTACAGTAAAGATATTACCATACCCACGTAAATAAACGATAGAAAGGTTAAAAACTGGCGAAGCGCGTCGTTCATTTAAATATATTGCCCAAGCTCGTTTTTTTGGCTCCGTATTTTATCGCCGCGATATTGTCAAATTCGATAACCACAAGTCCCTCGTCGACTTCGAGTTTTTTTACGTTAAGTTTTTCACCAGTAACCGCAAGTCTGCCTTTTACGGTGTTGACTACCACTTCTTTTTCAAAAACGCTTACTACGTCCGTGACGCCGCCTATCGTGACGCCGCTGTCCGTTACGCTCAAAGAATGTTTTTTATCCATTTTTTTACCACTCCTTATCTTTAATTATTTATATGCGAAAATCTTATTTATTTTTACTCACTCGCGTTAAACGGTAAAAAAATTCTCATATTAAATGTAAGTAGAAAAATTTTTATAATTGAAAATCGTGATTGAGTATGATATATTGTATATATTGATATTAACCAAAAACATTTTTACTTCATTCACACAAAAACCTTTATTAAAAAAACAGGTGAAAAACTATGATAAAATTCACAACGGAAAATCTGATTTTGCTTTCTCCCAACAAGAATTTTGCTCAACCCCTTTTGGATTACTATGTCCGCAACAAAGATTTTTTCGAGCGGTTTGACCCAGCAAGGGAAGACGGTTTTTATTCTGTCGAAAATATGACGAAAATTTTAGAAACGGAAATCGCCGCGGAAAACGAAAAAAAAGGATATCGTTTTTACGTTTTTTCAAAAAAAGCTCCTGACAAAATTATTGGTTTTGTAGGGCTTAACAATATCGTATACGGCTGTTTTCTATCGTGCTTTATTAGCTACAAGCTTGACAAAGACTGCTTGAACCGCGGTTTTATGACGGAAGCGGTAAAAAAGGTCGTCGATTACGCATTTACAGAGTTAAAACTTCACCGCATAGAAGGCAACGTATTACCCGACAACGTTTCGTCTTTAAAGGTACTCGATAAAAACGGCTTTAAATACGAAGGCGTATCGGAAAAATATTTAAAAATCAATGGCGTCTGGCGCGACCATATTCATATGGTAAAACTCAACCCAAAAGCGGAATAAAAAAGCAAAAGCCAAACGCAAAGAAATTCATAATAAATATTTTTTATGAACTGACGAATTTCTTATAAATAATATTATCGATTCAATTAAACTATGGATAATCTCAAAAATGACTAACATTTGATACAGATAAAATTTGCGATAACCAATGGTCAATTTTTGATATGAAATTTTGTTAATTTTTAGATACTGACCAAAACGGTCAAAAATTTTGATAAATATTTGAGATAAAATAAAACCGCCTATAATAAGCGGTTTTATTTTTACTATTTTTTCCCCGATTTATTTTTAGTGGAATCAACAAGCTGATAAGTTTGCCCCGGCTGCGGAGTAGGCGGAAAAATTTTGTCTTTCACCACGGTGCGTTCTTCGCCCGTATTTTTTCCTTTCTCGTTGATAATAGCGTATTGTCCCGAATACGGCGCTTCTTCACCGGGTTTGTAAGTATTTTTCATAAAATTACCTCCTTTGTAGAATTATAAAAAAAACGGCGTGAAATACGCCGTTTATTTCTTTATTTTTTTGTGATTAACTGACCGTCTTTGGTATCTTTGACCGCATAACCTTTTTCGTCAAGCAAGTCGCGCAATTCGTCGGATAATTTCCAGTTTTTTTCCACTCTTGCTGTCGCGCGTTTTTCCGCAATTAACGCGATTTCGTCGGGCAATTTTGCCGATTCTTCTTTTTTCGGTTCAAACTCACTTAACTCTAAACCAAAAACTTTATCCATTTTTAATGCGAGTTCATAAATATCTTTGCTTTTGTCTTCCTTCAGCATAGTCCACAGCACACCTAAAGCCAGCGGTATATTAAGGTCGTCGTTGATAGCTTTTTCAAATTCCGCCAGATATTTTTTCGTAACCTTTTCATCGGTTTTCGTTTGACTGCCTTTATGCTGCAAAAGCAGTCCGCCCAGTCTTTCATAAGCCGTTTTCGCCCCGTCCATTGCCTCGAATGTGAAGTTGATTTTTTGTCTGTATTGAACGTTTAGGCAAAAGTATCGGCACACCATAGGCGAATAGCCTTTTTCCATTAGTTCGGTAAGAGTAAAAGCGTTGCCGAGCGATTTACTCATTTTGCCGCCGTCGTAAAGCATAAACTCATTGTGCATCCAATAGTCCGCCATTTTGCAGCCGTTGGCGCATTCGCTTTGCGCTATTTCGTTTTCGTGGTGAATGGGAATATGGTCAACGCCGCCCGTGTGAATGTCAAAAGTTTTGCCTAAGTATTTTCCGCTCATTACGCTACACTCGATATGCCAGCCCGGAAAACCTTTGCCCCACGGACTGTCCCATTGCATTATGTGGTTAGGCTCGGCTTTTTTCCACAGCGCAAAATCTATCGGATTGCGCTTGTTTTCATTTACTTCCACGCGCGCGCCGTGCATCTGGTCGTCAAGTTTTATTCGCGACAATTTGCCGTAATTGGGAAACTTATCAACGGAAAAATATATTCCGTCGGGCGTTTCGTAAGCATAACCTTTTTCCAGTAGCGTTTCCACCATACTTATCATTTCGGGAATATTATCGGTCGCTTTCGGCGTTATGGTCGGACATTTAATGTTAAGACTGTCTAGGTCGTTAAAAAACTGTTTTGTGTAATATTCGGCTATTTCATAAGGCGATTTATTTTCTTCGCGCGCGGATTTTGTCATCTTGTCCTCGCCTTCGTCGGCGTCGGAAAGCAGATGTCCCACGTCTGTGATATTCATGACCGACTTTACTTTATAACCGTCATATTCCAACACTCTGCGTAAACAGTCCATAAAAACGTAGGCGCGCATATTGCCGAAATGCGCGTACTTATATACGGTAGGACCGCAAGTGTACATCGACACCGTTCCTTCCTTTATGGGCAAAAATTCTTCTTTTTTACGCGTAAGAGTGTTAAAAAACCTTATCATACCTATGGACCTCGCTAATTATTACTTGCATTTTACTTTTTTTTGCCGTTTTCGTCAAGTTTAATCAATTAAGCGGTTAAAAAAAGACTGTCAAAATAAATTGATAATTATTTTAATTGTTAAAAATGTTTTTATGTGGTAAAATAGTCAAATATAAGAAAGAACGTTAATACCGAGGGTGAAAAATGTTAGACATCAAACGCATTATTGAGAATACTGCCGAAGTTGAAAAGGCTTTGAAAAAACGCGGCGAATATTCTTTGACAAAAATTGTGGATCTCGACAAAACAAGACGTAGTATTATCGCCAAAGTCGAGTCAAAAAAAGCTGAACGCAATATCGTTACGCAGGAAATCGCAAGATTAAAACGCGAAAAAATAGACGCTTCAAGCTTGATCGGCGAAATGGGTCTGCTTGCCGATGAAATCAAAAACCTTGATGCAGAGTTAGGTCAAACAGAAAACGAGCTTAATACCGTTTTGGCTTCACTACCCAATATTCCCGACGACGACCTATTAGCAGGCGGAAAAGAAAACAACGAAGTGCTTGAATATTTCGGCGTAAAACCATCCTTTGACTTTGATTTTCAAAATCATTACGACCTTTGCGTAAAAAACGGAATGATTGATTACGAGCGCGGCGTAAAACTTGGCGGAAACGGCTACTGGCTGTACCGCGGAGTTGGAGCTGAGCTTGAATGGGCGTTACTAAATTATTTTGTGTCAGAACATCTTAAAGACGGATACGAATTTATTTTGCCGCCGCATATGCTCAATTACCGTTGCGGATACGGCGCGGGACAATTCCCGAAATTCGCCGACGAAGTTTACTGGATAAAAGCCGACGAGGGCGAGAATACTCAGTTTATGCTCCCCACCGCCGAAACGGCTTTGGTCAATATTTTTTCAAACGAAATTTTGTCTGAAAAACAGTTGCCGACAAAACTTTTTGCTTATACGCCCTGCTATCGTAAAGAAGCGGGAAGTTATCGCAGCGAAGAACGCGGTATGATAAGAGGTCACCAGTTTAATAAAGTAGAAATGGTTCAGATAGCTCATCCCGACCACAGCGCGGAAAGTTTTGCAGAACTACTCCGAAAAGCGCGTTCACTTGTCGAAGGACTGGGATTGCATTACCGTCTGTCTAAGCTTGCCGCGGGAGACGTTTCCGCAAGTATGGCTCGCACGTACGATATCGAAGTATGGCTGCCCAGTATGGGTATATATAAGGAAGTAAGCTCGGTTTCCAACAGCAACGATTATCAGGCGCGCAGAAACAATACCCGTTTCCGCGATGAAGAAACAGGCAAAACCCGTTTCGTTCATACGCTTAACGGCAGCGGTCTTGCTACAAGCCGAATAATCCCTGCCATAGTCGAGCAATATCAAAACGCCGACGGCAGTATACGCATACCAGAAGTTTTGCAAAAATATCTCGGCAAAACGGTGATAAAAGCAAAATAAATTAAATTAAATTTTTATGAAATCAATTTTAAAGAGACCGATATTTCGGTCTTTTTTCCGTATTTACGGGTTTTTTTATTCGCATTTTAAAATTATATTTCTAATCATATTGATTAAAACACGTTTATTAGTTTTCTATTTTTCTTAACTGATTATCGTCAGTATATCTCTTAATATCAAAATGTTTATCAATCATAAAATTAATATATTTTAGCTTTCATAGCAGCTGCAAAAATTGTATATTGACTTTGAGTATAAAATATTATAATATCTAGTATATAATAAGTATAAAAAATTAAGGACGCTAAATATGAGTAAAAATATTAAAACGATTTGCTTTGTTCTCGTTGCGGTTTTGCTGTCGACGAGTCTATTCGGCTGCGCGCCAGAGCAGGAATGGACGGACGAAAACGTAATTTTTACGTACGATGATAACGGCGACGTAACAATTTTTTTCCCCGACAATTTTGTGTACCCAAAATATCCTATAGCTTGGACTATTGAATTCAATGTCCGTGAATATCCTTATTTAGCCGACTTTTATGAGTGGCTTGATTTAACACTTGAACAGAATAATTTCGGTTCTGTTTACCTAATAAAAGTAATTAAGATGCTCACCGTCAAGGAAGCAGAAAAATTAGACGCATACATGTATCCTATGAGCAGTTATTCGACTTATTATGAAGTAGCAGTTATTTATGATTATTTAAATGAGAAAGAAATTAACCAAACACATTATTTTAGATTTGCTCGTGGAACTGCTGAAAACCAAAGAAAAGGATTACCCCCTTTTCAAAACGGCGATACATTTATATCAATTTGCGACTCCATTGACTATAGAATTCTTAGCTGTATAGTTATGGAACCTTTTTATATTTTAGATGAGGAAATCAGCAACGATACTTTCGTATATAAAATGAGTAGAACAAGCCTAGATATGGCAGACATCGCAATTGAGCTTTTGGAAGAAGAAAAAATAATAGAATCCGCTTATAAAAAAAATCCAAGAACATTTTCTCAAAAGTTTAAACTCGGCGATTTGATCAATTTTATAAGGACTGCTTTGGAGGAACGGGGGTATGAAATACAAAAATAAAAAGTTTTTTTCATCCCTCTTTTACATAAGAAAGCAAAATATCTAATTTTTTAGTATCTTTTCCATATTGTTGTTTGTCTAAGATATTGATTTTAGAAAGCAATATAAATAGTTTTTTTGTGTAAGGAGTTTATGTATGAAATTAAAATTTAAAATTATCTGCGTTTGTCTCGCGGCGGTTTTGCTGTGGACGTGTCTATTCGGCTGCGCCAATAAAACGCTTTGGAGCAAAGATTACGTCGATATTACATACGATGACAATGGCGACCCTATTATTAATTTTTCTGACAATCTTTGTTACGCTAGCCAAAACACGCAAGATGTACACTTTTTTACATGCGCACTTTATTCAATAAATTTTCAACAATCTTTAGATGCTAGTATAGGTCAAGGATATATGGATTCATTATATCTTGTAAAAATAATTAGACGTCTTACTGAGGACGAGGCAAAAGCAAATGGTTTTTTCCCGAATGAAAGTTTTTGGAAATATAATAACTCCACTTTTTATGAGGCTGTTATTGTTTACGATTATCTGCGCGAAAAAGAAATAAACGAAGTAATATACTATGCTAGCTATGGAAAAGTAGATTGTCAAGTAGATGGATTACCGCCTTATTCTTCAGGAGACTGTTTTATAACTTTTATTCATAGAGGAATGATATATCCATATATCGCGGGCGGGGTGGTAATAGTCGTTTACCCCGAAAATAATAAAGAAATAACAATGGATACAAGCGTATATACTTTGATCGGCGTTGATAAGAATTTATCGTCTATCGAGCTAGAAATTTCAGACGAAGAAAAAATATGTCAAAGCGAATTTGAGAAAAATCCGCGTATTTATTATCAAAAATTTCGTTTGGGAGACTTGATTGAATTTATAAAACTAAACTTGGAGGAACGGGGGTATGAAATACAAAAATAAAAAGTTTTTTTCATCCCTCTTTTACATAAGAAAGCAAAATATCTAATTTTTTAGTATCTTTTCCATATTGTTGTTTGTCTAAGATATTGATTTTAGAAAGCAATATAAATAGTTTTTTTGTGTAAGGAGTTTATGTATGAAATTAAAATTTAAAATTATCTGCATTTGTTTAGCAGCGATTTTGCTGTCAATGTGTCTATTCGGCTGCGTCAATAAACCGCTTTGGAGCGAAGATTACGTCGATATTACATACGATGACAATGGCGACCCTATCATTAATTTTTCGGACAACTTGACTTATACGCCGTATGAAGGTGAGCTAGGCTTTGCAAAATATAACATAGGTCCGCGTTCCGAATTTTCTCAAGATTTGGACGCTGTGCTTTCGGTCAATGCATTTCAGTCACTGTATTTAATTAAAGTCATAAAACGATATACACAAGAAGAAGCCGAAAAGTTGGATATTTATATTGATGAATACCCATATAATGAAACTGGATATTATGATGTAGTTTTGGTATATGATTTTTTAAAAAATGAAGAGGTTAACGAATCTGTTATATTTGCTGGATCAAGATCAATAGATCAGCAAACTTATGGAAAACCCTCTCTATCAGTTGGTGATTGTTGGATAGGCATAGTTATAGAACATCCCAACATTAAAAATTTATATAGTTTTTCTTCATTAGGTTCTTATGTTAAAAATCAAGAAAATATATCGCAGGACACGTTTGTGTATGCATGGCTATATGACGACGAATTAGAGTGCATAGAGCTTGAACTAGCCGATGAAGAAAAAATTATCGAAGGTGAATTTAAAGATAATCCTTTACAAGTTAAACAAAAATTCCGTCTCGGTGACATTGTAAATTTTTTATTAAACGCTTTGGAGGAACGGGGGTATGAAATACAAAAGTAAAAAGTTTTTTTCATCTCTCTTTTACATAAGTAATTAAAACATCTTATTTTTAGTATCATTTTTTAATTTTGCCGAATTTTGTCGCAATATAGATTATCAGCATATAAAGCAATAAAAAAGTTAGTATAATATACAAAAGACGGTTGATAACTACAAACCGTCTTTTTAATTATTTAATTAAATTTTCATAAAAACACAAAGTTTTATTCTATTATTTCTTCCTTTTTTTCTTCATTTATAACAGGCTCGGCGCGGCGGATTTTGTGAAGCAGATCCCGCAGGAAAAACCACATTATAGCCAATATTTGCAATGTGCCGCTTATTAAAAAGATTACCCATATTTTGTCCACCGAGATGGAAAAAGTTAGATATATGGACGCTGACAAGCTCCAAATAATAATGGAAGAAACGATCCCTGTCAGCACTCTTTTTGCCCATATCGCGCTAAAAACTACAAGGACGATCGCCGCGGCGGGTATGGCGTACACAAAAGTCATCCACAGATTTGGAAGGTCGGTAAACAAAGTCAATGCTACGAAAACTATCACGGCAACGAGCCAAACTATACCCGCAGATAAAAGCGATATAAGCAATTTTCCGCGCTTTTCAAAAGGCGTCCTTTTTTTCTTTGAAGCGTTCATCAGATCGTTTATGCTTACGTGATAAAGGCGCGCGATCTGATACAACACGTACAAATCGGGCAATCCCTCGCCCCGTTCCCATTTTGAAACGGATTTGTCAGAGTAATTCAGCGCTTCTGCTACTTGTAACTGCGTCATATCCGCAAGGTTGCGGTAAAATACCAAATTACCCGCAACAGTAGATTTAAAATCTTTTTCGCTCATTTTTTCATTCATAAACTGTATTATATTACATTTAATCTTTATTGTCAATACTCATAAAAGGACTCTCTACCCCAAGTAGACCAAAAAAATGCTCACTCTACTAAATTCGACAAAAAAATATACACTCAAAAAGTTTTTGTAGGCGTCTTAACAGGTTTAATAGGTTGAAAAATAACATATCTTTTGATAAATTAGTACCAAACAAATAAAAGGAGACAATTATATGAGTTACAAGATCGTTACGGATTCATGCGCAAATCTCCCCGACGAAATTTATGACAATCTCGACATACAAGTCATTGGCATGGAATTCATAATCGACGGCGAACCGCATCTTAGTTACGTTAAAGGCAGAGATAATAATCTACAAAAATACTATAAGCTATTAAGAGAAGACACGGTCATTACTACGACATGCATAAATAAAGAAACATACACGAAATTCTTTGAAAAGATTTTGGAAACGGACGACGTACTCTATCTCGGTTTTTCGTCGGGGCTTTCGCTTAGTTACGGCAACTGTTTAGTAGCAGCCGAAGAACTACGGGCAAAATACCCAAACAGCAAAATATATACTGTTGACACCCTTGCAGCGAGCATGGGACAGGGTATGATAGTGCATAGAGCCGCTGAACTCAAAAATCAAGGCAAAAATATTGAAGAAGTCCGCGACTGGGTAGAAGCTAACAAACTGAAAATTTGCCATTGGTTTACCGTAGAAGATTTGAAATATCTTTATCGCGGCGGCAGAGTAAGCAAAATAGGGTTTATCTTGGGCAAAATCACTCAAATAAAACCCGTGTTATTTACTGACAACGCAGGTCACCTTATACCCGTTCAAAAAGTTATCGGACGCCGCAAATCTCTGGAAGTTATGGCAGAAAAAATAGTTACAACAATCGTTAACCCGTCAGAGCAAACCGTCTTTATTTCTCACGGCGATTGCATAGAAGACGCGCAAAAATTGGCAGACCTGGTAGCGCAGAAAATCAAAGTAAAAGGCTTTTTGATAAATCAAATAGACCCTGTCATAGGCTGCCATTCAGGACCGGGAACTTTGGCTATATTCTTTGCCGCAGCAAAAAGATAACAGTTGCCTTCAGATTAAAAAAATATCGCAGAACAAAATACTCCCCTTCCACCTATTAAAATCGTTTAATTAGAGACTAAAAAACACTAAAAAAGACTGCCTAGATAATGCGTTTTATAAACGCTAAAAAGCGGTCTTTTTATTTATTGAAAATTTGTACAAAAAAGAAATACCTCTATTTAACTTAATAAAAGCTAAGTCTACTGCCAGTGGAGAGGCAAAAAATCAACTCTACTTCAATTTTTTTTTAAGTAGAGGGTGCAAAAAAAATAGTAGGTTGCATATTGATAATTCCTTTGTTACAATATTGTCGAAGCAAAAATCCTCCTCAAAGTTTTTTTGTTTCCTACGCGAAATATTATCGCGATCCTAAATAACTACAAGACGGCTTGGCATTTGTTATGAACGCCAAGCCGTTTTGTTTTATATTATTCTACTTTTATATCTTGCTCTTATTTTAATCGCCGATTTACATTATTCAAAAATCAATATTAAACTTATTTTAGTTCTCTCTATTCTACGTTATTTTTTTATTGTCTATAAAAATTTCAATCGTCTATCAAATTTTTTAACTTATTCTCGACAATAGCTAGTTATTAATTGGTGTTACTTATACGATAAAAGTTCCAATAGTTTTTTTAACGGACGGATTCGGTATTTTTTCAAGCCCGCCGATATTCATACAGGCGATGTCGTAAGAATCGGTTTCAACCGCGCGTTTTTCACAGTCGGAAAAATATAATATTTTCATTTAAACAATATGCACCCAAATAGGTTTCATTAAATGCGGTATATATCTGGTCAGTTCTTCTACAACGCTTAGTTGCACGTATGCGTTATCAAAATCTCCCACAGTTACAAAACCCTTACTCTCCGCTATTCGCAGATTACATTCATATACGTCAACATGCGGCAAAAGGATTTCGGCTTTTTCCCTTAACGCCACCCAATTTTTTGTAAATTCTTCCATATCGTCTACGGTTATCGATTTGTTTTGCGCTTTATCCATTAACGTAAGCGTTTCGTAGTTTAATTTTTTGTATTCTTTTTCTAATATCACAAATTCTACAATACCGAAAGCCAAAATCAAAGCAATGGCGATTGATGCTATTATTATGCTTTTCACGATAACTCCTCCCCTTTTTGCAAATCCAATGTAAAATACGGTCTTTTTGTGGGCTGTATCAAAACATGGTTATTGCTGTCCACGGTAAAAAGACGCACCGTCGATTCTTTAAGATGATGCTTGGCAAGCAAAGCGAAGACTTTTTGCTTATTTATGTCGTAGCGTTTTGCGTCATCTTCATTCCATTTGCAATCCATAATAACGGGTATCGGCAGCGATTGCTGCTTGTCCTCCATCTTTTTTTTCGCGATAACCGAAAGCTGTCCGTTTGTCTCCATTAGCCCGTAATCAATTTCTTCAATAGAAAAATAACCCGCGTTTCTCAAAGCCTGCAATAAGTCGTTTACTTGCATATTCATTTCTTTTAACGCGTAACCGTTGATGCCTTGTTTATCTACAACCAGCACAGGCTTGCCCGACAAGATTTTTTGCATTGACGAGTTTTTTGACAGCAAAACAATTATTTGGTGAATAACAAACATTGTCAAAATAGCGACGACGCCGTAAGTAATGGGAATACTTCGGTCAGCCATTGGAATGCAAGCAAGCTCAGAAATAACGAGCGTAATAACCAGCTCAAAAGGCTCCATTTCGCCGATTTGGCGTTTACCCATCATACGCATTACGGCGAGCAGTAGCGCAAATAATATAATCGCTCTTACAAAAATTATCAGCATAATAATATTATTTGCCCTTTAAAATAAAAATATTTGTAAAGATAATCTTAATTTTTTATTTTAAATCAAAAAGAAAAAAGCTTGAATATTCAAGCTTTTTGTGCTGTGTTGTAATATTTTTTTTCAATTAATATTCGAACCGCATTGACTTGCTTAGTAAATAATTTATTTATGCTAAATCCTCACGCCAATTTCAGCATCGGAATATTTTTTATTCAGCTTTAATTCAGTAATAATTAGTAGACGCATTTGCGTTAGCAAAATAAATACTTAATTATGAGGAAAATACGCAAGCCAAACTTTAGTATCAATTTGTTTATTCAACGCTTATAACAGAAACAGGACAACTGCCGCTTGCGTCTAATGCGGTATTTTCAGCGTTTGCCGGTATCGGCGTAACGTAAACTTCCGCCTTGTCGTCGTCACCCATACGGAATACCTCGGGGCATATAGTCGTGCAAAGCCCGCAGCCAATACAACCTTCTCTATCGATTTTTGCTTTCATTCTTTTTCTCCTTTATTTTTTATTTTTGCGAAAACGGCGTTTTTTGTTTATTAGTTTTTTTTGTTTCGAAACAAATTTTTTTCATGCCCGAAAACAGCATAATAAACCCAAAATATCTACCAAGTATTCGTGATTTTATTAACCTATCAAGTCTTAATTGAAAACTTGCTTAATCAACTTATTTTAACGCCCTCGCAAAATTTCTTAATAATATTTTACCACAAATATATAAATATATAAAAAAGTTACAGTTTTTTTATAGCGCGTTAAAAACGTCGCCCAAATCCGCGTTAATGACTAAATTCGCATTCCCATCAAAAGGCGTTTTGTCGCGGTTGATTAGAACGAATTTGTCCAACGAATAAAAATTTACCAGTCCCGCAGCGGGATAAACAGCAAGCGACGTACCCGCAACGATAAGCATATCCGCTTTTGATATAGCGTTAACCGCTGCCTGCAAAATTTTATCGTCCAGCGGCTCTTCATACAAAACCACGTCGGGCTTGATTACTCCGCCGCAAACGCATTTTGGAACGCTTTCAAAATTTCTGATATAATCCACGCCGTAAAATTTGCCGCAATTAACGCAATGATTACGATATACGCTTCCGTGCAACTCAAAAACTTTTTCGCTGCCCGCCGCTTGGTGCAGCCCGTCTATATTTTGCGTAATAACGGCGGAAATTTTGCCCTGTTTTTCCCATTCGGCAAGTTTTTTGTGAACAATATTAGGTTTTGCGTCAAGATACAGCATTTTGCTAAAATAAAAACGGTAAAACTCTTTTGCGTGATTTTCAAAAAAAGTATGCGACAATATCGTTTCGGGCGGATAAGCGTAGCTACCTGAATACAAGCCGTTGACCGAGCGAAAATCGGGAATATTGCTCAGCGTGGAAACTCCCGCTCCGCCAAAAAATACTATATTATTGCTTTCATCAATCCATTTTTTTAATTTTTCAATTTTTTCTTTCATAATTCCTTCGCCTATTAGACTTAACTCTATTTGCAACGTTTTTTTACGTCTATACAAAGAATTTTTAATTTTACTCATCGATTATCTTATCTTGTCACTCTGCCGACATATTAAAAAATTTATATCTAACCTTTGCTAGACAGACACAAATAAATTGCAAGATTTAATAATTTTTTTCCTTAATATAATTTTAACATAAATGCGATGCAGATTTAGATATTTTTTTAGGTCAATCAAATTTTTTGACTGACCTAAAGTGATTTTATTAAATTTTTATCTTTCGTTTTCTTTTAAATCAAGTGCGTCGGTTTTGTCTGTCAAACCTTCCTTTTGTTTTTCGCAATCGGTTACCGCGGTCTTTTTATCGTCGGCATTGTTGTAATTTTCATCGCCTTTAAGCAGTATTTTGTCCAAAACTTTTGTGTCAATCACAATGAAAGTCAAAATAAAGTTAACGACCACCATTATAATTTGGAACGGAACTCTGCCTAACCAATAGATCCAAAACGTTTTACTGAATCCGTCCAGACTCCAAGACAACCACCACCAAAGACCGTAAGTATTGAGTCCCGCCGTGCAAACAACTCCGCAGGTAATGGTAGCCAAAAGAAGTTTGTCGTATTTTTTGAGCTTCGGTATCATCCAAATAAGAGCGGGAATAAGACCGAGTAAGGCGGACGAAACGGCGATATACGGATTGTAAAAAGCCGCTTTCGGTGAGATAAGATGCCCTAATAAGTCCCCCAAAAAACCTACCGTAAGACCTGGCACAGGTCCAAGGTAAATGCCGGCTAGAAAACAAATAAGATAAGTAAAAGCCAGCGTGTTGCTTCCGGTCGCATTGAGCGGAACGGAAAAAATGTTTGCGACCACGTTAAGCGCGACAAAAACCGCAGTAAAAGCGATTTTGCGCGTACGCGACATTTTTGACATAAAAAAACCTCCCACGCAAAGGGAAGTCCGTAAAACGCGCGGTTAAAATTTCCACGCGAAAATGTTTATGCCCGAAAAAACCAAGCCGTCGGACATAATTTGTATTTTTCACAACGGACGCGACATACCACCGCAGAGAAAAATCTCTTTCGTTGTCGGACGACTTCCCATTCCGACACACTTAACGCGATATGCCTACTTTGCAAAATCAATATATCATACTAATCATTAAAAGTAAAGCAAACCTCGAATTTATAAAATTTTTTTTAAGTGTTTCTTTCCTAATATTTTTTATAAACTTAAAATGCTTGATTTTATAGTAAAGTAACTATTAAGTTTTTGCAAAAATGCATAAATTCGCCAATAAAAAAACGCCGAATATTCGACGTTTCTTGTTTTTAATTTATTAAATTTAATTTTTCAGTTTTTGATTTTCCAAGTGCGCTTTCAAAAACTTACCCGTATAGCTTTTTTCATTTTTCGCTATTTGCTCGGGTGTGCCGACCGCCACTATTTCGCCGCCTTTATCGCCGCCTTCGGGTCCAAGGTCGATAATATAATCGGCTACTTTTATAACGTCAAGATTATGCTCGATAACGATAACAGTATTGCCGTTAGCGACAAGCCGCTGCAAAATCGAAATCAAATTATCCACGTCAAAAGAGTGCAGTCCCGTCGTCGGTTCGTCCAAAATATAAACGGTTTTTCCCGTGCTTCGTCTGGCTAATTCTGTGGCAAGTTTTACCCTTTGAGCTTCGCCGCCTGAAAGAGTGGTCGCGCTTTGACCAAGCTTTATATAACCCAGTCCCACGTCGAAAAGGGTTTGCAGTTTATTGCTTATTGACGTAATATGTTTGAAAAATCCCAACGCCTCTTCCACCGTCATATCCAGTACGTCGGCTATATTTTTACCTTTATATTTTACTTCCAGCGTTTCTCGATTATAGCGTTTGCCTTTACATACGGGACATGGCACGTAAACGTCGGGCAAAAAGTTCATTTCTATACGCAAAATTCCGTCGCCGAAACAGTTTTCGCATCTTCCGCCCTTTACGTTAAAACTAAACCGCCCTATCTTGTAACCCCTTTCTTTTGCGTCAGGAGTAGCGGCATATAGAGTACGGAGCGGCGTGAATAAATTTGTGTATGTCGCGGGATTGCTTCGCGGATTGCGTCCTATCGGGCTTTGGTCGATAGAAATAACTTTGTCAAGATTTTCGTAACCGATAATGTCGCCGCACTCGACTTTTTTCTCGCGCGCGCGGTTAAGTACGTGTTCGAGTTTCGGCAGTAAAGTCTCGTTAATCAAAGACGATTTTCCGCTGCCCGAAACGCCAGTAATGCAAGTGAACGCGCCGAGCGGAATGTCTATATCTATGCCTTTAAGATTATTTTTCTCCGCGTGTTTGATACTCAGATATTCGCCGTTTCCCTTACGCCTTTCGGTCGGTACGGGAATAAATTCTTTACCCGAAAGATACTGCCCAGTCACAGATTGCGGACAAGCGATAATATCTTCGGGTGTTCCAGTCGCGACGATTTTGCCGCCGTGAATGCCCGCTCCTACGCCGACGTCCACTATATAATCCGCGCTCATTATCGTTTCTTCGTCATGCTCTACCACAATCAAAGTGTTGCCAAGATCGCGCAGACGTTTTAAAGTGGCGATAAGTTTTTCATTATCACGCTGATGAAGCCCGATGCTCGGTTCGTCCAAGATATAAAGCACGCCAACCAGTCCGCTGCCTATCTGCGTAGCGAGACGTATTCTCTGCGCTTCGCCGCCCGACAAACTGCCGCTGGAACGGGAAAGAGTAAGATAATTCAGACCCACATCCATTAAAAATTTTAATCTCGCTTTTATTTCTTTTAAAACGACTTCGGCGATAATTGATTTTGTTTTATCAAGTTTTAAAGTTTCAAAAAAATGCAAACATTTATCTATGGGCATCTGCGTAATATCATATATATTTTTGCCGTCGATTTTTACGCTCAATACTTCTTTTTTCAGTCTTTTTCCGTGACAAGTTTCGCATTCCGTCGTAACCATAAAGTTTTCATATTCCCGGCGGGTGTAGTCGCTTGTCGTTTCTTTGTATCGGCGCGTCATCATCGGAATTATGCCTTCCCAACGCGAATTATAATATCTGCCGTCGCTCATTTTTACCTGGAACTTTTCGCCGCCGCCGCCGTACATAATAAGGTCGTATATTTTTTTCGGCAGCTCTTTTACGGGAACGTCGCACGAAAAACCGTAGTGAGCGGACAAACTTTCAAAATAATTGTACATCCAGCTGGTGTTATCGAGCGAAAATCCCATCATTCTTATCGCTCCGTCGTGAAGCGATTTTGTTGTGTCGGGGCAAATAAGATTTTCGTCAAAACTCATTTTGAAACCAAGTCCCGTGCAGTCGGGGCATGCGCCGAAAGGAGAGTTAAAGCTGAACATTCTGGGTTCAAGTTCTTCTATCGTAATTCCGCAGTCGGGGCAAGTGTATTTTTCCGAAAACAGAGTTTCTCCTTCGTCTGTCGCCACCGTCACCAGTCCTTCGGCAAGTTTTAACGCCGTTTCAACGCTGTCGGTCAGACGTGTATTGGAATCTTCTTTTAAAACTATTCTATCGATAACCACGCTGATACTGTGCTTGTTGTTTTTTTCAAGCTCAATTTCGTCGTCAAGCGTATACTGAATACCGTCCACAACAATACGTATAAATCCGCTCTTTTTTAACTGTTCAAAAAGCTGACGATATTCGCCTTTTCGTCCGCGAATAACGGGAGCGAGTATTTGTATCTTTGTGCCAATGGGCATTTCTTTGATTTTATCGGTAATTTGATCTATCGTTGTGCGTTTGATTTCTTTTCCGCATTCGGGACAGTAAGGAGTGCCTACGCGCGCGAAAAGCAATCTTAGGTAATCGTATATTTCAGTCACCGTGCCTACTGTGGAACGGGGATTGTTGTTGGTCGTTTTTTGGTCTATCGAAATAGCGGGTGAAAGCCCCTCAATATACTCGACGTCGGGCTTGTCCATTTGTCCTAAAAACTGTCTTGCGTAAGACGACAGGCTCTCGATATATCTTCTTTGTCCTTCGGCAAATATCGTATCAAAAGCCAGCGACGATTTGCCGCTGCCGCTTATGCCCGTAAAAACGACGAGTTTGTCGCGGGGAATACGGACGTCTATGCCTTTAAGATTGTGCGCTTTCGCGTTTTTTACGTAAATTTCGTTCATCATTGATCTTGCTCTACCGATTTTTTCCTTTAGTTATGTTTTATTTAATCAAAACTTAATTTTGTTTATTATTTTTCGCTTTGCCGACTTTTTCTATCCTTTTGGTGAGTTTGCCGACGGTTTCCCTTAACTCTATCGCTCTTTCAAAATCCAGTTGTCCAGCCGCTTCTTTCATTGCAGCGGTAAGACGGGTAACCTCCGCTTTCATTTCTTCCAGTCCCATTTGAGCGGATTCTTTTTTGGTTATTTCAAGGCTGTTCGCCACGTTATGCTCGATGGATTTTGGAATAATATTATTTTTACGGTTGTATTCGCTCTGTATTTCTCTGCGGCGGTTTGTTTCGCTTATCGCCCTTTCCATACTGCCCGTGATGTTATCGGCATACATAACAACCCTGCCCGCAACGTTACGCGCGGCTCTGCCTACGGTCTGAATGAGCGCGCTTTCCGAACGCAAAAATCCTTCTTTGTCGGCGTCCAAAATAGCCACTAACTGGACTTGCGGCAAGTCAAGACCTTCACGCAAAAGGTTAATGCCTACCAGTACGTCAAAACTGCCTTTTTTCAATCCCGATATTATGTCTATACGCTCTAAGGTATCTATGTCGCTATGCATATATCTGACTTTTATATTTCTCTCGGCAAGATATTTCGTCAACGCTTCCGCCATACGCTTAGTGAGCGTTGTCACGAGCGTTCTGCCTTTATTTTGCGTAACGGCGGTTATTTCGGTAATAAGGTCGTCTATTTGCCCTGCCGTGGGTCTTACAATTATTTCAGGGTCGACAAGTCCCGTGGGGCGAATAATCTGTTCCACAATTTGCCCAGCCTGAGACATTTCGTATTCAGCGGGGGTTGCGGAAAAACAAATCAACTGTCCCAAACGCGCGTCAAATTCTTCAAACCTTAATGGTCGGTTGTCGTACGCGCTTTTTAAGCGAAAACCGAACTCCACCAGATTATCTTTTCTTGCTCTGTCGCCGCGGTACATACCCCTGACCTGGGGCAGCGTCATATGACTTTCGTCCACAAAAGTCAAAAAATCTTCGGGGAAATAATCAAGCAAAGTATAAGGCGAATCACCGGGTTTTCTGCCGTCAAAATATCTGGAATAATTTTCAATACCCGAGCAGTAACCTAATTCGCGTATCATTTCTATGTCGTAACTGACACGTTGGCGCAACCTGTACGCTTCTATTATTTTTCCTTGGTCCTCAAAAGCCTTGACTTCGTCTTCCATATCTTTTTGAATTTTACCCAAAGCCTCGTCTACCGAGATGCCGTTAATCACGTAGTGCGACGCGGGGAAAATAATCGTGTGCAATAGTACGGATTTTACATTTCCGTCAACCGCGCCGATTTCGCAGATACGCTCAACCGTGTCGCCGAAAAATTCTATCCTAATGCCTACGTCGCTGCTGTTTGCGGGGAAAACTTCCACTATGTCGCCCCTTACGCGGAACGTGCCGCGCGCAAAATCCATATCACTGCGCTGGTACTGAATTTTGACAAGTCTTTTTATGACTTCTCCACGGCTAATTTCATCGTTTGGACGCAGACTGACGCTGTTTTTGTAATAATCATCTGGTCCGCCCAAGCCGTAAATGCACGATACCGAAGCGACGACAATCGTGTCCTTGCGCTCGAATAGCGAACAAGTGGCGGAGTGGCGCAACTTGTCAATTTCCTGATTTATTTCCAATTCTTTTTCAATATACAAGTCGCGCGATGGAATGTAGCTTTCGGGCATATAGTAGTCATAATACGAAACAAAGAATTCCACCCTGTTAGAAGGGAAGAATTCTCTAAATTCGTTGCACAACTGCGCCGCCAAAGTTTTGTTGTGACAAATAACCAAAGCGGGGCGGTTGGTGCGGGCAATGATATTAGCCATTGTAAAAGTCTTGCCGCTGCCCGTTACGCCGCGCAAGACTTGTTCACGCAAACCGTCGTTAAGTCCCGCGACAAGTTTGTCAATGGCTTGCGGCTGGTCACCGCAAGGTTGGTATTTTGATACTAATTTAAAATCCATTTATTTATTCAAATTGTAAATAATGTTAAGCCCTTCCAACGAAAGACCTCTGTCAATGATATCGAACAGCGGCTCTTGGTCTGTGATAAGCTCGCTAAGTCCGCCTGTGGCAATAACTTTTACATTAGGTTCGTTCATTTCTTTTTTTATTTTTTCTATAATATATTTTGTCGCGCCGATGTTGGAAAAAATAACGCCTGATTGTATGCCTTTTATCGTGCTGTTACCTATAGCTTTTTCCGCTTTTATAAGTTCCACTCGGGGAAGCTGTGCTGTGTTTCGAGCCAAAGCTTCCACCGCCGTTTTCATACCTATCGATATAGCTCCGCCAATAAACTCGTTTTTGCCGTTAACGACGGAAAAAGTGGTCGCAGTACCGAAATCCGTCAAAATAAACGGCGCGCCGTATTTTTTTATCGCCGCAACGCAATTTACTATTCTGTCCGCGCCGAGTTCTTTTGGGTTTTCATATTTGATATGAAGTCCCGTTTTTACTCCCGCTTCTACAAATAGCGAATTTAGGTGAAAATAATATTGTAATGCGTGTTCTATTGTGTAATTAAGCTGCGGAATAACGCTGCTGATAATTGCGGCGTTAATAAGCGACTCGTCAATATTTTGCGCGGTGAAAAGCTGTTTCATAACAGCCCCAACTTCGTCGGCTGTACGCTTGACGTCAGTACTCATTTTCCAGCTGTGCGTTAATACGTTATTTTTGAACAATCCCAGTTTTATATTAGTATTGCCTATATCAATGGCCAGTAACATTTTTTCTCCTTTGATTTTAATTAAAATTAATTTTCGATTATTTGAGGTTTTATCGGATTTGCTTCAATTCCCAAATGCAACGCTTTTCTTACGCCAATAATAATTTGCGGAGCAAGCGCAATGGATACCAAATATTCGGGAAGTATATTAGTAAAAATAACTACCTTGATAATACCAAAAAGCGTGCTGTGTTCAACGTATAATATCGTCTTAGTAATATTTAGAGCTAATAAGAATAATACCGTATTCGCGATAAGCCCCATAAATATAGCTATCGAAAGAGCCAAAGTTTCTCTCAAACGGATTTTTTCCATTTTTGCAAAAACTTTTTTCATCAGTCTGTATACGCCAAAAGTAACGGGACCGACGAACAATCTAGGTATTAAGTATATCAAAATCGCGTAAATCAAAACGATTGGATTTCCGCCGCCGACAGCTTCGGCTATATACATAATTTCGCCAAAAATAAACGCCTTTATAAGGCTTGCCAATCCAAAAAAAGTTCCCGCCAAAAACGCGGTTAAAATGTCGTTTTGTATAAGGCAGAATGAAAAAGTAACCAGCAAGACGCACACCGCCGTAGAAATGGGCAAAAACGACATACTCACAACCTTGTCAATCGCCATAGCGACCGCTATTGTCGCGAACATAATTCCGTACAGGCTGATACGATACGTTTTTTTTGAAGTGTCAATCATTGTTCTCCGCTACGGTTTCGTAAAAACGAATACCGTTCGTTTTAGCATTAAAACGAAAAATTAAGATAGCGTTTATGTAAAATACGCTTCGAAAATATTATATCACACAGGCTCTTGTTTTACAACGCAAAACCGCCCAAAACAAAAAAACAAACGCATTTTTATTAAGTAAATAACAGTCTGATACGCACAATTAAACGAGCGTAAAGTAACACATTTTTTTTGGCTGTCATAGGGTAAAATATACATTCTTTTAATTACGGAATGTATGAATTTACATCGGAGGTACGCGTTATGTTCAACGGACTTTTTGGACCTAATCCCGAACACGGCGGCGGCGGCTTTTGCGGACTTGGTAATTGTACTTGGATCATATTGATTCTGATTTTCTGTTGCTGCTGCGGCGGCGGCGGAAAATGGAGACCTTTCTGTCTGACAATTAATCCTTGCTGTCTGCTTCTGTGGCTTGGTCTGCTTTACTGCACGGGAACGGTTTCACTTGGCTGCCATCCCAGAGAGAGCTAGTAAAGTAGCTTAATTTTCATCTCCCCTTACAAAAGAACTCCTCCTTTTACTTAAAAAGTCTGGGATATGAAAAAAATCGACGGTCGATATAAAAAGTCGACCGTCTTTTTTTATTAAATTTTTTAGCGCAAAGTGTTTGACATAAGTCGGGTTTTACTTTATTATTATTCCATTGTTTCTTTTTTACCTTAGGTTATGATTACTAGAATTTCATTTGAAAAAACTTCGTAAAGGAGAAAAATATAATGAAAAATGTCGGAACAATCTCCATCGGCGTTCGCGCCCCTATCATTCGCAAAGGCGATGATTTGGTAACAATCGTAACTGATAGCGTTGTAAAAGCAGCCGAAGAAATGAAACTCGGTTTTTGCGAAAAAGACGTTATCGCGGTCACGGAAGCCGTGGTGGCTCGTTGTCAAGGCAACTATGCAACCACAGAACAAATTGCAAAAGACGTCAAAAACAAAACGGGTGGCGATACTGTCGGAGTACTTTTCCCGATACTATCGCGCAACCGTTTTTCTATGCTCTTGCAAGGTATTTCCCGCGGCTGCAAAAAGGTCATCATTCAGCTTTCTTACCCCGGCGACGAAGTGGGCAATCCGCTTATCGACATTTCCGCGGTAGACAACGCTAACGTAGACCCTTATCGCGACAGCTTTACAGAAAGCGAATTCGTAGCGAAATTTGGTAAACCCCTGCACCCGTTTACACAGGTAAATTATATTGATTTTTATAAGTCAATTTGCCCCAACTGCGAAATCGTTATCTCCAACCGTCCCGATTACATTCTCAACTACACAAAAACCGTCATCGTGTGCGATATTCACAAACGCGCTCGCACAAAAGCTCAACTTATTAGAGCGGGAGCGCAAAAAGTGCTTGCTCTTGACGAATTAATGACTTCGTCTGTTGACGGAAGCGGTTACAATGAAAAATACGGCGTTCTTGGCAGCAACCTTGCTACCGAAACCAGCGTAAAACTTTTCCCGCGCGACGCTGAAAGTTTTGTTGAAAAACTTGAAAAATCGCTTTATGAAAAAACAGGCACACGCCTTCAAGTTATGGTTTACGGCGACGGCGCGTTCAAAGATCCCGTCGGCGGAATTTGGGAACTTGCAGACCCCGTTGTTTCCCCCGCTCACAGCAAAAGCCTTATCGGCAGCCCTAACGAATTAAAGCTTAAATATATTGCAGATACCGATTTGAAAGACTGCGCAAAAGGCGAAGCTGAAGAAAAAATGAAAGAAATGATTCGTCGTAAAGGCGACACCATGGGACAAATGTGCGGACAAGGCACGACACCCAGAAGTTTGACCGATTTACTCGGCAGTTTGTGCGACCTTACAAGCGGCAGCGGCGACAAAGGCACTCCTATCATTTGGATTAAAGGCTATTTTGATAACTACTCAAACGACTAATTTTAATCGTATTTGAGCGATATAATAGTCACAATTCCATCTTCAATAGCTTTACGCTCGCGAAAATTAACAAAAAATTTAAAAGGACGGAATATCCGTCCTTTTTTATTTGGTTTTTGACTATTAACAAGCGTCAATCTATTTTTGCTTTTGGGCATTTTTCTTTTATAAACGCCAAAAAATCTCGCGCATCGCCCTCTGTAAAATTATGCTTATCAACTATATGCAGAATACTTGTATGATAAATTAGAAGATAAAAGTTACGTCTTATAAGTTTAATCGTGTTGTAGTGACTTTTTAATTCGTAGCCGCTCATTAAATCTGTTGAAATTATGTAATTATCAAAAACTGAACCTTTACCATTCTGGTGCCATAAGTTTTCATTTCTGTGCGAACTATGCCAAACGGTCTATAAATAATTATAAATAAAAGAAAACAGGCAATAATCGCTAAATCTGCTATTCCGTCATACTGTGAAAGCAGACCGTTGTATACTGCTAAAAAGACGCATAATGCCATTGGAATTATGAAAAGAAGATTTACTTTAAAATCCCAATATACACTTTTGTAAAATTCCAACATATTTTTTTCGTTTTTCGCCATCATATTTTCGTATATCAAAATAAATTCCTACCTTTCTATTTTTATATTCGGGCATTTTTCTTTCATGAATTCTAAAAAATCTTCCGCCGAGCCGTAAGTAAAATTTCTTTTATCGATTATATACATAAGAAGATTAGTTCTTGAAATTAGTAACAGTAAATTTTTAGTTATAATCATTTTAGTAAATATTTTGTAAAATCGTTTAGTTTCCGTACCGGTTGTTTCGTTAATCGAAAATATATATTCATCATAAAATTGCATTTTTACAGTGGTTATACCTTCGTTTTTAATTACTCTATTTGAAGCTAAATAAGGATTTGCGATAATTAAAAAAATAGATAAAATTAAAAACGTACCAAATAGTACTACATATAAGTAGTTAGTATAACTAATTCCTCTCACGAAAAAAAGCAAAAGCATTACGCAACTCAAAAATATCAATATAATAAAATAAAGACTTCCTTTAAAATTCCAATAGTTTTTTTTCTGCATTTCTAACAAAACATTTTTGCTTTGAGTTGTCACATTTTCAAATTTCATAAAAAACTCCTCAATAATTTTATAATAATATTGTACTATAATTAAACTTCAAATACAATAGAAAAAACGGATTTTTACTACAAAATCCGTTTTTGTTTACTTTAAATATGTAATTTTCTTATGCTTCTTTTTTTGCTTTTTTAGCTTGTTTTTTTGCGAGCTTTTTTGCGGCTATTTTTTCTTTTTCTATCTCCGCATCGACTTTAGCGTCATGATATTCTTCTTCCAAGTTTTCAATATTAGACAGCAGTCTTTTTGCCAAATGGAAGGATTTACCAAAATATAGTCCGTCGCATATTCTTTCATCAGCTGAAACGCCGAGTGTCAAAATCTTTTTCGCCGCAATACTGCCGTCGTCATTAACTACGGCTTTCATATTTTCCTTGCCCATAGCGACGAAAACACTCGTAGTGCCAAAATCGTAGCAATGATGCACTATCGTGTTGGTTTTGATTGATTTTAGGTTTGTGATAAAAAAGCTGGTGTGGAAAGGACTAATGTCTTCAAAAGCTTTCGGCATAATATTGTGTCTGTCCATATTTCTAAGCAGTCCTACAAGTATCTTTGCGCCGAAAACGGGCATTCCGCCAATGCTGTTCGCTTTGCGTTGAGTTGCGTTGACTTGTCCCGCGGAAGCGATATTGGTCGTAATAATTTCGTCAAGCTTGTCTCTGATTTGTTTTATCGTTTCATAACCCAAAAAAGTGTGTTTTATCGTTATTTCGTCCGCTTCGTCTTTTAACGTCTGCTTAATGGTAAAAGATACGGTTACGCGATGTCTTTCATACAAACGGCAGTTCATCGTATATCTATTAAGCTGCGGGCGCATCGCCATAGTACGAACCAAAGCGGCGATCATAATGTGCATATAATTATATTTTTCGCCTTCTTCTTTTTTGCGCGCGATAAATTTGTCAATAGGCTCGCAGTCGATATCTAAAAAGGTATAGTTCGTGGCATCGTAACGACGAGGCATAATAGCCATTGCCACGCTGAAAGTCGGGTCTAAATTTTTAACTAAAAAAGCGTCTCTTCTTTTTTTCATTTAAATATCTCCTATAAAAAAAATAAAATAATTACGCTACTATATTAGCAAATTACTTTATCTTTTTCAAGTCGTTTTGCGTTAAAATGTCTATTATTTTTATAAATCGTCTCTATTTTTGTCCAAATCCTCTTCTTTGTTGACAAATCCTCTGCCAACGACTTCTTTTACCCGCACGACGTATGCGAACGCGCTCGGGTCGAGTTCTCGCATTATTTTTCTTGCCAAGCTGAGTTGGCGTCTATTCATAACGCAAATAAGTTTTGTTTTGTTTGTCAGCGAATACATACCTGTAATGCTTACCGCGGTAACGCCGTGGTGCAGTTCTTTCATCAGACTTTGGGAAACTTCTTCGGGTTTTTCGGTAACTATTTCAACGGCGATAGCCGACGAGTAACCGCGGAAAATCTGCTCCTCGGTAATCTGCGAACAGAACAAAGTAATGATTGAAAATACGAAAATATCAAAGTTTTGCAGCACGAGCGCGCCTGCGATTATCGTGCCTACCGATATATAAAGATTTATCCGCATAAGCGACTTTGACGATGATTTTCTTATAAGCAGCGAAACTATATCGCTTCCGCCCGTCGAGCCTTGAATAGAAAGCATAAGAGGCAACGCCAGTCCCGACAACGCTCCGCCGATTATCGCGTACACAACCTTGTATTCCGCCGCCGTCGTGTCAAGAAGATCCGCCAAATTGAGGTAGTCTATAATCCACATAAAAATTGCGGTTACTAAAACGTTTGCAAGGGTTTTCCAAGTCAGACGCTTGCCCAGCGCAAAATACGCGGCGATAAGCAAAGGCACGTTCAAAAAAATCAGCCAGTAAGCAGCGCGGAAAATTTCTCCTGTAAAGAGCAAATCCAGCGTGCCAGCTATACCCAGCACACCGCCAACCAAAATATTATTCGGCAACAAAAACAGCTGCATAGCAACCGCTCTTAAAAGCGAGGACAGAGTAATCATGGCTACTACGTTTAAAATATTTTTTTTCATTTATTTCCACCTGTATTTTTTGTTAAAACCGGGACGGGTAATAACGTCGTCCACTCTCATTGTAAAACTAAAACTGCCAGGGTCTATTTCTTTTATCCATTTTTTCAAAGCGGGAACCTGTCTTTCCTGAACGACAACCATTAACATAGATTTCGGCTGAAAGTCTTCGTATTGCGGCGTAATGCCTTTAACGAGCGTCATACTTACGCCCCTTTTAAGATGCTCCAAAATACTTTTTGACATTTCTTCGCCCTTTTCCGTGATGATAACGAATTTTTGCGCGGGGTCGAAGCCTCGCGACAAAATACGATAGGTAGCCGACGAAACATAACTAAGCGCGAGCGAATAAACGACAATCCAAAAATCGTAAACCACTCCCGTGCCTGTGAAAAATCCGCCTACGCCCATAATGAACAAATTAAATAAAAACAGAAGATTACCAGGGTCAGCGTCGGGATTTTTTTTCATAATAAGCCGCGCCACTATTTCCGTGCCGCCGTTACTGCCGCCCACCGCGAATGCGAGTTTTAATGAAATGCCGCCCAAAATACCGCTTAGAAACATACAAATGAGTTTATCGGAAGTAAAAACGGGCAGGTTAATTGCGTCGAAAAGCATCATAAACAATGTCGCCGCCGTCGCCGAAACCACCGTTTTAAATGAAAAATCTTTATTCAAAAAAATTAAAGACAAAACCAGTAACGGCAAATTGAGAACGTAAAAACCGTATTTTGCGTCAAGTATGCCGCAAAACTCTAATATAGCCGCTATACCGCTTACGCCGCCGGGAACAAACTTGTTCGGCAGAATAAAAACGTGCATATATATCGCAATCAATAACGCTGCAAGGATGATTGCGCCGTATTCTTTTACTATTTGAAAAAAGCTTTTTTTCATAGTAATAAATGTATCAAAGTCAAAGCTAAAAGTCAATATATATAAGCCGCGCCGAAAAAAATATTTTACTTCAAAAAAATAATAACCGCCCATTTGAGAAATGTTTAAAAATTATGCTCGTTCAAATTATATCTATAAAATTAGGCGATGAAATCCATTTTCGATTATAAAATATCTCTATAATTGTTTATAAAAATAAAACCGCCCCTTACTAACAAGGGGCGGTCGCCTTAACCGTTAAACATTTTACTCAATGAAACGTGTAAAGAATCTATTACTTTATCGATGGTGTCGCTGTCGATTATACCGCCGAGTAAAGCGATAAGATTTTCCTTTTTTATTTCATCTGTGGCGTTTTCGGCATAAATCGCGCTAGCGTTAGCGGCTATCGTGCAGATTTCGCCGACAAATTGTTTTTCGCTCAGCTCGCCGCTGACAAGACGCTTTTTAGCGTCCGTCAACGTGAGCAGCTGATTGTAAAAAAGACTAAAAACGTCGCTTTTGAGTAGCTGCTTTAAACTCGTTCCGTTTATAGATGAAACGAGCTTATAAATAGCCATAGAAAGCGCGCCCATAGTCAGAGTTTCAACCAAAACGAAAGAAATCTGTTCGCCTGCCGAAGAAAATTTTAAAATAAAACTCGCCACTCCCGAAATAACCGCGCCGAACGCAAAAGGCAAAACGGCGCAAGGGTCGAAAGAGTGAGTCAAATCGATTTTCAGCTTTGGCAAAAGTTTTTTGATAAGGCCGGTTAACAAGCAGCAAACGATAGCCCCTCCGACAAGAAGCAAATTTTCACCGCTTGAAAGTGAAAGAATGGTTTCAATAACAGAGTTAAATTCCATAAAATCGCTACCTCCCGTAAATAAAATTTTTGACGGAAATGGCGCAACCCCGAAAAATTCCATTCTTCGAAAAAAACGCCGCAATAATTTTTGCGACGCCTTTATTTTAACATTCTTTTTTTATTTTTCTGTTTTCTTTGCCACTTTTTTGCTTTAACTAAAACTACTTAGGTAACTTCATTTACTTTTTTTGTTTTCGCTCATATTTACCGCAACTTGATAAATTTCGTTTTTGTTTACCTTGCGGTCTTTGGCTGTTTTTTTGACGGCTTCGGACTTGTCAAATCCCTTATCCATATAAAATTTTATATGCTCTTCTATCGTCATATTCATAAAAGCGTCGGTCTTATTACCGTCCACTACAATGACAAATTCTCCTTTTTCCATCTCGATACTAATATCTTTCAATTCGCCGAAATAAACGCTTTCATACATTTTTGAAATTTCTCTCGCCACGCAAACCTTGCGTTCACCCAAAACTGAATAAAGATATTTCATGTCGTCATTAACGTCATGCACCGACGAATAAAAAATAAGAGTATGTTTAATAGGCAGCGTTTCAATTAAACGCTGTCTGTCGATATTTTTTTCAGGCAAAAAACCAACGAATGTAAACGGAGCGGAAAATCCCGACAAAACGAAAGCGTTGACTAATGCGCTCGCTCCCGAAATAACCGTGTAACTGATGCCGTTTGCGATAAGCTCACGCACCAAAATATTGCCCGGGTCGGAAACGCAAGGCATACCCGCGTCCGTAATAACGGCGATTTTTTTGCCGTTACCAACATCATTCAAAACGCTTTGAACCGCGCTTTTTTCATTAAATTTATGATAGGCTACAAGCGGTTTTTTGATTTCATAACGGTTCAATAAAATCAAAGCGTGACGTGTGTCTTCGCAGTAAATAACGTCAACGCTTTTTAGCGTGTCGATAGCGCGAAAAGTTATTTCGTCCAAATTGCCTATTGGAGTAGCTACAAAATAAACGCTGTACTCAGTCATTTCTTTCTCCGTAAAGGTCCGCGACCGTTTTTGTGTATTTGCCGTCATCATCAAAAATAACGATATCGGGCAAAATTTTTAGTCCGAGTCCGCCGTTTTTACGCCCCCTGATTAACACCAGATTGGGCGTTTGGTTTATTCTCGGGCGTATAAAACATATTTCTTTCGGCTCTATTTTGTTTTTCGTCATTTCGCAAAATATTTCCGACAGCCGTTCCGTTTGATGCACAAGGTACAGCGAGCCTTTGCTGGTGAGTAACTTTGAAGCCGTTTCGATAAGCTCTGACAATGTTATTTTTATTTCTTGTCTTGCTATGGCTTTGGTTTCGTTTTCTATGGGCAAGCCCGAGCCTACTTTTATATACGGCGGATTTGATACGACGGCGTCGTAATTTCCGCCCAGTATTTCGTGACAAGTTTTAATGTCGCAATTAAAAATTTTTATTGTCTCGCCTTGTCCGTTCATTTCCACAGTCCGTTTTGACATTTCATATAAAGACGGTTGAATTTCCACGGCGGAGACGGATTTTGGCTTGCTTTTGTAGGCAATCAGCGTCGAGATAACCGCGCTGCCGCTGCCAAGCTCCACGACTTTTTTGCCTTTGACTTCTTTTACAAAATTAGCCAGCAGCACGGCGTCGGTCGTAAAACGGTAACCGTCCGTCTGCTGAATTATTTTCAGTCCGCCTACTTGCAAGTCTTCAATTTTTTCATTTGGATAAATTACCGTATCTGTCATAAATAGATTTTATATTTTTGTTCCCCCGTTGTCAATCATAAAAAAAGCTGTTCGCTTTGTCCTTTTTATTTACAAAATTATAAAAACTCAAACTTTCCTTTTTTGAAAATTGCAAATTTTTAACTCTCTTTTTTATTAGACCGCTTGATGGATTGATAAATTAGTTTTGCCCTATTATAAAAGCTTTCGCAATCCTATCTAGATTTATTTTAAAAAAAAATACCGCTCGGTAATACCGAACGGTGAAAGGTTTATTTGTTAGCCTTCTTTAATCGCGCTAACGGGACATTGAGCAGCGCACGTTCCGCAACTTATGCAAACTTCTTCATTGATAACATAACTGCTTTCTCCTTCGCTTATTGCGTCGGTAGGGCAAACGGATTGGCAACTGCCACAGGAAATACATTCTGACGGAATAATTTTGTATGCCATAGAGATTACCTCCTTTGTTCTAACTTCATTGTAGCACCTAAGAGGTTTTTTGTCTAATATTTAAACTAGAAAAATAATCTCAAATATTTAGTCGATAATAGATTTTATATCGTCGTCAACGTAGTCGTCGTCATTGCTTTGCGCTATTACGACCGTCGCGGTAATATCCTTAACAGCGTAATCTTTAACCTCTTTATCGCCGTTCGGTAAAGCGATAAAAGCCTTTACTCTCTGGCGCAGCAGATCCACAGACTGCACGATTCCTTTTCCGTCGGGAGTGCCGATTTCCGAGCCTATCGCTGGCATAAATTTTGTGGTTTCCGCGTAATGGTCGTTTTCGTATTTTAAGCAGCACATCAGTCTGCCGCAAAGCCCCGATATTTTTGTAGGATTCAGCGAAAGTCCTTGCGTTTTTGCCATTTTTATGCTAACGCGCTCAAAATCGCCCATATGCTCGTTGCAGCAGCAAGGTCTTCCGCACGGTCCTAGACCGCCCAAAAGTTTACATTCGTCCCGAATACCTATTTGGCGAAGCTCTATTCTTACTCTAAAAACGCTGGCAAGGTCTTTTACCAACTCGCGAAAATCCACTCTGCCTTCGGCTGTGAAATAAAAAATAACTTTCGTGTTGTCAAAAGTGTATTCCATATCGACGAGCTTCATATTGAGTTTGTGTTTCGTTATTTTTTCGGTGGCGATTTCCATAGCCTTTTCACGCTTGCTCAAATTTTCTTTATGCGCGCGCTCATCGTCCGCCGTAGCTTTTCTTATAACGGGCTTTAGCTGTCCGACAATTTCGCTGTCGGGAACTTGTTTTGGGGCAAGCGCAACGTTGCCGTATTCCACTCCTCTTATCGTCTCAACGATAGCGGCGTCACCAGCCTTGAACTCTATACCGTTAGGAGCAAAATAATAAATTTTCCCCACGTCCTTAAAACGAATTCCCACTATTTCGGGCATATATATCTAACCTCCAAAATTTTCAAAATTAAATTGTCAAAAACCATATTAAAATTTACATACGAAGCAAGCTCTTTGTAAGCATTTTCAACTAGCTCGATACATCTTAGCGCCGCCTCGCGCGAATAGTTTTGCGCTATTATTGTAACATCTTTATTTTCTTTAAGCAAGGTTATTCCGTCGTAAAACCCCACCACCTCGGCAAACAACGCTTCCATTGCGGAAAGCAAAAGCTTGTACCGCTCTTTGTACCTTGCCATATCGGCGACGAACGTAAGAGAAACTCTTGTGCTTGTCATATTTTTTAATGCGTTCGCAACGGACTGATAAACGCTTTCCGTAGTTGAGTCATTTACAAGCTCAGTCGCGGAAGAAATGCTGCCGTCAGAGATAAGAGCGCAGATTTCGGCGGAACGCGGTGAATAACCGCTTTCAAGTAAATAATTTTTGATTTGAGCGAAACTCAGTTTTGCGATGTCAACCCTTATCGCTCGGCTCGTGACGGTATCGAATAAATCCGCCGTATTAGTTACGCCTATAAAAAAGTAGTTGCCTTCGGGCGGTTCTTCAAGTATTTTTAGTAATTTTCCCTGCCAGTTTTGGACGGCGGAAACGTTGGATGCGTTTATTATGTAAACCTTGTTTTTGCCTATTGTAGGCGCGGTTTGAGTTTCGTTTAAAATATCTTTGATATCGTCAACGGACATAGTTTTTCGTCCGTTTAGCGGATAAAAAAAGACGTCGGGATGCCGACCGTTAAATGCCTGAACGCAATTGGAGCAGCTGCCGCATCCGCCGTTATCGCAAACGGCAACCGACGACAAATATACTAGCGCGTCAGCCAAAATATTTTGCTCCGCTTGCACAACGTAGGCATGCGCCGCATGATTAAGGGCGAACGCGCGTTTAATAGCCTGAACGGATTTATTTTTTTCCAATAATCCCGTTATCACTTAATGATGCCTCTTTTTCTCATCTCGCTGACGATTTTTTCGTGCGTTTCGGTTTTGCTTCCTTTTGCGTCTATAACTACAAACCGCTCTGGGTAGCTGTCTATAAGCATATGATATCCGTCGTAAACTTTTTTGTAAAAATCTTTGTCGCAAATTTCAAGACGGTCTTTAACATCGTTGCCGCCCTTGCGTTCAAAAGCCAGCTCGGGTGTAAGCTCCAAAAAGAAAGTGTATTCGGGCATATATTCGCCCACGGCAATATCGTTTAACGCTTTTACGTTCTCGTAGCCAAGCCCCCGTCCAAGCCCTTGATAAACATAAGACGAGTCTACAAAACGATCGCAAATTACAGTTTTGCCTTCTTTTAACGCGGGAATAACGATATCGTTAAGATGCTGTATTCTCGCGCTCGCATACAAAAACGCTTCGCATTTGTCGCACATTGTGTCGTTTTCGGAATCCAAAATAATGTTGCGGATTTTTTCGGCAACTTTACTTCCGCCGGGTTCACGGGTAAACACAACGTTTTGATTAGTCTTTTCGCAATATTCTTTTAATTTTGCGGTCTGGTAGGTTTTGCCTACTCCGTCGCAGCCTTCTATCGTTATAAATCCTTTCATTTCTTTTCGCTGTCCTTTACTAAAATATAGCCTTCGTTAACGCCGAACACGTTATCTTGTTTTAAAAAATTTATATGAAAATCCGTAATTTTTTCCCCCGCGACAATGACGGGGCAGCACGGCGGAGTAATGCCCGCGTTTACGGCGGAGATTTCCCCTTTGCTTTCGCTTAGCTTAATTAGCTTAACCTTATCATTAAAACACAGCGGTATTATATTGTCAAATCTTGGTATTTCATTGCCGTTAACTACGTTTTTACCGTTTGCGCGTTTTTTATTTTCATTTTCGTTATTCGGCTCGACTGTTTCGGGTTTCAAATTTTTTAACGCTTTACCGAAGCGGCGCAAAGTTTTTCTTCCGTCCATTAACGTGAGTATCGCCACAAGCCTACTTTTATCCGCAAACTCAATAAAAACGTTTTTTTCGTTAAGTTGTTTCTCCGCTTCAAAACCGCTCATATTTTTCCCCGATACATTTAAAACGATACGAGTAAAGTCGTCCGTGGAGATAGCCGTAATGCCGTCGGGGAGCGCAGTCAAAAACTTTTGAACGTAACTAAATAGCCGTTCGTATCTGTTTTTATTTTTATCCGCATACGCTCTGGCATAATCTATGCTGGCAAGTAATAAGTAGCTCGGGCTTGTCGTGGAAAAGGTATTTAAACTTTCTTTAAGTTTTAATGCCAAAATATCGTCGTTCGTTAATAATACAGCCGTTTGCGTATATGCTGGCAAGGTTTTGTGAACGGAAATTACCGCAGCGTCGGCATAATAATGAGCGGGGTTCGGCAAATACTTTGACAGCCCGAAATGCGCCCCGTGAGCCGAGTCGACAAATACGGTTACTCCCATTTTTTTGGCTTTATGATATATATCGGCTAAATCCAAAACTCTGCCGTAATAACTCGGACTTGTGAGAATCCACGTTTTGATATCGGGGTTTTCTTTTGTAGCGTTTGTAAGCGCGTCAGCCGTAAGATTATTCGGCAAAAGGAACTCGTCATAATCGTTTATGACGTAAGCTCGTTTATTAAAAATTTTTATCGCGTTATATACCGCAATGTGACTGCTTCGCTGCATAAGTATGCTGCCGTTAGCGTTAGCTACCATAGCAAAAATACCCGCTGTCGAGCCATTTACGATATATATAGCGTGATTTGCGTTCCATTCCGCAGCAAACAAATTTTGCGAATCGGCAATGACTGAATGCGGACATGTCAAATTGTCCGAAAAAGAAAGTTCGGTCACGTCCAACTTCGCGCTCATTTTTAAACCTTTTCCTTTGTGTCCCGGCATATGCAGGCGCAAAGCGTTTGACCGCGCGTATTTATTCAGCATTTCAACAATAGGCATTTTCATTCCTTTATTTTAACATAATTTCTTTTTTACTTCAATGAGTATTCTTTCATATTGACAGCAATTTTTATTTACTCTAAAATGAATTTTATGAAGCGTATACAAAATTATAAAAATAATGTCGTTGTTACCGGCGCGGGCGGCGGTATGGGAAAAAAGGTTTGCGCCCTTTTAGCGGAAAACGGTTATCACGTTTTTGCTCTCGATATCAATTCGCCGCTATTTCAAAATGAAAACATAACGCCGATTAGCTGCGACGTTACCGACGCCGATTCATTACTTACCGCAAAAGAAAAAATCTATGCGTACGGCAGACTCGACGCAATTATTAATCTTGCTGGCGTGTTTTCAATGGACAGTATCGTATTCGGCGACGAGCAGAAACTGAGAAAAATTTTCGAAGTAAATTTTTGGGGCGTCTATCTCACCAATAAAATTTTCTTCGATATTTTGGAAAATAACGCCAAAATCATCGTTATGAGCAGCGAGGTCGCCCGTTACAGTCCGCACCCTTTCGACGCATATTATACCTTGCCAAAAAAATCTCTCGACGCTTACTGCGACGCATTCAGGCGCGAATGTCTTTTTTTGAACGTACGAGTGATAAAAATCCAAGCGGGAAGTTTCGCCACCAATATGACCATAAAAGCGGCGAAAGAATTTGAAACGCTAAAAAACAGTTCGCCCGCATTTGACGAAGTTTTAACCGCGTTCGACCGCTTTGTCGGTAAGGAACTAAGTAAAGGTAAAAAAACCGACGTCATAGCTCAAATGATTTTAAAAATAATGCAGTCCCCTCGCCCGAAAATTTGCTATCGCGTACACAACAGTAGAAAATTAAAGCTTATCAATATGCTGCCCGAAAAAACGCAGGATCAGCTTTATAAAATAACGGCGAAATTATTCGGTAAGAGCCGCAAAACAAAATCTTAATAAAGACATATTTTTTGAGAATAAAATAAATAAAATATAGAAAAGAAAAATTTTCGGAGGAAATAAATGAATCAACTTAAATTGCCAAAAAAATCTATCTCGCCCATATTTATGATAATCTGCGCCACGCTTATTATCATCGCGTCAATAATAATGTCTTTTTTATTTACGCGTATTTTAGCGGTATCCAGCGCGTTTTACGTTTACGGAGCAGTCCTTCTTATCGTGCTTACCGCAACGCTTGCAAAAAGAGAAGCAAAAGTCCTTTACGCACCTTTGGCTATATTCGCTTTCCCTTTAATCAACAGCTGGACTTTTGGAATAATATCGCTTTATTACATAGTCGGCTATCTGGCGGTTGCCGCGCTTACGGTTCTTACCGTTAATAAAATAATAAAAAGCAAATTACCTGCAATCATTACTTTTTCCGCTCTCGCTTTGGGATCTGTCGCATTAGTAACTATACTCAGCTTCACGGTGTTGTACGGATTTTTTATAAGAAGTCTTTTCTTTATTTGTTGGGAAATCACTTTTGTCGCTTTTTGCGGCGCGTTCCTTGCGTTTATTCTAGGTCTTAGCGATAATCCCGAAAAAAAATATTACGAAAACGCAAATACTTTGAAAGTTATGAGCGTTGCAAAGCGTGTGGTTTTGACGATTGTGACTTTGGGTATATATTCTTTTATTTGGGTGTACGATGTTTGCCAGTCGCTTAAATATCTCAAAAAAGACGATACGGATTTTGTCGGCGAATATTTGAGCCTGTGCTTCGTGCCGTTTTACGGTTTTTATTGGATGTTTGTCAAAAACAATCATTTCTTTGAAAATATTTGCGCGAAAAATAATAAAGGCGACGATTACAAAATTCTTTATTCTGTCTTGTTTTTATTACAGCTCAGCTGGCTATGCTACGCGTTAATCCAAAACGACGTTAACCGTGTCGGCGAAACGCTGTTGCCCGTTACAGAAACGAAAAAAGAAAAACCGCCCAAAGAAGAAAAACAGTCTGAGGATGAGTAGTCATTAGCTATTTTATTTTTAGAAAATAAACGATTCAAGTGGTCAAACGAAAAATGCTTTCTTGTCTTAAATTATAGATTTTTATTAATAACTAGATAATTTAAAATTCGGTAAAAGTCAAAAAATTTTAAAAAAAACTAAATAATTTAAAAATTCAAAAAAATAAAAAAAACGCCGCTTACATTAAAAGCGGCGTTTCACTTAATAAGTAAATTATATTTTGGAATTTATTAGTTCGCAATACGCTTGCGCTACGTTTTTACCCGTCACCCTTTCAATACCTCTGAAAAAGGCGTTGCTGTTTACTTCGCATAATACTGGTTCGCCGTTAAATCCGCGAAGTAAATCTATTCCGCAGTATTCCAGATTTAACATATTAGCGGCTTTTTCGGCGCATTCGCGGTAATCATCGGACAATTCGCATATTTCACCGCTGCCGCCTAACTCTATGTTAGACCGAAAATCCGCCGTGTTAAAACGTTTGAACCACGCGAACGCTTTGCCCCCGATAACGATAACTCGGGTGTCAAAACCGTAACTGCTGCCGATAAACTGCTGATAAAGATGTTTGCGGTCTATCATACTCTTTCTTACGTCGATTAACTGTTCTACCGATTCGATCAGATGCACTTGTTTGCCGAAAGAACCGTAACATTCTTTCACCACCATAGGCAGCCCGAGTTTGCCAAGAACGTAAGAAATAAATTCGTGGTCGTCTATTTTCAAATTGTAACAAAGCGGCGAAGGAACGGTGATAGGCATATTGATGCCACTTTTTGTCAGGGCGATATAGGTATCCATTTTGTCGTCGGAAACGGCTATGCTTCTTGCGGTATTAAAGAGCTTATATCCGTATTTTTCCAAAAGCGTAGCGATATGTATATCTTTATCTAAATACAAAATAAAATCCGCTTCGGGAAGATTGGAGATGATAGAGCCGTTTTCTTCAATATAAACCGAGCCAATATTGCGTATTGACTGCGTTTTGATACCGAGTTTGGAAAACTCTTCCATAAAGCGGCTAACCTGATATTCCTGCCCTTCCGAAGAAGCGAAAGCGTTAAGAATTATGATACCTTTTTTCATAAAAATAAGTATATCATGTTTTAAAAAAAACACAATCAAATTGACAATACGCTTTACAACAAAAATTTTTTATGATATATTTTACCTAACCTTACGGACGATTAACTCAGCTGGGAGAGTGTCTTCTTGACGTGGAGAAAGTCACAGGTTCGAGTCCTGTATCGTCCACCAAATATCCCGACCAAACGCAAAATCTATGCTTCGCTTGATTTTGGTCGGACTTAATAAGGAACTCCGCTATAAAAGCGGAGTTAATTTTAATTTAAGAGCAATTATAAATTTGTTTGTATTATTTCTGCTATTTTCTTTGATTGTTCAATATATTCATTCATAATATTTACTATTTCATCTACCAGTTCTGATATCTGTCGTTTTTCAAAATCAAATTCATTGAATATCTTTCTTTGAAGTACATACCACTGCATACTAACTATTTCCTTAATTTCATAGCCTTTATCTTGCAATTTTTTTATCATTTTTTTAAACCAAGAATCATCTTCCCTTAAATCCCATTCGCTATTTATGTATCCTTTTATGGTTATTTGACATTCAATGTCATAAAGAGAATTATTGTTATATTTGACTTCTGAATATAAATAAAATCTTCTATCTTGCCACCAATCATTAGAATAGATTCTATAAGTATTTCCGTCATCTGCGATTTGCCATTTCAATGATTTGTTTTGTGATTCATCTATTTCAGCTTTTACCAAACTTTTTATCTGATCCATAATATTTTCATAAGAATTTTGCGCTTCGGTAATTTTGTCTATGTTATTTAAATATAATAAGTCGCTTTCTGATATTTTTATTTCTTTCATTAGATATCTCCTGCAATGTTCAATAAAATCTTTTGCGATAATATTGTAATTTTCATTTTTGCCATTTTCCGTAGTTTTTAAGATTTCGATAATGTCATCGTATGTAACGATATCGAAATTTTCATTTATTGGCTTTATGCGATTATAATGAGGTTTTAGAAAAACATATTTTTTTAAATCATATTTAGCATAATATTTTTCGCAAAAATCATAATAATAATCTGTTTGATTATCGTGTTCAAATGAATTTATTTTATTTTCAATCGTGATTACAAACTTTCCAACAACTTCAATTAAAATATCAATGCGTTTCCCATAAGCATATTTTTCCAAATAAATTTTAACCTTATCATTACTTCCAACTCTTTGATTAACATTGATTTTTTCAAGAAATTCATTTAGGAATATCGGATCATCTCCATTTGACTTTGGATTAAATAAATATGCTAAAATTCTTGATACAAAAAGTTCTTCATACGGCTTTCTTATGATATCCAGAACAGTTGCATATTTTGAGTCTTCTACTAGCTCATTGCTTGCATTTATATAATCTTTAAAGGTCTTTTCATTTTCTTTGTTTTCTATCATAAACTACCTATTAATTTTTATTTACACGTTATATGCAATATATCGGACATGCTGTCGTACTTGTTTAACGTGCCGTCGGAGATAAGGTACACCACGTCCGCGCTGTTCATAACGGTAATATCGTGAGTTACCACGATAACGCATTTGTTTTTTTCGTGAGCGAGCTTTGTCAGCAGCGTAATAATATTATTACTGTTTTCGCTGTCAAGGTTGCCCGTCGGCTCGTCCGCAAGTAGTAGCCGTCTATCCATAGTCAAAGCTCTTGCCACAGCCACACGCTGCTGTTCGCCGCCGCTTATTTTGCCGGGATAACGGTCAAGCAGATTTTCGGGCAACGACACTAATTTCGCAAGCTCTTTTGCATCGGCTATCGCTTTTTCTTTTTCCACATGGCATAGCTCCATAGGATACATTATATTTTCCAAAGCGGTGAGTAGCTGGAACAGACAAAAATCCTGATAAACGATGGAAACGCTTTTTTTACGGTAATCATCCAAATTGAGTTTGTCGGTCGATTCGCCTTCAAAAATTACATCTCCCTTATTTGGTAAATCCAATCCCGCCATAAGCGAAAGCAGAGTGCTTTTACCGCTTCCCGATTTTCCTATTATCGCATAAAATTTGCCTTGTTCAAAACTGCAGTTTACGTTATTCAAAACGTTCTTTTTTTCGCCGCTTCCTTCATAACTGTAACAAACGTTGTTTAATTTTAATATAGCCATGATTTCCTCCTACTCTTCCGCTTTTAATATCGATCTGACCGAACACTTGTTTATTTGTTTTATTGATATCGCAGTTCCCCCAAGCCAGCACCCCACGAAAGCAACCGCCAGTATCAAACCTAACCACGTGATTGTTTTCATAACGAGTAAATATCCTAATACTCCCAACGCGGCTCCTATAAAACTCAATATCAGATGCTCGTAAAAAATGCTCCTGAACGATTCTTTGGGGTTCGCTCCCTGCCCTCGCATCATAGCGATTTCGCGTTTGCGCATTTGTATCAATATATAAGGCGCAAATCCGCCGATAAGTTCCAGCAGCAGATAAATCACGGGGAAAGTATTGTTCATATACCATATACGCTGAGATATCGCGCTGGTCATATTTAAAAACGTTTTGTCCTCAATGGTGACAAAAATTCTCATATCATGGATTCTGTTTACTTCCGAATACCCTCTATTGGAAAGAAACGCTTTAAAATCCGATAACACCGCGCCGCTGGTCAACTTAAAACTAACGCTGTTAAATACGTATGGATACAGATAACTTGTGTGTGTATTTTCTATTAGTGAAGCCGGGGATATATAACGCGCAAGCTGGCAATAAATTTGATCCTTTGAGCCCGGTTTGACATAACTTCCCACTACCAAAAAATCGTCAAAGAAAAAATCTCCTTCATAGATAATAAGCCGAATAGTATCGCCAAGCTCCACTCCGTTTTCTTCCATAAAATCTGTGGAAACCATACAATACGGCTGTTCGCCCAATTCCTGTTTCAAAAACGACGAATCGTATCCGTCTAAAAACTCAGTAACGATAGAAGAGCTGTAATAAAATTCAGGCAGCTTTTCGAGACTGTTTGTGTAGATTACCCGCGCGTTTGCGGTAACTTTGTCCACAAAGGTTTCATACGCAAATCCTGTCGGTATTCTAAATTCGGGCAATTCTATCGGTACTCCGTTTTTCGCCGACGTACCTATATATAAATAAGGTTGATATTTGGAAACGTTAAGCTCTTCAATCATACCCGTCTGATACAATTCGTTAAGAAGCGAACCGCGTATCAATAGCTCGTTCATTTTTGTTCCGTTAATATCTGTATAATATCCGCCTATTTCCGCGCTCTCGTTCATTTCAACAAGTTTTTGCGTATAAGACTGCGTGGTAAAAGAAAGCTGGAACATCAATACGACCGCGCAAATCGCTACTATTATCGGTATTAAAGAACGGAAGTTGCCTCTTATAATGGAAAGCCAAGCGTATTTAAGCGGACCGCCGTTAAGCGCATGCGAGCGGGCTTTGCCGAAAACGTTTGTTTTGCGATGATGTTTATGCGTGTTTACGCTTACCAGACCGAAGATAAAACAAGAAATCATCGACGCCACAAAAACGCTTGCCGCGGTAAGAGCGAATACGCCGAAGCTTATGTTTGACGTAAACTGTATAGCCTTTACCATTGACAAACTGCCGTTGCTGTACATAAGGTCATAAGAAGCATAGCTCTGCACAACGCTTTCCAATATTTTTATCATAACGCCCGATAACGCCGCGCTGATTAAAACGCCTATGATGCAGGCCGCCAAAGCGATGCACCCCGCGCCGAATAGGAAATATATGAAAATATTTTTCGTTTCAACGCCGAGTCTGCGCATTGTTTTTGCGGAGTCGCGCTGTCTGTAAATAAATAAAAATCCGAATAACGCCGCGATAGCGATGCCTACAACTGCGCTCGCGCAAGTTACTATTATCGCTATACGCATAACGTCGTTGAGCGGCTGCGTCACGTCGGTGTAGCCTTGGTCGTATACCGTCATTCTTACTCTGTCGGGCAAAAGCGGCGTAATATCGTCGATAAATTGATTTGCGCTTTTATTATCAATGGTGGCTTGTCCAAGCACGAACGAAAGATGAGCGTCAGCCAAATTCAAATCGTCGGTTTTTGGAATATAGAGCGAATTTTTATATTCGGTTTTGGTATTTGTTAATCCTACAACGGTATATTCTATCGATTCCTTAAAGCCTTGCGGAGCCCAATAGCTTTCCCGTTTTGCCGTTTCGCTTTCATACGCAAAGTTTATAACGAATTTATCGCCTAGTTTTAAATTCAGATAAGTAGCCAAATATTCGGGCATAACGCAGACTTTTGCGCCGCTAGTATATTCTTCTTCAGTAAAATATCTGCCTTCGGTCAAATACAACGAAGTCTGCTGAAATGGAAACAATGCTTCTATATCGTTAGTCGCTTGGACTGTGTAACACTTATTGATAACGCGGTATGTTTCCGCTATATCGTAAAAATAACTGTCATTCGGTATGGTATAGCCGCCTTCCTCGTTGGTTACGTCTATAATCATATTTTCAATAGATCCGTTAAGTCCGTCCCTTTCCGAGATTGCGTTTTCAAACGGTATTAAAGAAACGTGTCTATACGCCGAATCGCCGTAATAAAATTCGCAATTTAATAAATAATAATGCTTGTACTGAAGTTCCATACCTTCAGTATTAACGTATATCATCAGATTGTCGACTTTTTCGTAAGAATACAACGATTCAGCAACGACGCCGTTATAAACCTCTTCGCCTGTTTTATAGCCTTGAATGTATATCAGTAAAACCGCTTTCTTTTTTAATAAAGCCAGGTTGTTTACGTCTATCCTGTCTTCGGTATATCCGAGCGCCATTTGGGTTGAATCCCAACCCAATACCGCGGGATTTTGAGTAATCGTCGAGATATCAAAATTTTCAAAAAAACTGCCTATCTTTGTATCGTATTCGGTATCGTCAGGATACGTAGCGCCCATATATTCGAATTTCGCCACAGTAATATAGTTTTCCTCGCAGTCCTGCAAAATGTCCTTTATCATTACCGACAAGCTTACGCTGATAGACATGATAACCACTATCAGTATTATCAAAATTAAAAAAAGCACGGACTTTTTTGAAGACCGAAGAACATTCTTAATACTATGGTTGACAAACATAATCGCCTATTCTCCTTTTGTTAATATGTAAAAATTTTCATTAGTTTATTGTAATACTTGCTGAAAAAAAGTGAAAATACCCACAAGCTACTCTATGATAACATAAAAGTTCTTTCATTAAAAGACCAAAAATAAAAATATTTATTTACGCAACAAACAGTTGACAAAAGATGACAGAGTATTATAATAATATTAGCAGTCTTGATGAGAGAGTGCTAATATTATTTAAAAAAACTGATTTACTAAATATATAAAATTAAAACGGCGAATAAAACAGGAAGCGCGCGAAAAGATCAATGCCTTATTAAATTTCAGACAGAGTTTTTGAACCGTCTTGACGACACTGTCATATTTACCCTTACGCGCTCACTTTAAAATAATCACAGCGAAGCAATATGTTTTGCTTTTTCATAATCATTTTTTCTTACGTACAAAAAATAAACGTATGTCTGGTCGGAGCTGTAAGGCTGATTAAAACCGTAATAAGTCTTTGCTTCCAATACGCGTCCGACTGCTCCGCGCGAAATCACAGTTTTTATGTTATACTGAATTTTCTCTTTTTTAAGCATATTTGTAATCCGCGTCAACTCAATTCCCGAAGAATCTTTTACCAAAAGCCGTCTGTTGAAAATCGTAACCATAACATTCCCCTATTTATTTTATTTTTCGACTATATATATAATATCATATAATTAGATCAAAAAATAAATTAAATTTACTGAAAAAAAAGACTAAATTAAGTTGACAGAATTTACCCTTTCTATTATGCTATTAGCAGTCTTGGTAAGAGAGTGCTAATTTTAAAAAACTCTAACTATTTTATAAATATAAAAAATTTCAAATGACAAAAAATAATCAAGGAGGAAAAAATATGGATATAAATAGATTTACAAAAAAAGCGATGGAAGCGCTGAATAACGCGCAAACGGCTGCATCCACGCACAACAACTCGGAAATTTTGCCCGAGCATATAGCGGCGGCTTTGGTAGGCGACGACGGCGGTTTGATACCGCAAATATTAGTCAGAAAAAACCTGTCGCCAAAAGTTCTGTATGATAAACTGACACAAATAATAAAAAATTTGCCTACTGTAACGGGCGGCTCGGAACCTTATCTCAGTAATTCCGCGGGCGCGATACTTTCCGCTGCGGAAAAACTCGCTACCAAGTATCATGACGAGTACGTCAGCGTAGAGCATTTGTTTGAAGCGATACTGGACAATCCGACCGATTCGTTAAAACGTGTTTTTGCGTCAATCGGCTTAACGAAAAAAGATTTTACGGAAGCTTTGGCAAAGATCAAAACTCAGCCCGTAACCAGCGATTCGCCCGAAGAAACTTTTGACGCGCTTAATAAATACGGCTATGACCTTGTTGAAAGAGCAAAAACTGGAAAACTTGATCCTGTCATCGGACGTGACGACGAGATCCGTAACGTAATACGGATTTTGTCCCGTAAAACGAAAAACAATCCCGTACTTATCGGCGAACCCGGTGTGGGCAAGACCGCAATCGTAGAAGGATTGGCTCAGCGTATCGTACGCGGCGACGTTCCCGAAGGATTGAAAAACAAAAAACTTTTCGCTCTCGATATGGGTTCTATTATCGCGGGCGCAAAATACCGCGGCGAGTTTGAAGAAAGATTAAAAGCCGTCTTAAACGAAATCAAAAAGCAGGAAGGCAGAACGCTATTGTTTATCGACGAGCTTCATACCATAGTAGGCGCGGGCAAAACCGAAGGCAGTATGGACGCGGGAAATCTACTCAAACCTATGCTGGCTCGCGGCGAACTCCATTGTATAGGAGCGACGACGCTTGACGAATACCGCAAATATATCGAAAAGGATTCCGCTTTGGAACGGCGTTTTCAACCCGTAACGGTAAACGAGCCGACAGTCGAAGACACTATAGCTATTTTGCGTGGGCTGAAAGAACGTTACGAGATTTTTCACGGCGTACGCATACACGACCAGGCTTTGGTCGCAGCGGCAACGCTTTCAAACAGATACATTACCGACAGATTTTTGCCCGACAAGGCCATTGACCTTGTGGACGAAGCCTGCGCTCTTATCAGAACGGAAATCGACAGTATGCCGACGGAAATGGACGTAATTTCGCGTAAAATAATGCAGCTCGAAATCGAAGAAATGGCGTTATCGAAAGAAAGCGACAGACTTTCTGTAAGCAGAGCCGAAACGGTAAAAAAAGAACTTGCGGCTTTGAAAGACAAATTTAACGCTATGAAAGCGCAATGGGACAATGAAAAAAATCAAATCACCGTTGTGCAAGACGTTAAAGCCGAAATTGACAAAACGAATTCCGAAATAGAATACGCTCAAAGAGTGGGCAACTACGGCAAGGCTGCGGAGCTAAGATACAGCAAACTTCCCGAACTTAATAAAAAACTACAGGAAGCCGAAAGCAAGAGTAAAAACAAAAACGGTTCGCTGTTGCGTGACGAAGTAACCAGCGAAGAAATCGCAAAGATAGTAGCAAAATGGACGGGCATTCCCGTAATGAAACTATTGGAAAGCGAAAAACAAAAATTACTGAAATTAGGCGAACTGCTTCACCGCAGAGTTATCGGTCAAAACGAAGCCGTGGACAGCGTGGCAAACGCGATTTTGCGTTCCCGCGCGGGCATTGCGGACGAAAACCGCCCTATCGGCAGCTTTATGTTTTTAGGTCCGACTGGCGTTGGTAAGACAGAGCTTGCAAAAGCGTTATCGGAATATTTGTTCGACGACGAAAAAAATATCGTTCGTATCGATATGAGCGAATATATGGAAAAATTCAGCGTTTCGCGTCTTGTCGGCGCGCCTCCGGGATACGTTGGTTACGACGAAAGCGGACAGCTTACCGAAGCCGTACGCAGAAAACCGTATTCGGTAGTGCTTTTTGATGAAATAGAAAAAGCCCACCCCGACGTTTTCAATATTCTGCTTCAAGTACTTGACGACGGCAGAATTACCGACAGTCAAGGCAGAACTGTGGATTTCAAAAACACGATTATCATTATGACGAGTAACCTTGGCAGCGGCATAATTTTGGACAACGTTACGCAAAACGGACAGATAAAAGAAGAAGCTAAAAAAAGCGTTGAAAATCTTTTGAAGACGACTTTCCGTCCCGAATTTTTGAACCGTCTTGATGACATAGTAATGTTCACGCCGCTCACCCGCGAAAACATTATGAAAATCATAGATTTGTTACTGGACAAAGTGGTTAAGAGACTGGCGAACCAACAAATAAATTTAACCGTAACGCAAAAAGCGAAAGACATTATTTTGCAAGGCGGCTACGATCCGCATTTTGGCGCGAGACCGTTAAAGAGATTTATTGAAAGCGAAATCGAAACGCCTGTCGCTAGAGTAATACTTGCGGGCGACATAGCCGAAGGCGATACCATTACGGTAGACGGCGAAAACGGTAGCCTTACAGTAAAAACTAAAAAATAATCTTAATAAAAAAGCAATAATAAAAGACCGAAGCGAAAGCGTCGGTCTTTTTATTTTTAATTATAAGGAATATCAAAAATCTTTTTTTATAAATTTGTTTTAAATAATTTTTTTGCGTTAATATCTAGCTATTAGAAAAAATTATTTCTTATGAATAAGGTCGCGTTTTTTGTCGTCGGGAATATCAAAACCGAGAGTGCCGCCCGGGTTCATAACGTAATCGGGGTCAAAATGGTTTTTGAGCGTTCTCATTACGTCGTACTCGCGTTTACCGAGTTGACCTTCCAGCCACGGCGCTAACATTTTTCCAATACCGTGATGGTGGCTCATACTTGCGCCCGATTTTTGAATAGCGTCCAGAATACTGCTGTGATAACGCAAAAATTCTTTTACGCCGTTCATTTTTGTAATAAAGATAAAATACAAGTTCGCCCCTTGCGGATAACAATGCGACATATGAGTGGTGACAATAGTATTAGGCAGTTTGTGGCAAACTTCTCTTACGTCGCGGTGAACTTGCGCCATATTAGACCAGTTTACCGTACATTCGAGCGTATCGGTAACGATACCGAAATCCTGCATTGTGTCTCTTAAATACGGATCGTTAAACCGTCCTTTTTCCCAGCTTCGGCAAACGTAACCTGTCAGGCTCATACCGCCGTAACGGCGCGCGATGCGTTTGATATTTCTCGCCACGTTTTTGCTGAAACCTTTTTCGCCGTCGGTAAAGCCCAAGAACAGACATCTTTCCATATCTTTGTATCCGCCCAGCTTAAACAAAAATCTAAGCGGCGTTTCATCGACGTTATATAGATGAAGCATTAGGCTCGTTTCTTCGGGGTCGGAAAGACGGAAAACAGAAGAAAATCCGCATTCGCATTGCATCATTTCGCGCGCGGCTTCCTGCGCCGTTTCCCAATCGCGGAAAATAAACGAAAAACGCTTGCGGTTTTTAGGCATATAGCGGAATACTCTCAAAGTTACTTCCGTCAGCACGCCAAAAGTGCCTTCGCTGCCCATCATTATTTGGTTAAGGTTCGGTCCCGTCGCTTCTCTGGGGTACGGACTCGTTTCTATGTTACCGACGGGAGTAGCGTATTTTTGACTTAATACTATATCTTCAATTTTTCCGTAATAAGTGCTGTTTTGACCAGCCCCGCGCGTAACTACCCAGCCGCCGACGCTGCTGTATTCAAAAGACTGCGGAAAATGTCCGCAAGTATACGCCCGTTTTGCGCCGAATTCTTCAATAGCGTTATTAAGATGTTTTTCAAGGTCAGGTCCGCTCATACCCGTTTGGACGGTAATCGTTTGGTCGACTTCGTTAAATGAAATTACTTTGTTGTAATTTTTACGCATATCGAGCGACACACCGCCTTTAATAGGCTCCACGCCTCTTGTTACGCTGCTGCCGCCGCCGTAAACGTACACGGGTATTTTGTTTTTTGAGCAGTATTCGACTATTTTTTCCACTTGGGTTCTTTCGGACGGATATAGCACCAGGTCGGGCAGACTGTCGATTTGCTTGTGTCTAAGGCGAAGCACGTCGTACATCGTTTTTCCGTACGAAACGGAAAGTCTTTCGTAGTCGCCTGTCGAAGCGTTTTCGCTTCCGACTATATCAGTCAAATAATCAATATGTTTTTTTAATAGACTTATTTTTGATATTTCGGGCGGTAAAGCGACATCGTCTAGTCCTATATCGCCGTCATATTGACGAAAATCAAAATCGGTCATATTAAAAGTTTTTTTCATTAGTTTATATAAACTTTCTTTGGGATATTTTACAAATTCTGGGTCGCCCCAGCGAAAAATCGAACGAAAGCTTTTTTTCGGAGCAGGCTCCTTTACCCACTTAGGTTCAAAATCTTTATACGGTTTTGACATTAATGTTTCTCCTTGTTGCGCTAAAAATTTAGTTTTTTATTTTCAGTATATCGTAAAGTTTCAGGTAAAGCGGACGCAGACGGTTGTACGTTCCTTTGTATACGTCGTTATACAGTTTTTGATAAACTGCGTGATTTTTTTCGTCGGGCAAAATAAGCGGTTGGTAATGCACCATTTTTGACATAGCTTCATCAAAATCTTTGTATACGCCCATTCCGACAAAACCCGCGATACTGCTGCCCAAGCCCGTCGCTTCGTAGGTTTGAATACGTCTGACAGGCAGACCGAACATATCTGCGGTGATTTGACAAATAGTGTCCGACTGGCTTCCGCCGCCCGCCGCCGAAACGTATTTTATTTTGTTGCCTGTGCGTTTTTCCAAGTTTAGCATCGCGTCATAAAGAGCAAACCCAATGCCTTCGATAATAGCGCGATAAATATGTACTCTCGTATGAGACGAGTTAAAACCGATAATAGCTCCTCTGCCTTCGGGTTGTTTTAGTTGCGGAGCCCAGTATGGCTGTACCATAAGCCCGTTGCAGCCCGCGGGTACTTGCTCTAAATATTTGTTAAGCAGGTCTTCGGCAGCGCAGCCCATTTCTTTTGCCATTACGACTTCTTTTTGAGCAAATTCTTTTAAAAACCAGGTTACCATCCAGTAGCCGCGGTATATCTGCACTTCGGGATTGTATAGGTTGGGAATAACTGCAGGATAAGCGGGCAATAGCGGTATCGGCTCAACGTATTTTGAAGTGGAAAACTGTATCGTCGACGATGTGCCGAAAGACAAACTGGCGGACTCATTATCCGTTACGCCCGAACCCAAAGTCTCGCAGCCTTTGTCCGAACCCGTAGCGATAAGAGGTAAACCTTTCGGTATGCCCGTAAGTTTTGAAGCATCTTCCGTCACATAGCCTATTGTGCCGAGCGGTTCGACAAGCTCGCACAGTTTTTCAGTTTCTATTCCAAACATACTGAACTGTATGTCGTTAGTCGATTTCCATTTTTTGTTTTTATAATCAAAAGGAACGTGTCCGATATTCGAAGCCACGGACTCTTTCATTTGTCCTGTTAATAAATAATTTAACGCGCAGCCCACGCTTATGTATTTATAAGTTTTCGCCCATATTTCAGGCTGATTTTCTTTAATCCAGTTGCTTTTGGTTATTTTGCGCTGAACATTTAACGCTTCCGTCATACCGACAAGACTAAAAGCTATGCGGGAACTAAGCGGCAACGGTTCGCAGCATTTTGCCTCGCGCTGGTCGAGCCATACGATAACGTCGCGTAAAAAATTGCCTTCTTTATCAACGCAAGTGTAGCTATCTCTGAAAGGAGTAATCGTTACGCAAATAATTTTCTTCATTTCTTCGGGATATTTTTCCGCTATTTCTTTGGATGTTTTAATAAGGCTTTCCCAATAAACGTCCATGCTTTGCTCCGTCCAGCCAGGCTCGGGCGAATGGTAAGCTTGCGGATATTTATATTGCGACTTTGCGACGATATTCCCGTCGCGGTCAAAAATGAGAGCGCGCATACTTTGCGTGCCGCAGTCAAAAGTAAGAACAAGTGGACTATCTGTCATATTAGTTGCCTCCGTAAAAAAAACTAGCCTTAAATATTTTTATCTAAAAATTAAAACTATGATTTCTAGTTACAGCTATTATAACACTATAAAAGGTGTAAATCAACGGCTATAGGAAAAATCTATAGCCGTAAAAAAAGGTATTTTGTTTTATATCAATTTTTTTTCTAATCCGTATACAAGTCGTCCGACACAAATTTGCTTTCGCAAGTCAAATCTATGCCAAGCATTCTAAAAATATTAACGTCGCTTTGCGTCAGTATATGAGATGAATGCGCTTGCGCCCCGTTTAGACCGCTGAGTTTTGAATAAGCGGTTTCGGCATCCGCGCTATATGCTCTCGATACCGTCAAAGCGACAAGCGTTTGTTCCAAAGTCATCATTTCCGATTTTTTGCGGTAAAGCTCGCTGTTCAAATTTAACACGGGCTCGATAACCTGAGGCGGAAGAAGTTTTATTTGGTCGTCCATTTTAGCCAATAGTTTAAGAGCGTTTATTATCGCCGCGCTACCTGCCGTCATAAGAGCGGATTGTTTTCCCGTAACGATTTTGCCGTTTCTTAGCTCGATTGCCACAATAGGGACTCCCGTCTTTTTTTCTTTTTCATTGGCTACCGTCACCGTCGCTCTGTCCGAAGGGTCAAGCCCTAACTGTTTCATCAAAAATTCCAGTCTGTTTATGGCTTCTATCGTGCCGATGCCTTTTTTGTATTCTACCAATGCGGTAAAATAACGGCGTATAACTTCTTGTTTTGCGGCGGTTGCGCACACTTCGTCGTTCGTGATCGCGTCAGCTACCATATTCACGCCCATATCGGTGGGAGATTTATAAAGCTCTTCGCCCAAAATTCTGTCCAAAATGCTTTTTACAACGGGGAAAGTTTCCAGGTCGCGGTTGTAGTTTACCGCCGTCACGCCGTACGCCGCAAGATGAAAATGGTCTATCATATTAACGTCAAGTAGGTCTGCTGTCGCCGCTTCATAAGCCACGTTAACGGGGTGTTTCAAATCCAAATTCCAAATGGG
>DAOTGG010000003.1:0-56369 GCA_035446985.1 Eubacteriales bacterium
CGAACTCGATATGGGACCTTTCCATTACAAAGATTGCAGTAAGCCGCTGACTAACAGCGTCGGACTGCCCACAGCTCATTATTTTGAAAATATAGATCCGCAGCCTATGCCCGTCATTACGACAGAGATAGCAAGCGGACGTTTTGAAGATGACATCCGCCGTATGCGTATGGCGGCTCATCACGGCGCAGACCATATTATGGTTATAAGAACTGCAGGTCAAAGTCACTTTGACGGACTTATCGAAGGCACGCCACAAGGCGTCGGCGGAGTGCCTATAAGCAGAAAACAAATCCGCGCGCAGAGAAAAGCGCTTGATATGATAGAAGAAGAAGTCGGCAGACCTATTAACTATCATTCATACGTTTCGGGCGTGGCGGGACCTGACATTGCCGTAATGTTTGCCGAAGAGGGCGTAAACGGCTGTCACCAGGATCCTCAGTATAACGTAATTTACCGCAACATAAATATGGTGCGTTCTTTTGTCGACGCGTGCGAAAGCAAAAAACTTATCGCGTGGGCGAATATGGCGCAAATCGACGGAGCGCACAACGCGAACGCAACGGCGAGAGAAGCGTGGAAAGTAATGCCCGAACTCATGGTTCAACACGCTATTAACGCGTTATTTAGCGCAAAAGTCGGAATCAGCAAAAGAAATATTTGTCTTTCGACAGTACCGCCGACGGCAACCCCCGCTCCTTGCGTTTATATGGATTTACCGTACGCTGTAGCTTTGCGCGAACTGTTTACGGATTACCGTATGCGCGCGCAAATGAATACGAAATATATCGAAGCGTCCACCCGTGACGCGACCGTTACTCACGTACTCAATATGCTTATCAGTAAACTGACGAGCGCGGACATTCAATCGACCATTACCCCCGACGAAGGCAGAAACGTGCCTTGGCATATTTATAACGTGGAAGCGTGCGACACGGCAAAACAAACCTTGCTGGCGTTGGACGGACTTATGGATATGGTAGAATTGAAACGCGGAGGCGCGCTTGACGATAAAGCGAGAGAACTGAAAGAAAGAGCAGTATTGTTCTTGGAAGAAATGCTGGAAATGGGCGGATATTACAAAGCCGTGGAAGCTGGAATGTTTGTAGACAGCGGTTATTACCCCGAGCGCAACGGCGACGGAATAGTCAGACAAATGAACGGCGGCGTTGGCGCGGGCACAGTTTTCCCAAGAAAAAAAGCGTATATGGCACCAGTTACGGCGCACTTTGGTTACAATAACGTTGCGCAGTACGATAAAAACGCAGTCGATAACCCGAGCAAACTCATCGACGGCTGCACTTTGGAAAAAAGAGAAAAAATCGTTTATATCGACGAACTTGACGAAACGGACAACTGCATTGAAAGAATGAAAGAAAACGAAAAATATCGCGGCGGCAAATGGCTAAAACCCGAAATGGAATGGCTGGCTGACGGCACGGTGCTTATGACAATGTTCTTCCCAGTTTCAAAAAATATCGCGGAAGCGGCTGCGCTTGAAGTAGCGAAAAAATTCAATTTGTCCGATGCGGAAGTTATTAACAGAGAAATAATGCAAGCCGAAGAAGGCACGAGAATAGAACTCAAAGGCAAAGTGAATTTTGACATTGATATGACAAAACTTGAATTGCCTATCGAACCCGATATTATGAGCGACGAAAGTATCCGCGCTGATATCGAAGCGCATCCTATGACGGTGGTTTGCGGAACGGTCGGACAGGACGAGCATTCCGTCGGACTGCGTGAAATTATCGACATCAAACACGGCGGTATCGAAAAATACGGAATAAAAGTGCATTATCTCGGCACGAGCGTACCCGTGGAAAAAATCGTCGACGCTGCGATAGAGCTTAACGCGGACGCAATTTTGGCGTCCACTATCATAAGCCACGACGACATTCACTATAAAAATATTCAAGCGATAGACAAAATCGCGCGTGAAAAAGGCGTAAGAGACAAGCTTATTTTCGTGTCGGGCGGAACGCAAGTAACGAACGAGCAAGCGGTCAAACACGGCGCGGACGCGGGCTTTGGCAGAGGCACGCACGGAAACCATGTTGCGACGTTTTTGGTAAAACGCAGAAAAGAGCTAAAAGATAAAAAATGAAAATAGACGTTTTGGTAGCGGAAATAGGTTCGACGACAACGATAGTCAACGCGTTCGACGGCATTGAAAACGGCAATCCCGTTTTTTTGGGACAAGGCGAAGCGGCGACTACGGTTTTGGACGGCGACGTATGCATTGGATTGGGTAACGCTATCGAAAGCCTGCGCGTAAGCCTAAAAACCGACGAAATCATCTACAGCAAAATGCTAGCCACTTCTTCGGCTGCAGGCGGGCTGAAAATGACCGTTCACGGACTTGTTTACGATATGACAGTACGCGCGGCGAAAGAAGCGGCATTAGGCGCGGGCGCAATAGTCAAAATGATTACGGCGGGCAAACTGCGCCAGTCGGACATCGACCAGATAAAAAAAATCAAACCGAATTTGATTTTGCTTGCGGGCGGAACCGATTACGGTGAAAGAGAAACGGCGCTTTATAACGCAAAAATGCTTGCCGATATGGATTTTGACGCGCCGGTATTATACGCGGGAAACGTTCAAAACCGCGAAGAAATAAATAAGATTTTCGTTGAAAATAATCGCCATTGCGTTTGCGTGGAAAACGTGTATCCTCAGCTTGATATATTAAATATCGAGCCGACAAGAAAACTTATTCATAAAACATTTGAAGAAAATATCGTAAAAGCGGCGGGAATGGAACGAATACGCGAAATGGTGAGCGGACATATTATTCCCACACCCGGCGCGGTAATGGAAGCGACTATAATGCTTTACGATATTATCGGCGACCTAGTTACCGTCGATATCGGCGGAGCGACGACGGACGTTCATTCCGTGACCGACGGAAGCGACGAAATCGCCAGTATTTCGCTAGACGCCGAACCGCGCGCAAAACGCACGGTGGAAGGCGACCTTGGTATGTATGTCAACGCGAAAAACGTGGTCGAGCTAGTTGGCATTGACAAAATCGAAAAAAAACTTGGTTGCGATACCGCAAAAATGCTAGACGAACTCAAACCTATTCCCGTTGACGCAGAACAAACAAAATTTGTGGAAGAGCTTGCGTACGAAGCGGGCAAGATAGCTTTGACAAGACACGCGGGACGTATACGGTACGTTTTTGGCAGTAACGGCAGACAGCCGATTGCGCAAGGCAAAGATTTAACAACCGTAAAATATCTCGTCGGAACGGGCGGTGCTTTGACAAGACTGCCCCGTCATCGGGAAATTTTGCGAAAACTCGCGGATATAAACGTTAATAAAACTATGTTGTACCCAAAACCCGAAGCAATGGAAATATTGGTTGACAACGATTATATCATGGCGTCTTTGGGCGTAATGTCGCTGACTTATAAAGACGCGGCGGTAATACTACTCAAAAAATCGTTGGGACTATAAAGGAAAAAATGAATCCTACTTTGAACGTAAACTTAATTAAACTCAAGGCGAGCGCCGAGACTTTGGTAAAAAAACTGTCGGAAAATAATATTACGACGGCTTTTGTAACAAAGGTTTTTTGCGCTGACAACAAAATGACAGACGTTTTAAATAAAACCGACTGTGCTTTTTTGGCGGATTCACGAATTGAAAATTTGATTAAATACGGTGAAACGAAAAAACAAAAAATGCTCCTTAGACTGCCGAGCATAAGTGAAGCGGAAAGAGTGGTAAAATATTCAGACATAAGCTGCAATTCGTCAAAAGAAACGGTCATGGCTTTAAACAAAGCGGCGGCGGAACAAAATAAAATTCATAAAGTTTTGCTTATGATAGACTTGGGCGACCTAAGAGAAGGCATTTTTTACACAAACACCGCATTGATAGACGGCTTTGTCGAGACGGTAAACGAGTGCCGCAATATTCGGTTGGCCGGGTTAGGAACAAATATCACTTGTTACGGCGGAGTTTTGCCTACGGAAGAAAATATGGGCGTTTTGCTTAATATCGCAAAACATATTGAAGAAAAGTACAAACTAAAACTTGATATAATAAGCGGCGGTAATTCTTCCAGCATATTATTTTTAGACTCTGGCAAAATGCCAAAAGGAATAAACAATCTGCGCTTGGGCGAATCGCTCGTACTAGGAGTGGAAACCGCAAAAGGAAGCAGAATATCCGATACTTATGACGATGCGGTAACGCTTACCGCCGAGATAATAGAACTTTACGTTAAACCCAGCTACCCTATAGGCGAGCAAACCGTAAACGCTTTCGGCGAAAAGGGCGTATACGTTGACATCGGCGACAGAACAAGGGGAATTTTGGCGGTCGGCAGACAGGACGTCGATTTTGAAGGATTGATACCTGTCGACGAAAAGCTGACGATAATAAGCGCAAGCAGCGACCATTTACTCGTTGATTTTACCGACGCGAAAAACAATTACAAAATCGGCGACACGGTAACTTTTAAACTAAAATACGGGGCGGCGCTCAGAGCGTTCACAAGCCCGTATGTAGATAAAAAATATATAGAATAAAGGAGAAGAGCGCAAAAAAATATTTTATGCGCGACAAAAACTATGAAGGTCAATTTGAAAGGCAGAAGTTTTCTGACATTACTCGATTACACTCCCGAAGAAATCAATTATTTATTGGATTTAGCTACGGAACTTAAAGCTAAGAAAAAAGCGGGAAAAATCGGCGACAGAATGAAAGGCAAAAACGTAGTTTTGCTTTTTGATAAATCCAGCACGCGCACGCGTTGCGCATTTGAAGTCGCGGCATATGACGAAGGCGCGCACGTTACTTTCCTGACAAACAGCCAAATGGGCAAAAAAGAAAGTTTGGAAGACACGGCAAAAGTATTAGGTCGTTTTTACGACGGTATCGAATACCGCGGATTCAGCCAGGAACTCGTAACGGACTTGGCAAAATTCTCGGGCGTACCCGTTTGGAATGGGCTTACTGACCTTTATCACCCCACGCAAGTACTGGCTGATATAATGACAGTAAAAGAACACATCAAAAAACCCTTAAATAAGATAAAATTCGTTTACGTCGGCGACGCTAGAAACAATATGGGTAATTCTTTAATGATCGGCTGCGCAAAAATGGGTATGCAATTTGTTTCACTCGCTCCAAAAGCGTTGTTCCCCAATGAAAAACTCGTTAACGAAATGAAAGAACTTTGCAAAGTGACGGGCGGCAGCGTGACGCTTACCGATAATATCAAAGACGTTGAAGGCGCGGACGTGCTTTACACAGACGTATGGGTATCGATGGGCGAAGAAGCGCAGTTTGAAGAAAGAATAAAATTACTCGCTCCTTATAGAATTGATATGAATATGGTAAAAACCACGAAAAATCCCGACGTTATTTTCCTGCATTGTTTGCCGAGTTTCCACGATTTGGAAACGTCAGTTGGTAAAGATATTTTCGAAAAATACGGTTTGAAAGAAATGGAAGCTTCAGACGAAGTTTTCCGCAGCAAACACAGCGTTGTTTTTGACGAAGCCGAAAACCGTATGCATACGATAAAAGCGGTTATGGTTGCGACAATCGGGAGATAGTAAATGAAACTTGTAGTGGCGTTGGGAGGAAACGCGTTGGGCAATACTCCCGAAGAACAAAAAATGCTTGTTAAGTCAACCGCAAAAGCCATAGTTGATTTAATCGAGCAAGGACACTCGGTCGTGGTAACGCACGGAAACGGACCGCAGGTAGGTATGATAAATCTGGCTTTTGAAACGGCAAGTAAATCCAGCGAAAACGTTCCCGCTATGCCTTTCCCCGAATGCGGAGCAATGAGCCAGGGTTATATAGGATATCACTTGCAAACGGCCTTGCAAACGGAACTCAAAAACCGCAATATATCTAAACCCGTTGCCGCTGTCGTAACGCAGGTTGTCGTTGATAAAAACGACAAAGGTTTTACAAATCCGACAAAACCTATCGGCGCGTATTGCGACAAAGCGAAAGCAGAAAAACAGGAAAAAGAAAGCGGCTATGTTATGCGTGATTTTGGCGCGAAAGGTTTCCGCAGAGTAGTGGCGAGTCCTTTGCCCGTTGACATAGTGGAAATAGGCGCGGTAAAAACGTTATTGAATAACGACTGCGTTGTAATCACGGTAGGCGGCGGCGGAATACCCGTCGTTAAAGAAGGCAACGAATACGAAGGCGTACCCGCAGTTATAGACAAAGATTTTGCAAGCGCGTTGGTAGCGAAACTTATCGACGCGGACGAACTGGTCATTCTTACCGCCGTAGATAAAGTGGCGGTTGATTTTGGAAAACCGACTCAAAAAGACCTGGACATACTGACGGTTAGCGAAGCGGAAAAATATATGAACGAAGACCAATTCGGCAAAGGTAGTATGCAGCCAAAAGTTACAGCGGCGGTCAACTTTGTAAAAAGCGGCAAAGGAAAACAAGCGATAATAGCAAATCTTGAAAAAGCCGAATTAGCTATAAAAGGCAAAAGCGGAACGAAAGTTATAAACGGCTAAGGAATTTTAATTTATCAAAACAGCTATATTAAAAATAGCTGTTTTTTTTATACGGCGCAAATTAAAATAGTTGCATTTCAGTAAAATTAGGTCTATTATATTTACATAAAGACTTTTTTAGAAGGTGATTAAAAAATGAAACTATTGCTAGCTGTCATTATGAAAAATGATGATTATCGCAACAGGGTTTTGAATGAATTGGGAAAATACGAGACTACAGGCACGGTAATACCTACAACGAGTATGCGTAACGCGATTACTCAATCTTGTGTAGAGCCTTTACCAAATTTCGGCGGACTGAGACAAATTTACGAAAACGACCGTTCGCTAAATACTACGATTTTGGCTGTTATCGAAGAAGAAGAGCTCGAACAAGTAAAAACATTAATCAGAAATGTGAGCGTTAAAAATCAAGAGAATGAAGGCATTATGTTTGCCGTACCCGTTATGTACTTTGAGGAGTTAAAAGACTAATTTATGAACACCCTGCTTGTTTTGGGTCTTGCCTTGGTGGCTGGGCTCTTTTTCACCAGAATAATGAAACTTATAGGTTTGCCCGACGTTACCGGCTATCTGCTTGCAGGATTGCTCATCGGTCCGTATGTACTAAACCTTATGACGGAAACGAATCTTGAAACGTTAAATATAATCACAACGTCAGCGTTGGGATTTATCGCGTTTTCAATCGGTTCTTCCTTCAAAAAAGATACTTTGCGTCAAATGGGCGGAAAGATAATCGTTAACACGCTATTCGAGTCATTAAGCGCAGTTATAGTTGTCGACCTTATTTTGTGGCTACTCGGCGTAACGGGACTTGTAGATATTCCGTTGCCGTTAGCTATCGTCTTGGGCGCAATTGCCGCGGCAACCGCTCCTGCCGCAACGCTAATGGTTGTCAGACAATACAAAGCAAAAGGTATCGTCACCGATACTCTTTTACCGATAGTAGGCTTCGATGACGCCGTAGGACTTATGGCTTTCGCTATATCTATTCCCATCGCAAAAGTTTTGATTTCGGGCGGACAACCGACTTTTGTCGAAATGTTTTTAGAGCCGCTTGCACAAATCAGTATATCGCTGGCGGTGGGCGCAGTTTTGGGTTTGGTTTTGGCATTATGCTCAAAACTCTTTAAATCGCGCGTAAATAGAATTACATTGATTATCGCCGTTGTTTTTGCGGGACTTGCTATTTCGCAAATACTTAACAAAACGCCGTATAATATTTTACATTTATCAAGCCTGCTCGTCTGCATGATGATAGGAGCAATTTATTCAAACGTATTCAAAGAAAACGAAGCTCCGTTAAATTTGCTGGAACAATGGACATATCCTTTGTTTATGCTTTTCTTCGTAATAAGCGGAGCGGAATTACGGGTCGATGTTATTTTGTCGGTAGGTGTTATCGGGGTTGTTTACATTGTTGCCCGTTCGCTCGGCAAATATTTCGGCGCGTCTTTGGGCGCGAAAGTCGTCAAAGCTGATAAAAACGTTGTTAAATATCTGGGCTTCGCTTTGTTACCGCAAGCCGGCGTTGCGATAGGTATGGCGACTTTGGTTGTGACAATGATACCTGAATACGGCGTGCAGATAAATACGGTCATACTTTGCGCTACGTTTATTTACGAATTGTTCGGACCTATGCTTACAAAAATGGCTCTCACCAAAGCCGGTGAAATTGAACCGGGTACTTCCCGTCCCACGATTTTTGCTAGAAGAAAAGATAGAATTCGTCATCATAAAGATAAAATCGAACCGTAAAAATTAAAAACTTTAGAACCGCCGCGTAATAACGGCGGTTTAATTTTCTCTTTTTTCATAGGTTCAAAAAATGCGATTAACGAAAAAACATTTAGTGAAAAATAATCAATATGGAATAACAAAAAATGAAAATCAGTAGAAAAATTTTTTTAGTAGGTTTGATTAGTTGACAAGTCCAAATTTTATCGTTAAAATACTTATACTGAAAAATATTTTTTTGTGCCAGTATTTAGCGGAAATATTTTCTTAATAGACAACTTAGGCGTACCAAATATCAAGCGTTGGGAAAGCCTTTTTTTATTTTTAAAATTGACTTACATATATATTTTTAAACCAAAAACGGAGAGAAGATTATGCGTAAAGTGGCGGTAATTATGGGCAGCGACAGCGATTTGCCCGTTATGCAAAAAGCGATAGACGTATTAAAGGAATACGATATTCCTTTTGAGGCGCACGTATATTCTGCGCACCGCACGCCCGAAATTGCCCGCGAGTTTGCTTTAAACGCAAGGGAGAAGGGTTTTGGCGCAATTATTGCGGGCGCGGGTAAAGCCGCGCACCTTGCCGGGGCTCTGGCGGCGAACACTACCTTGCCTGTAATCGGAGTCCCTATAAAATCAAATACTTTGGATGGGTTGGACGCTCTGCTGTCCACCGTTCAAATGCCGAGCGGTATTCCGGTCGCAACCGTCGCAATAGACGGAGCGTCGAATGCCGCTCTTTTAGCTGTCCAAATACTGGCCGTGGAAGACGCCGACTTAGCGGAAAAACTAAGTAACGCAAGGAAAAAAGCGTCGTTGTCCGTATTAGAGAAGGACAAACTTTTATCTGAAAAAAAATAATTTCATAAAGGAGTAACAAAATGAACAACCTCAAACTCGTTTACAGCGGCAAAACAAAAAACGTTTTCGCGCTGCCTAACGGCAACTACCTTCTCAAATTCAAGGACGACTGCACAGGAGAAAACGGAAAATTTGACCCAGGCTCAAACTCAATCGGTCTTACTATCGAAGGCGTAGGCAGAGTAAACTTGCAAATGACCAAGTATTACTTTGAAAAACTTAACCAACTGGGCATCAAAACTCACTTCGTTTCCGCTGACTTAGACGAATGCACAATGGAAGTAAAAGCTGCGAAAGTTTTCGGCAAAGGTTTAGAAGTAATTTGCCGCAGAAGAGCAGTAGGAAGCTTTTTCCGCAGATATGAAGAATACATAGCAGAAGGCGCGGAACTTCCTTATTATGTTGAAATGACTTTCAAAAACGACGCTAAGGGCGACCCGTTGGTAACAAAAGACGGTCTTAGCATTCTTGGCATCATGAACGAAAAACAATATGAAGCAACAAAAGAAATGACACAAAAAATCGCTGCCGTTATCGCTAAAGATATGGAAGAAAAAGGTCTTGAACTTTACGATATTAAATTCGAATTCGGTTACGTAGGCGACAAAATTATTTTGATTGACGAAATCGCTTCGGGCAATATGCGTGTTTACAAAAACGGCAAATACATTGAGCCGATGACTTTGTCAGAACTGTTCTTTGCTAAATAATTTTTAGTAAGGAGTAGAAAAATGAGAAAAATAAATGAAGAATGCGGATTGTTTGGAATAATAAGTCAAAAACGCGCAAACGTTGCCACTTTTACTTATTACGGACTTTTCGCTTTGCAGCACAGAGGTCAGGAAAGCGCGGGCATAGTCGTTAACGACAACGAAACGAATGAATTTCGCGCGCACAAAGACCTTGGCATCGTCGACGACGTTTTTACAAACGAAACTATCGATTTTTTGGGCGAAGGCAATATGGCTCTTGGACACGTTCGCTACGGCACAGGTCACAACAGCCGCAACGACGCTCAGCCGTTAGTTGTAAATCACACTAAAGGCAGAATGGCGATTGCTTATAACGGCAGTATCATCAACGCGAAAGAACTCCGCGAAGAGCTTGAAATGAACGGAATGATATTCCATACGACAAGCGACACCGAGATAATGGCTTATATGATAATACAGGAAAGACTCAAAACTAATAGTCTGGAAGAAGCTGTCGCTATCGCTATGGAAAAATTTGTCGGAGCGTATTCACTTGTCATTATGTCGCATAACAAAATAATTGCTGTTCGCGACCAACACGGCATTCGTCCTCTTTGTTACGGCAAAACTGCTGACGGAAGCTACGTTGTCGCTAGCGAAAGCTGCGCATTGGACGCCGTGGGAGCAAAACTTGTTCGCGACGTTCAGCCCGGCGAAATTATTGTTTTCAGCGCGGAAGGAATTAAAAATGTTACCGCAAACTGCGAAAAATGCAAAAGAGGTCTTTGCATTTTTGAATACGTTTATTTTGCGCGTCCCGATTCCGTTATCGACGGTTATTCAGTTCACCGCGCAAGAATGCGCGCGGGAGCTTTTTTGGCGGAACAGTACCCCGTTGAAGCGGATATCATTATCGGAGTACCCGATTCGGGCGTAGACGCGGCGATAGGTTACTCGCACAAGAGCGGCATTCCGTACGATATCGGTTTGATAAAAAATAAATATATCGGAAGAACCTTTATCGACGCTGGACAAAAATTCCGTGAAAAACGCGTAAGAATAAAACTTAACCCCGTTTCGGATGTAGTCAAAGGCAAACGCGTTGTTATGGTTGACGACAGTATCGTTCGCGGCACGACCTGCGCAAAACTCGTAAAACTTCTCAGAGAAGCGGGCGCGAAAGAAGTGCATTTGCGTATTTCATCACCGCCGTTTATCAATCCTTGCTACTACGGCACGGACATAAAATCAAAAGACGTTTTGGCGGCGTGCAACTATACTTTTGAAGAAATCCAAAAAATGATAAACGTTGACAGTTTGGGATATCTTAGTTTGGAAAACTGCAAAAAAATGCCTTGCGACGAAGACAAGGGTTACTGCACGGCATGTTTCGACGGACTTTATCCTACGGAAATTCCCAAAGAATAACAAAATTATTCACAAGCAAATATAACTAATAAAAAATTAGAAGGAAGAAAAAATGAAATCGTTTAGCGCAAGCTACAAAAAAGCGGGAGTCGATATAACAGCGGGTTACAAAGCGGTAGAACTAATGAAAAAACATATCGCGAGAACGACAACAAGCGGAGTTATCGGCGATGTCGGCGGATTCGGCGGATTGTTTGGTCTTGATTTATCGGGTATCTCTAATCCCGTTTTGGTTAGCGGCACCGACGGAGTCGGAACAAAATTGAAAATAGCTTTTTTGATGGACAAACACGACACCGTGGGTATCGACTGCGTGGCTATGAGTGTAAACGATATTATTTGCGCGGGCGCGAAACCGCTTTTTTTCCTTGATTACATCGCTACGGGCAAAAACGTGCCCGAAAAAATGGCAAATATCGTCGCCGGTATTGCGGAGGGTTGCGTGCAATCCGAATGCGCTCTTATCGGCGGCGAAACAGCCGAAATGCCCGGCTTTTACCCCGAAGATGAATATGACCTCGCGGGTTTTGCCGTAGGCGTAGTGGACAAAACTAAAATACTCGATAATAAAAAAACGATTGAAGGCGACGTTATTATTGCTTTACCAAGCAGCGGAGTGCATAGCAACGGTTTTTCTCTTGTCCGCAAAGTTTTTAATATAGAAAAAAAGGGCAACATAAACAAAATTTACGATGAACTCGGCGGAAAAACACTTGGCGAAACGTTGTTGACGCCTACACGCATTTACGTTAAACCCATGGTAAAACTATTTGAGGTAGTTAAAGTAAAAGGCGTATCGCATATTACTGGCGGCGGTTTTTATGAAAATATTCCGCGCAGCGTGCCAAACGGGCTTGCGGCAAAAATAAATAAAAACGACGTAAAAGTTTTGCCGATTTTTGACCTTATCGCAAAACTAGGAAAAATATCGGAACACGATATGTTCAACACTTTTAATATGGGCGTGGGCATGAGCGTGACGGTATCAAGAAGTGACGCAGACAAAGCATTGGCGGTTTTGCGTGAAAACGGCGAAAATCCGTATATAATCGGCGAAATCGTAAAATCCGACGAACGCGTAATTATTGGTTAAGGAAAATAAAAAATGAAAGCAAAAATAGCTGTTTTGGTATCGGGCGGCGGAACTAATCTCCAAGCTCTTATAGACAGCGTAAAAAAAGGAATAATTCATGACGGTGAAATCGCGGTCGTAATTTCCAGCAAGGATAGTGTTTATGCCTTGACAAGAGCGGACAATTACGGTATACCGCGTTTTGTCGTAAAAAGGAAAGATAATACGCAGTCCGAATTTGAAACGGCAATCATAGAGATTTTACAAAAATTTGATATAGACTTAATTGTGCTGGCGGGCTTTTTGTGCGTTTTTTCGGAGAATTTTACAAAACTTTACACAGACCGAATAATAAACGTTCATCCGTCGCTTATACCTAAGTTTTGCGGGAAAGGTTTTTACGGAATTAGCGTTCACGAGCAGGTACTTAAAAGCGGCGACAAATATACGGGCGCGACTGTGCATTACGTAAACGAAATTACCGACGGCGGCAAAATAATAATGCAAAAAAAAGTACGAGTCAAAAAAAACGACACGGCGAATAGTTTGCAAAAAAGAGTTATGGAAAAAGCGGAATGGAAACTTTTGCCAAAGGTAACGCAAAAACTTTGCGCGGAAATAGTTAAAGGAAAAAATATTTAATGACTGACTTAAAAAATTATTTACAAAGCAATACATATCACGGAAGGGGTATTATCGTAGGATTGACGCCGAGCGGAAAAGCCGCGGTAGCGTATTTTATTATGGGAAGAAGCCTTAACAGCCGAAACAGGGTTTTTGAAAAAGAAGGCGAAAACGTTACTATTTATCCGTTCGACGCTTCCAAAGTTTCCGACCCGTCTTTAATAATATACTCCCCTGTTAAAAGAATAAACGACACGGTAGTGGTTACCAACGGCGACCAGACCGACACGATTTGCGAGTTTTTAATTAAAGGCGATAAAAACGCATTTACAAATGCTCTTAATACAAGGCGTTATGAGCCAGACTCGCCCAACTTTACCCCGCGAATAAGCGCATTACTCGACTTGAACGAAAATTTTAGATACTCCGTTTCCATTTTAAAAAGCGAAGGACAAGGCGAAAAATGTTTTCGTTTTTGTTTTGATTACGAAGCGGTTAATGGCACGGGGCATTTTATACATACATATATGAGCGACGGTAATCCTTTGCCATCATTTGCGGGCGAACCTGTATCGGTGAATATTGACGACGATATAGATACTTTTACTTCGCTTATATGGGAAAACCTGAATAACGACAACAAAATATCTTTGGTTGTGAAATTTTTTGATTTGGCTGACAAAACTTCTCAAACCAAAATTATAAATAAAAATATAAAATAATTATGAAAGAATTTGAATTAAAATACGGCTGCAACCCAAACCAAAAGCCTGCGAAAATATTTATGGCGGACGGCAGCGAATTACCTATCGAAATATTAAGCGGCAGACCAGGCTACATAAACTTTTTAGACGCGTTAAATAGCTGGCAGCTTGTCAAAGAACTTAGCGAAGCTACTGGACTGGTTGCGGCGGCTTCCTTTAAACACGTAAGCCCGACGTCGGCAGCCGTGGGCAAAATTTTGCCTGAAAAACTCAAAAAGGCGTGCTTTGTCAGCGACATAGAAGGGCTTGACGATTCGCCTGTTGCGTGCGCTTACGCGAGAGCGCGCGGCACCGACCGCATGAGCAGTTTTGGCGACTGGGTTGCGCTTTCCGACATTTGCGACGAAACTACGGCAAAAATTATTAACCGCGAAGTCAGCGACGGAATTATCGCGCCGAGTTACACAGATAAAGCTTTGGAAATACTGCGCGCGAAACGAAACGGCTCTTATAACGTCGTGAAAATTGATAAACAATATAAGCCGAGCCAAATCGAAAGAAAACAAGTTTTCGGCGTGACTTTCGAGCAAAAAAGAAACGACCTGGTTATTGACGAAAATCTATTTAAAAATATCGTCACTATAAATAAAAACATTCCCGATTCGGCTGTAACCGATATGATAGTTGCGCTGATTACATTAAAATACACGCAGTCAAATTCCGTCTGTTATGCTTACGACGGACAAGCGATAGGCGTGGGCGCGGGACAGCAGTCGCGCATACATTGCACACGGCTTGCGGGACAAAAGGCGGATTTGTGGCACCTTAGACAGCATGACAAAGTGATAGGTCTAAAATTTGCCAAAAACGTCACGAGAGCGGAGAAAAATAATATTATCGATATTTATCTTTCGGACGACGCTGAAGAAGTCTTGGGTGAAAACGTGTGGCAAAATTATTTTGCCGTTAAACCCGAAAAATTTACACAGCAGGAAAAGCGGGCGTATTTAGATAAAATCAGCGGAGTGACGCTGGGTAGCGACGCTTTCTTCCCGTTCGGTGACAATATCGAAAGAGCGCGTAAGAGTGGAGTTTCTTTCGTCATTCAGCCGGGCGGCTCGGTAAGAGACGACAACGTAATTGAAATTTGCGACAAATACAATATGGTTATGGTTATGACGGGTATACGCCTGTTCCATCACTAGGAGAAAAAATGAAAGTTATGGTTGTGGGCGGCGGCGGAAGAGAACACGCCATCGTCAAAAAATTGCTTGAAAACAAATCGATTGAAAAAATATTCGTCCTTCCGTCAAACGGCGGAATAGACAAAATCGCCATTGGCATTGACATTAAAGCGATTGATATAGACAATATCGTCAATTTTGCCGTAAAAAACGAAATAGATTACGCCGTGGTTGCGCAAGACGATCCGCTCGTTTTGGGACTCGTAGACAGACTTAACCAAGCAGGTATTGATTGCTTCGGACCGACCAAAAACGCAGCCATTATCGAAGGAAGCAAAGTGTTCGCAAAAAATTTTATGCAAAAACACAACATTCCGACTGCGCAATACTGCACTTTTGACACGGCGGAAGAAGCGGTTAAATATCTAAAGCTCAGCGATTTTCCCGTTGTGATAAAAGCCGACGGCGTGGCGGCGGGCAAAGGCGTTACGATAGCAAACGACATTGAGCAGGCAAAAGATGCGGTAACGTCGATTATGGACGACAAAATTTTTGGTAAAAGCGGCGACAAAATAGTAATAGAAGAATACATGCGCGGCACGGAATTTACTTTGCTGGCTTTTTGCGACGGCGAAACCATAAAACCCATGGTAAGCTCTATGGATCACAAAAAAGCTTTCGACGGCGATATGGGGCTTAATACCGGCGGTATGGGTGCAATCGCGCCCAGTCCCGTTTATAATGAAAAAATACGGCAGGAAACTTTGGAAAAAATCGTTTACCCGACTTTGGCAGCATTCAAAAAAGAAGGCATCATTTTTAAAGGCTGTTTGTATTTTGGACTTATGGCTACCGATAAAGGCGTAAGGGTTGTGGAATACAATTGTCGTTTCGGCGATCCCGAAGCGCAAGTGGTGCTGCCGCTACTCAAAACCGACTTATTCACAGTAATGAAAGCGACCACAAACGGAACGCTTGATAAAACGGAGATAGAGTTTTACGACAAATACGCGTGCTGCGTAATAATGGCGTCAAAAGGCTATCCGATAAAATATGAAAAAGGCTATGAGATAGAAATAGATGAAAAAGTCGAGCCGTATATCTTTTACGCGGGCGTAAAAACGGTTGATAATCGGCTTGTTACTAACGGCGGCAGAGTGCTGGGTGTTACGGCGGTTGAAGACAGTTACCTTAAAGCAATAAATAAAGCGTATGAAAGAGTAAACAAGGTAAAATTTGAAAATATGTTTTACCGCAACGATATAGGCAAACGCGCGTTACAAAAAGACGAGGAGTAAAATGCTAAACAGATTATACGTTGAGAAAAAAAGCGGATTTGATAATGAAGCGAAAAAATTATTCGCTGAAATAACTGAGATTTTACAAATAAAATCCTTAACTGGGTTAAGATTACTCAACAGATACGACGTGGAAAATATTGATAAATCTATATTCGACAGAGCTGTAAAAGAAATTTTTTTCGAACCGCAAGTCGACGAAGTTTATTTTGATTTGCCCGTAACTAACGGTCACGTTTTCGGTGTGGAATATTTGCCCGGTCAGTACGACCAAAGGGCGGATTCTGCCGAGCAATGCGCGCAGTTTATCTCGCAAGGCATCAAGCCTCAAATACGCACGGCAAAAATTTATATTTTGGAAGGTAAGCTTACCGATAAAGAAATAGGTGTCATAAAAGGATATTTAATTAATCCCGTCGAGTGCAGAGAAGCCGACTTGTCAATGAAAAAATCGCTCGAGTTAAATTACGACGCGCCGAAAGACGTTGAAATCTTTACTGGATTTAATAAATTGGATAAAAAAGGTTTAGTAGATTTTATAAAAACGCACGGGCTTGCTATGGACGCGGACGACGCAATATTTACTCAAGATTATTTCAAAAGCGAAAACAGCGAGCCGACTGTCGCGGAAATAAAACTTATCGATACTTATTGGTCAGACCATTGCAGACACACGACATTTTCCACCGTTATCGACGAAGTGGAGTTTGAAAGCGAAGAAATAGAAAAGGCGTACCAAGATTATTTACAACAAAGAGAGTCGGTAAATAGAACGAAGCCGATTACTCTTATGGATTTGGCTACTACCGCAATGCGCTGTATGCGCGCGCAGGGAAAACTGCCGAACTTGGACGTTTCCGACGAAATTAACGCTTGCACGGTAAAAATAAAAGTTACTGTCGACGGCGAAAAACAAGACTGGCTGTTATTATTCAAAAACGAAACGCACAACCACCCGACGGAAATCGAACCATTTGGCGGAGCGGCTACTTGTCTGGGCGGCGCGATACGCGACCCCCTTTCTGGCAGAGCATACGTTTATTCGGCTATGCGGCTTACGGGCGCAGGCGACCCGCTCGCAAAAATTGAAGACACCGTAAAAGGAAAATTGCCCCAAAGAAAAATCGTCACAACTGCTGCGGCTGGATACAGTTCTTACGGCAATCAAATAGGTCTAACCACAGGTTTGGTGGATGAAATTTATCACAGCGGATACGTGGCAAAACGTATGGAAATCGGCGCGGTCATAGGTGCGGTGCCAAGTAAAAACGTCGTACGAAAAACGCCCGACAGTAACGATATCGTAATTTTATTAGGCGGAAAAACGGGCAGAGACGGTATCGGCGGAGCGACGGGTTCGTCAAAAGCGCATACCGAAGATTCTATCAACGCGTGCGGAGCGGAAGTTCAAAAAGGCAACGCGCCCGAAGAACGCAAACTTCAACGCTTTTTCCGCAATGAAGCAGTTTCCACAATGATAAAACGCTGCAATGATTTTGGCGCGGGCGGCGTGGCGGTAGCCGTGGGCGAGCTTGCGGACGGGCTTGATATCGACCTTGATAAAATTCCAAAAAAATACGAAGGGCTAAACGGCACGGAGCTTGCGATAAGCGAATCGCAGGAAAGAATGGCTGTCGTTGTTAATAGCAACGACGCGGAAAAATTCATAAGCTTAGCGGAAAAAGAAAATTTGATTGCCACGGTAATAGCGAAAGTTACAGACGAGCCTCGCCTTATTATGCGTTGGCAAAATAAAAAAATAGTCGATATTTCACGCGAGTTTTTAAATAGCAACGGCGCGCAAAAACATATAAAAGCGAAAATCACTAATCCCGCTAATTACGAAAAGTCTATTCCGACGAGTTTTACTGCGGGAATCAATAATCTTGTTAACGAACTTAACGTTTGCTCAAAACGCGGACTTATCGAAAGATTTGATTCTACAGTCGGAGCGAACACGGTTTTGATGCCATTAGGAGGAAAAAATCAATCTACACCGCCTCAAGTAATGGCGCAAAAAATAGCGTTGGAAAAAGGCGATACCGACGATTGTTCTATTATGGCGTGGGGATTTAACCCATTTATAAGCGAAAAAAGTCCGTATCACGGAGCGTATCTCGCGGTAATTAATTCTGTTGCGAAAGCAGTCGCCGCAGGCGCGGATATAAATCAGACATATCTTACTTTCCAAGAATATTTTGAAAAACTCGGTAATTCTCCCGAAAAATGGGGCAAGCCGCTAGCGGCATTGCTGGGCGCGAATAAAGCTCAGTTTGATCTAGGTATCGCGTCAATCGGCGGAAAAGATTCTATGAGCGGCAGTTTTGAAAATATATCTGTGCCGCCGACTTTGGTATCTTTCGCCGTCGGTATGGGAAAGGCGAGCAAAATAGTTACGCCCGAATTCAAAAAAATCGGAAGCAAAGTGTTTTTGCTTTCACCCGAAAAAATGGCGAATGGATTGCCGAACGCTGAAAGTTTTAAAAAGAATATAGGTATCGTGTCAAAACTTATCGACGAAGGAAAAGTTTTGTCCGCTTATGCCGTATCTTACGGCGGCGTAATCGAAAGCGTTTTCAAAATGTGTTTGGGTAACGGTTACGGATTTAATTTCAGTAATATAACGCTTACAAAATTATTCGGTTACGATTACGGCGCGTTTATTTTGGAGACGGGTGATAATGAAAATGTCGGTGAATTTTTGGGAACTATAACGAAAGAAAATGTTATAAGTTACGCTAATGAGACGGTTTTGATTGACGAATTGCTTGAAAGCTACGATAATAAACTTGAAAGCGTGTATCCGACAAAAACGCCGTCAAAAAAAGAAATAATCGAAAAAATATCATATAATACGACAAAAAAAGTCAAAGCGGCGATAACCGTAGCAAAGCCAAAAGTTTTGATACCCGTTTTCCCAGGCACAAACTGCGAATATGAAACGGCGAAAGCTTTTGAAAAAGCGGGCGCGGAAACGGAAATATTCGTCGTGAATAACCTTAACGCGCAAAATATAACTGAATCGCTGAATGCTTTTGCCCGTAAGACCGCCGAATCCCAAATACTGGTTATACCCGGCGGTTTCAGCGGCGGCGACGAACCCGATGGCTCGGCAAAATTTATTACTTCATTTATGCGAAACGAACGCGTGACGCAAGCTATTAACGAATTGCTCGATAAAAACGACGGACTTATGTGTGGAATATGCAACGGTTTTCAAGCGTTGGTAAAACTCGGACTTTTGCCTTTCGGCAAAATAATATCGCCTAGCGAACAAAACCCGACGCTAACTTATAACGATATTTCCAGACATCAATCAAGGATTGTTAGGATCAGAGTTGCAAGTAACTTATCGCCTTGGTTTAATAAAGTGAAAACGGGAGAAATTTACAACGTTCCTATTTCACACAGCGAAGGAAAATTCGTCGCTAGCGAAAAGTTGCTGCAAGAATTGGCAAATAAAGGTCAAATAGCAACCCAATACGTTGATCTGTGCGGCGAACCAACAATGAACGCCGACTTTAACCCTAACGGCTCGGTGTGGGCGATAGAAGGTATCACGTCCGCAAACGGCAGAATTTTGGGCAAAATGGGACACAGCGAGCGTATTGGAAAAAATCTTTATAAAAACGTCGCGGGCGAATACGATATGCGTATATTCGAATCCGCGGTTGAATATTTTAAATAAAATCGAGGTGAATTTTTAAATGGCTCAAATTTTGGACGGAAAAACGCTCTCGAAAGAAATTGAAGCGGAATTAACGGAAAGAGTTAAAAAGATTACGGCAAAAGGACATTCGCCGAAACTGGCGATCATGATAGTGGGCAACGATTACGCGTCGCAGACTTATGTCAAAATGAAAATGAACGCAAGCAGGCGTATAGGCGTGGAGCCGATAGAATTTCATTTTGACGAAACCGTTACGACAGAACAAATATTAAAAACTTTAAAAGAGCTAAATAACGACAAAAACGTTGTCGGAATAATGCTGCAGCACCCTATTCCAAAGCATATCGACGAAAGAAAAATCGACGATTCGATTTTGCCAAGTAAAGATGTGGACGGACTTAATTCCGCTTCTTTTGGAGCGATGGCATTGGGACTCACGGCGTTTGCGCCCGCAACGGCGTTATCGATAATGACAATTTTAAGGCGGTACAAAATACAGATAGAAGGTAAAAAAGCCGTCGTTATCGGCAGAAGCGCGATATTGGGCAAACCCGTTTCGTTAATGCTCCTCAACGACAATGCGACCGTTACTATTTGCCACAGCAAAACGGTAAATTTGCCTGAGATTGTTTCGCAAGCCGATATCGTGGTTGCCGCTGTCGGAAAACCGAAATTCGTAAAAGCGGAATGGATAAAAAAAGGCGCGGTAATAATAGACGCGGGTTATAACGAAGGCAACGTGGGCGACGTGGATTTGGAACACGCGGCGGAAAGCAGTTCGGCTTATACGCCGGTACCGGGCGGAGTAGGACCGATGACTATCGCGATGCTACTGGAACAAACCGTAATTGCCGCGGAAAAAGAATTTTTAAATAAATAAATTTAATTTTTTTAGTTTTCCCATTTATATATAAAAATTAAAAAGACCGATTGATAATCAATCGGTTTTTGCTTTTTTAAGGCGCCTAAAAAAATCTCTTAGTTTATTAAAATCAAAAAAAGCGAGAGTTAAAAATCTCGCTTTTATAGTTAATAAATATAAAGAAATTGCTGCGGCTAATCCTTTCCATGTGCCAAAGGTTATTGATGAGATGTTAAAGAATCATGTTAAATCCGCTTGAATATTATAAAAAAATTTTAGTCAACTTTCTTTGCCCGAGCCTGTGCTTTCAAACGCAGTTCGGTATTTAATATTTTTTTGCGTATTCTGATATTTTTCGGAGTGATTTCTAAGATTTCGTCGTCGGCGATAAATTCCATCGCTTCTTCAAGGCTTAGTTTTTTCGGCGGTTCAAGACGCAAAGCGTCGTCCGAGCCTGAAGCGCGCGTATTAGTCAAATGTTTTTTCTTGCATACGTTTACCACGACGTCTTCGTTTTTCGGATTTTCGCCCACTACCATACCCTGATAAACGTCGGTATTAGGTTCGATAAAAAGTCTGCCTCTGCTCTGCGCGTTAAAAAGTCCGTATGTGACAGCTACGCCTGTTTCGTATGCTACAAGTGAACCGCTTACTCTGCGAGAGACTTCGCCTTTGTATGGCATATAATCGTAAAATATTGTGTTAAAAACGCCTTCGCCGCGAGTATCAGTCATAAACTGGCTTTTGTAACCGAATAATCCTCTTACGGGTATGGCAAATTCCATTCTTACCCGAGTTGCGCTAAGGTTTTCCATTTGCAAAAGTTCGCCTTTACGTTCGCCCATGCTTTGGAATACCGCGCCAGTTTTGTCGGTGGGCACGTCCACGACGAGTTTTTCGATAGGTTCGTATTTTACTCCGTCAATCGTTTTGTACAGCACTCTTGGAGGTCCGACCTGAAACTCGTAATTGTCGCGGCGCATATTTTCGATAAGAATTGACAAATGCATTTCGCCGCGACCGCAAACGCGGTAACTGTCGGTGGAATCCGTATCGTCGACCTTTAACGAAACATCTTTTAATGTTTCTCTAAAAAGTCGGTCTCTTAAATGTCTTGTAGTAACATATTTGCCTTCTCGCCCAGCGAGAGGACTATCGTTGACCGAAAAAGTCATCTCGACGGTGGGTTGCGATATTTCCACGAATTTTATCGGGCTAATGTCTTTCGGCGAGCATATAGTATCGCCAATACCCACGTTTTCCAGTCCCGATACGCAAACGATATCCCCCGCAATCGCTTTTTCCACGGGTCTGCGCGTAAGACCGTCTATTTGGTACAAACTCACTATTTTTCCGTTTTTTATTTCTTCGGGATTGTTGTAATTTAAAAAAGCCGCTTGGTCGCCCATTTTTATTTCGCCGCGTTCTATACGTCCGATAGCGATACGTCCGACAAAATCGTTGTAATCGATTGAGCTAACGAGCATTTGAAAAGGAGCGTTAAGTTTTACTTCCACGGGCGGAAAATGATTCAAAATTGCCTCGAAAAGAGGTGTTAAGTCATCGCCTTGTTTGCGCCAGTCAGTCGACGCTGTGCCTTTTTTGCCAGAGCAGTAAATAATAGGACTGCTGAACTGGTCTTCGCTGGCGTTTAATTCCAATAATAAATCCAAAATCTCGTTTTCGACTTGATTGAGCCTTGCGTCGGGACGGTCGATTTTGTTTACGACGATAATGAGTCTGTGTCCCAGTTCAAGAGCTTTTTGCATCACGAAGCGCGTTTGCGGCATAGGTCCTTCGACGGCGTCGACCAAAACCAAAACGCCGTTAACCATTTTTAAAACTCTTTCGACTTCTCCGCCAAAATCCGCGTGTCCCGGTGTGTCTACGATGTTTATCTTTACGCCTTTATAAAATACCGACGTGTTTTTTGCCAGTATGGTAATACCGCGCTCTCTTTCGAGATCGTTGCTGTCCATAACTCTGTCCATGACTTGTTGATTTTCTCTGAATATTCCGCCTTGTTTCAACATTTCATTAACTAAAGTTGTTTTGCCGTGGTCTACGTGCGCTATAATAGCCACGTTTCTTAAATCTTTTCTTGCAGTCAATTTCTTATTTTCTCCATGGTTTGCGTCATTTATCTTACGCAATTGATTAAATATTAACAAAAAAAGTGAAAAGAACCTATCTTTTCACGCTAAACATTATACTAGCACCGCCGCGACGTTTTGTCAAACAGATTAAAGCTTGCCTTGCTTGATTTTAATAAATTTTAGTGATATAATTTTTTTATGAAAAGCGCAAGAATAAATTACAAAACCGAGATGCGCAAAGCGGCATTAAAATTTTTGACGGAAAATGTCGACACAACGGTAACCGCCAAAGACGTTTTAAATTATTTGAATGAAAAGGGTTTATACGTTAACATAACTTCGGTATATCGTTATCTCGATACCCTTTGCGAAACAGGCAAACTGAATAAATTTGTCGCGCAAAAAGGGCAGCTGACAGTTTTTCAGTACGTCGGCGAAAACAAATGCGGCGAACACCTGCATCTCAAATGCTCTGATTGCGGTCAGCTTATTCATCTTGACTGTGATTTTATGAAAGAAATTTCCGAGCATTTAACCAAAAATCACGGCTTTGAGCTTGACTGTGAAAATACCGTAATTTACGGAAAATGCGACAAATGCGCGAAACGGACTAAATAGTCCGTTTTTATTTACTAAAAAACTTTTCTTTGTCAAAAATTTAATTACAAAAATTATTTTATTATTTTAAAAAATTTTAAGAAAGTCGCGGCAATATTTGACAATTTGCGGATAGACTATTATAATTGAAAACGCAAATAAATTGCATTTTCAAAAAATTACGGAGTTTTTCAATGAAAAATATATCAAAAATTTTGTGCTTGGTCATCGCTTTTGCGCTTGTCATTGTGTCGAGCGCAGGCTGCACGCCAAAAATTACCAACGATAAAATAACTGTCGCCGTTACGATAGTGCCTTTGGCGGGTTTTGTAAAAGCCGTTTGCGGCGATAAGGTAAATGTTATCACATTGATTCCGCCCGGATACAGTCCCGCAACGTATGAACCCACCCCTCAGCAAATGATAGAGTTTTCTGATGCGAATATTTGTTTTGCCGTTGGAGTTCCCGCGGAAGAGTCGATGTTGTCGGAAGCCGTGCCAACAGTTATTAGACTGCAAGACATAGTTTCAGAAGTTTATCCCGACCGTTATTTTGATGACGGCGGCAGGGATCCGCATATATGGCTGTCGGTAAAACGGGTAAAAATAATGGTAACGGAAATAGCTTCGCAAATGTCCGCGCTTGACCCTGTTAACGCGGATTATTATCAATCTAATGCCGAAGAATATCTTAACCAGCTTGACGAAGTAGATTTATTATTAAAAGCTGCGGTTAACGAAATGGACAGCAAACAATTTATCGTTTTTCATCCCGCTTTCGGGTATTTAGCCGAAGATTACGGGCTTAATATGGTTGCGCTCGAAGAAGAAGGCAAGGAAGCCACAGCCGCGCATTTGCAGGAAGTAATAGATTTTGCGAAAGCCGAAGGTATAAAAGCGATTTTTTATCAAGAAGAAATAGACAGCAAACAAGCGCAATCTTTTGCCGAAGAAATAGGCGGGGCAACGGTAATGCTGTCGCCGCTTGCGGAAAACTATATCGAAAATATCTTATCTATGATAAATACCATAAAAGAGGTAAACAGCAAAAATGACTGATATCGCTATATCGATAAAAAATCTTACGGCGCGTTACGACAATAATATTGCGCTCCAAGATATAAATATCGATGTCAAAAAAGGAGAATTTTTGGCTTTGATAGGACCTAACGGCGGCGGAAAATCGACTTTGATTAAAGCCATATTGAGACTCGCGCCGTTTGAAGGAAAAATTGAGATTTTTGGTCAAAAGAAAATAGACGACGTAGGCTACGTTCCCCAAATTTCGTCCGCAGAAAAAAAATTCCCCATTTCCGTATTGGAAGTCGTACTCAGCGGACTGCACAAAAAAACGCTAAATCCGTTCAGTAAATATTCCCAAATGCAAAAAAACGAGGCTATGGAAACGCTGGAAAGACTGGGTATCGAAAAATTGGCGGACCGCCAGATTGACGAACTATCGGGCGGCGAGTTTCAAAAAACATTATTATGCAGAGCTTTGCTGTCAAAGCCTAAAATTTTGCTGCTGGATGAACCTACGGCAAATATAGATCCCAGCTCGGCGAAAAATATTTATGAATTACTAAAAGAATTAAATAAAACGATAACTATCGTAATGGCGACGCACGACCTTTTTGCCGTCAGCGACGGCGTAACAAGACTTGCGTGTCTTAATAAAACTCTGGTTTATCACGGCGAGCCGCAGTTAACCCTCGACACTATGGACAAACTTTACGGCTGCCCTGTAGATTTGATCGCGCACGGTATTCCGCATAGAGTGCTTGGACATCACGGAGAAAACGAATAATGATTGAAACGATTTTAAAATATCAGTTTTTGCAAAAAGCGATTTTGGCGTCAATATTGACAAGTATAGTCGCTGGAATAATAGGCGTTATTATAGTGCAGAAAAAACTCGTTATGATGACGGGCGGCATTGCCCACACAACTTACGGCGGAGTAGGACTGGGATATTTATTGGGAATAGAGCCGATACTCGGCGGATTTATGTTTGCCTTGGGCGCGGCTTTCGGAATAGGGTATCTAAAACGCAAAGGCGGAGTTGATACCGATATTCTTATCGCGTTGTTTTGGTCGTTAGGAATGGCGGCGGGCGTGGCTTTTATTGGACTTATGCCTGGATATCCGCCCGATATTACGTCGTATCTATTCGGCAATATTTTGTCGGTTACCAATTTTGATTTAATTATGATGGCGGTACTTACGGTAGTGGTAACGCTGTCAACGCTTATTTTCCTTAACGACTGGAAAACCTATCTTTTTGACGAAGAATTCGCTCACGTGCGTGGAATGAAAACTTCTTTAATGGAATACTGGCTGCTCGTTTTGGTTGCGCTTACGGTAGTCGTGCTGATAAGAGCAGCAGGTATTATGCTTGTTATTTCAATGCTCACAGCACCCGCGGCGTCCGCAAGACAGATATCTAAGAAATTTTCGGTAAACATAATTCTGGCGGTAGTTTTGGGCGCGGTTTATTGCTTAATCGGACTTGGATTGTCGTATGTTTTGAATATAGCCTCGGGCGCGACCATAATAGCCGTATCGGTTTTGGGTTTTGCTTTGTGCATGGTGTTATCAAAAATTTTGAAAAACAAAAAGACTGTAAAAAATTAAGCAACGCGACTAAAAATATTTTATTCACAGAAAAACAAAAGAGCGTAATTTGTAACACGCTAAACCTTTGTCTTAAAAAAATTAGTTTTGACTATTGCAAAAAAATCGGTTAAGTGCTAGAATTTACATTGGTATGAAAATATAAGGAAGGTAATTAAAATTTATTTATGAGCGTTAAAATTGCTTTATCAACTCAGTTGGACAGTTTGGGAGTATCTCCAAACTACAGACGGGCGTTGGAAAGTTTGGGTTGTGAAGTAGTTGATTTGCCGCTGGTAACAATGGACAATATCGACGAAATTTTAGATAATTATGACGGATTTATTTTGACGGGCGGCGCCGACATAAATCCGTTACTTTACGGTGAGAAAAATTTGTACGCAACCAAAATCAACGACGACAGAGACAACAGCGATGTTATTCTAACAAAAGCATTGATAAAATCCGATAAACCGCTACTGGCTATTTGCCGCGGAATGCAGCTACTTAACACTATTTGCGGCGGCACTCTTTATCAGGACTTGACTAAACAAAATCCCGAATGCAAAATAAACCATTTGCAGAGTGACCGTTCATACGAATACGTTCATAAAGTTAATATTTTGCCCGATACCTTACTTGCGGATATTTGCCCGTCAGTTATTAACGTGAATACTATCCACCATCAAGCGGTAAAAAAACTGGGCGAAGGTCTTTTTGTCGCCGCTGTATCGAACGATAATATTATCGAAGCCGTTGAAATGAAAGATAAAAAATTTGTTTTGGGTTTGCAATGGCATCCCGAAAGACTTACGACGTACAGCGAGCATAACGCTATATTGAGTATGTTTGTGGATGAATGCGAAAGACAAAAAAACGCGGTTAACGCTTGATATTTATTTAATCTTTAAACTTAATAAAAATAAAAAAATGAATTTCAAAAAAGAAAACCGTCCGAAATAAAGACGGTTTTTTTATTTTATGCAGAATAAATAGAACTGAATATTTTAAAATTTAGGTTGTTTAGTTATGATTGCCTTAAATTTATTTTAATAGAATTTTAGTCAATATTATTCGTAATTTTTTCCTGTTTTTGTTCAGTCTTTTCGGGTTTGGTATTGTTGGAATCGGGTTCTTCTTTTGCTTTGCGTTTTGCTAAAAGCCCCGCTCTCACGCCCGAATTATTTTCCGTGCCCGTAAGCAAGCGTTTTATATTGGCGCGGTGGGCAATGACGATAATAAACCAAATAATGCCCATCGTTACCGTTATGGGTATCGCTACGCCGTCGGCGGTTAACGCGGAGTTGGTTAAAGAAACGATGGCGGTATAAACAAACTGAGCGGTGATATTAAGCAAAGCAAAAATACTCATTTTGTCTGTGAGGAAAATAATAAGTACGGCGAACGCAAGACAGATGAGCGTCATAATAGGGTTTAAAACCAATAATGCTCCAAGACTTGTCGCAACGCCTTTTCCGCCTTTGAACTTCAAAAACACGGGGTACATGTGTCCTAAGACCGCGCAAAGGGCAAGGAAAAATCCAGCGAATACGCTCAAAGACAAGTTGCCCGTGAAAGCGAAAAACAAATATCTGCCGATTAGCGCGGCAACGATGCCTTTTGTTAAATCGCAAGTAAAAGTCAGCGCGCCCATTTTCAGTCCGAACGTGCGGACGACATTCGTGGTGCCAGGATTTCCGCTGCCGTATTGTCTTATGTCCTGATGTTTGATTTTCTTTGAAAAAATGACGGCAAAGTTAATATTGCAGATAAGATAAACGCATAAACCCGCAATAAGCAACTGCCACCAGTAGGTTAGAATAATCATGTCGACCTCTTTATTGTTGTTTGGTAGATAGAGTATATCAAAGCATACCCTTTTTTAGCAAGGAATAATAAGCAGAAAATGGCGGAAAATAGCTAATTTTTTCACTTTTAATACAAATAATGGATTTAAGTTCATTTTAAAGCGATTTTCCAATCATTTTTTGTACTTAATTCAAATAACCTATTTTATGTCAAAAAAATTAAAAAATGCGCTTTATCCATTTCGACATTCATAACAATATCGCTAATTGTGAAATAGTTTTAAATTGAAAATTTTAGAATAAAAAAAGAAAGGCGGATAGCCTTTCTTTTTTTGTATATGCTCGTTCTTTGAAACTTGCTTGATTTTTTACCGATATCTTAGCGTAATAATTTACGTAGCTGCAAAATTTTATTTCATTTTACGGGCTATCATTTCCTGAACAGCAAAAGATATTACGTCGTCGGCGTATTTGCCGGGACCGAATCCCGCGTCATAGCCAAGCTCTTTCGCAAGCTCGTGCGTAATACGCGCGCCGCCGCAAATAAGTATGACTTTATCGCGAAGTCCGTCCGCTTCGAGCAGCTCGACAAGTTCGGTAAGGTTCGTGATATGCACGTTTTTTTGTGTGACTGTTTGCGATACCAAAAGAATATCGGCTTTGAGTTCTTTTGCTTTTGCGATAAATTCTTCGTTTAATACCTGGCTGCCCATATTAACGGCTTCTATCATATCGTATCTTTCCAGTCCGTAGTGTCCCGCAAAACCTTTGCGGTTCATAATGGCGTCAATGCCTACGGTATGAGCGTCCGTGCCTGTCGACGCGCCCAAAACAACGATTTTTCTGCCGAAATTGGTTTTGATAAACTCGTTAGTTTCTTCCATCGACATTGTTTCGGACTCAACCGTTTTTACAATAATACTGTCGTAATTTATCGTGTGGGTGCAGCTGCCGTATACGACGTAAAATGTGAATGCGTCGTCGAGCGTTTTTGACAAAGCTACGTTCGGCTCGGTAAGCCCCATTTTTTCAGCATAAAGCCGTGCGGCTTCCGTGCCTTTTTCGTTATTGGGTACTGGCAGCGTAAAACTCACCTGAACTTTGCCGTCGTTCATCGTGTCGCCGTAAGGCATAAGTTTTTTTGTGTTGAGGGTTGTATCAAACTTCTTTTTTGAAGTGTTATAAAGTCCCGAACTCATTTATTTTGCCTCCTTTTTCAACATAATTTCAATAAAAGGATTGAAATAAAAATCGGATTTTACTATTACTCCGTTTAAGCCTTTTCCGCCGTCTTGAGGACGTTTGATGTCTGCAAACACGCCGCGTTCAAGCGAATTAAACAGTTTGTATTTTTCGATGTCTTGTAATAGGTCTGCCGCTTTCGTCAAAACTTCGTTCGCGCGTTTTTGCATAAATCCGCCTTTTTTAAACTCTATCTCTTCGCCAAAGTCCGCCATAGTGTTGAAAATATATTGAGCGTTTTCGATAGAAAGAGCGCGGTCGGACATAAAGGGGGTGTGGATAGCTTCCGTAAGCATACCTAGAAGGTGGATTTTTTGATTAGTGGTGATTGTTACCACGTTAAAAAGCGCGTCTTGAATATGTCCGCGGAAAATATTGCCCGTCATATATTTGGTCGGAGGCATATATTTGAGCGGCGCATTAGGGAAAATTTCTCTTGCCATTTGCGCTTGGGCAAGCTCCATCAAAAATCCGTTTTTCACTTCGGGATTGATTTCAAAAGCGTGACCGAGCCCCATTTGTTCTTCGGGTAGCCCCGCGAGCAAAGCGAACTGCTCGTTGAGTAGCTGCGACGCAAGCACGGTGTGAGCTTCTTCCACAGCGTCGGCCGTGGTAAGATAGTTGTCCTCGCCCGTATTGATAATGACGCCAGCGTACGCGTTAATTGCTCTGGAAAAATACTGGTCTATCATCGTGCGTTTCATATTGATGTCTCTAAACAGTATTCCATACAACGCGTCGTTAAGCATAACGTCAAGTCTTTCCAATGCGCCCATAGCCGCGATTTCGGGCATACATAATCCCGAACAATAATTGCAAAGGCGAATATAGCGTTTTTGTTTCGCGCCCACTTCGTCCAAAGCCGCACGCATAAGACGGAAGTTTTCCTGCGTAGCGTATGTGCCGCCAAAACCTTCGGTGGTAGCGCCGTAGGGAACATAGTCCAATAAACTTTGTCCCGTCGTGCGTATAACCGCGATTACGTCCGCGCCTTGGGAAGCCGCAGCTTTGGCTTGAGTAATATCTTCGTAGATGTTACCCGTCGCCACGATTAAGTATAGATAAGGTCCTTTCTTTTCACCGTATTCGAGCAAAAAGTCGTTACGCTTGTTAACGTTTTCTTTTATGCGTTTAGCGGTATCGTTCGCCACAGCAAAAATCTTTTTGCGGATTTCGTTAATATTGTGGATTTTGATTTTTGTCAAATCCATTTCGCCGCTGTCGATACGTTTCGCTATTTCGTCGGGGGTAAGACCGTCGTATTCCGCCATTGCGTTGCCGATGTAATAAGCCGCGCCGTTACCAAGACAATTTTTTGCAGCAAGGTGGTCGACTACTACGTTCGGCATCGGCACGTCGTATTTGTTTACTCCGTCAATGCCGAGTAGTCGGCAAACCGCTCTTTCCACGGTGACGGTGGTATGCAAATCGATATAGTTTTGCGTGTCAAGCGCAATGCGTTTTGCGGAATTTCGAGCTTTATCTACAAGTTTTTGATTTAAGTTAAGTTTGCTTTTCATATTTTTTCCTTAGTGATTGCCGCGTTTGTTTCTTTCAAGTCCGCTTGGCTCAAGCGAAAGTTTTTGTCCTTGTTCGAGTCCCGCGACACCGATAAGTTTTTCTTTATTGCCACGACATTCTTCGCAATGACAGTCGTTAACGTAATCCGTCGGTTGCGTGTAAGTGGTGATAACGCCTTCAAAGTTTCTGAGTATTACTCTTTCGGGACTTTCCGAAATAAGATAAGTAGGCATCAAAGGTATTTTACCGCCGCCGCCTGGCGCGTCTACAACGAAAGTAGGTACGGCAAAGCCCGACGTATGTCCGCGCAATCCTTCGATTATTTCAATACCTTTTGAAACGGGAGTGCGGAAATGTTCCAATCCCATTGACAAATCGCATTGATAAATGTAATAAGGACGCACGCGGATTTTTACTAACTCGTGAACGAGTTTTTTCATAACAAATACGCAGTCGTTAATGCCCGCGAGTAACACGCTTTGGTTTCCCAAAGGAATGCCCGCATCCGCCAGTCTGGCGCAAGCTGCTGCCGATTCTTCGGTAATTTCGTTGGGGTGGTTAAAGTGCGTGTTCAGCCATATTGGATGATATTTTTTCAGCATATTGCATAACTCAGGCGTGATACGCTGAGGCGCGACCACGGGGGTGCGGCTGCCGATACGGATAATCTCAACGTGAGGGATAGCGCGCAAACGGCTGATTATACTTTCGAGTTTGTCATCCGAAAGCATAAGCGGATCGCCGCCCGAAAGCAGCACGTCGCGTACTTCGGGGTGTTTTGAAATATATTCGATACATGCGTCGACTTGACTGTCAGCTACCGCGCTGTCGGTTTGTCCAGCAAATCTTCTGCGGGTGCAATGACGGCAGTACATCGAGCATTGATCTGTCAGTAAGAACAAAACTCTGTCGGGGTAGCGGTGAGTAAGTCCTTTTACTGGCGAATCCGTGTCCTCGTGAAGCGGATCAAGTAAGTCTGCCGAAGACTTATGAAGCTCGTTAGCCGTGGGGATACATTGTCTGCGAACAGGGTCAAAGGGGTCAGATAGGTCGATAAGCGAAAGATAATAAGGCGTTATCGCCATACGCAAAGCCCTTAAACATTGTTTTACGCCGTCTTCTTCGCTAGGGGTAAGTTTTACGTATTTTTTTAAGTCTTCCAATGTTTCGACGCGGTTGCGGACTTGCCATTGCCAATCGTTCCATTCATTTTCGGGAACATTGGCAAAAAGTCCGTTCGCTCTGCTTTTATTCATTGTGAACTCCTTTTGTTTTAAGATTTTTTTAGCAATAGGTTTTTGCGAAAAGTTCGCGAATTTGCTTATTTTCGCGAAGTTCGTTCAAAGTGATTTCAGCGTGGTTTTTGGTGTAACCGTTGCCGATAATCATAGTAACGTCTTTGCCGATACCTTCCGCGCCCAAAGCCGCTTTTGTAAAGCTGGTTGCCATTGAGAAGAAGTATACGATACCGTCGTCGCGAACAGGCAAAATCGTGCTCATTTCAGCGTTGGGAATGTTTACGCAGTTGATTGCTATATCGTATTCTTTTCCGCCGTTTGCAGCCAAAGATTTTTCAAGTACTTCGATAGGTTTCGTTGCGTCAGCGATAATAACTTCGTCGCAAAGATTAAGTTCGCGGAGCTTTTTAGCGGATTCTTCACGTGAAGCGATACCTACTACGCGACCGTTTTTGCCAGCTTGCTTTTTAGCTTCGTAGCATACGAGTATTCCGCTCTTGCCTGACGCGCCAAGCACCAAAACGGAATTGTCTTTTTTGACAAGGTTAGCCGCTTGAGCGGGAGCTCCAGCAACGTCGAGCGCAGCCAAAGCCAAACTTTCGGGCATATCGTCGGGAAGTTTTGCGTAAATGCCGCTTTCGTATAAAACAGCCTTAGCCACAACGTCTACTCTTTCGATAGCTTTGTGAATAGCTGTGATTTTTTCGATTTTTAACGGGGTTAATGAAAGTGAAACCAATGACGCGATTTTGTCGCCGACTTTGAGGTCACGGTCTTTTAAGTCTTCGCCTATATGTGCGACTTTGCCGATAAGCATTCCGCCGCTTCCTGTAACGGGGTTTTGCATTTTGCCGCGTTCGTTAACGATAGACATAATTTTAGCTGCGATTTTTTGTTCGTCGCCGTTTGCTTCGGATTTGAGTTGTGTGAAAGATGCTGAGTCTATATTCAACGAGATAACGTCTACTACGATTTCGTTAGAATAAAATTTGCTCATATCGTTGCTGATTTTTTGCGCCGCTTGGGGCATAGCTCCTTGCGGTTCGATAACTCTGTGAGTACCGTATTTATTGCCTTTGATTTCCATTGTTATTTTCTCCTTATGTTTTTATATAAATTTTTATTTTTTTAATCCTAATATTTGTCTTGCTTCGTCGGGTGTAGCTATTTCACGACCGAGCAGTTTTGCGAGTTCAACCGTTTTTGCCACGAGTTCGGCGTTGCTTTTGGCAACTACGCCTTTAGATAAATATACGTTATCTTCAAAACCGACTCTGACGTGTCCGCCCATAACGATAGAAGTCGCCGCCATTTGGAACTGCGCTCTACCCACGCCCGAAACTGTGTATGTGCTTCCGCCGGGTATGCTGCCTTGCATAAACACAAGGTCTCTCGGCGTTGCGGAAATACCGCCGTTAACGCCCATAACAAAATTGAAGTGCATCGGCGAAGGAATGATACCTTTTTTGTTCAAGCGAACAGCCATATCTATCATACCTTTATCAAAAACTTCGATTTCGGGTTTGATGCCCAAGGGAACCATTTTTTGAGCGAATTCAATAATAGTATTTTCCGTGTTGACAAAAATATCGTCTCCGCCAAAGTTGCAGGTGCCGCAGTCTAACGTCGCCATTTCGGGGTTTAAGGTTACGGGTTGCAAACGTTCTTCATTGGTCATTCCGACCGCTCCGCCTGTGCTGGGTTGAACGATAACTTCGGGACAACGGGCTTTAATAGCCTTAATGCACGCGTCAAAACGTTTTGCGCTTTGAGTGGGAGTGCCGTCGTCTTCTCTTACGTGAAGGTGAATAATACTTGCGCCTGCCTTATAAGCTCCGTACGCTTGTTCCGCGATTTCATCAACGGTATAAGGAACGGCGGGGTTATGTTCTTTTGTTACTTCCGCTCCGCAAATAGCGGCGGTAATAATAAGTTTTTCCATTATTTTACCCCTTTACTTATTACGTTGTTTGTCAAGCGGAACAACGCAGGTGCCGCTTGCTTTACAAACGATAATGGGTTCGGGCAAAACGTCGCACGCGCTGTCGTTAAGGTCGGGACGCGGAGCGATAACTTTTTTCGCCACGAAAGTCATTTTGCGTGAAGTTTTGCCTTCGGAAACGATTTCGCCCGACGCTTCGATGTAGTCGCCCGCAAATACGGGAGCCAAAAATTCCACATTATCATACGCGCGGAAAAGTCCTTCGTCTCCATCGCGTAAAATCAACAGTTCGGTCGCAACGTCTCCAAACAGTTGCAACATTCTCGCGCCGTCAACCAAGTTTCCGCCGTAATGCGCATCATGCGCGCTCATTCTCAAACGGATAGTCGATTTCATTTATTTACCTCCAAAAATATATTAAAAAAAATTAAAAAAACGCCGTTAAAAACACAACGTTTTTAATAGCGCTTCATTTATCGATTTGTTTTATCGCAAAATGACAGTAGCAAAGGACTGGTCTTTGCTCCCAAGACAAAAGCCGATTTAGCTTAGGTTTTTGTCTTTCGGCGGCGAGCATATTCGGGTCGGTTAAAAATACGAACGCTAACATTCCTAAACACGGTCCTACCTTACTCTCCGCTACCTCTATTTTTATTAAATTTTTCTAAAAATCATTATACCAAAACGCCGATTTTTTGTCAATGGTCGATTTTGATTTTGTCCAAAATTTCGCGGTCTAGTCCGAGCGCCACACATATAGAAAAAGCTTCTTTCGGGGCGTAACTGGTCAAAGGAACTTCTTTTAGACCGTAATTCATTTTCTTCGCCAAATACTGTATATTCTCATCTATATTTTTTGACGGAATATAGTTTTCGTCAAGGTTTTGCAATCCCAATACCTGATAGTGTTTGTTTGCGTATTTTGCCACGCCGTCGTAATGCGTGGTCAATACAGATATACTGTCTTTACCGTTTAATGCCTGAGCCGTCGCGGCAAAAATCTCCTGACCTTCCAGGGCGTTGGTGCCTTTTGCCAGTTCGTCGATTATTATTAGCCCGAACTCCGTTTTGGTTTTTTGATACGTTTCGTTAAGCCGCGCGATTTCGCCGCCGAACGAGGAAAGCCCCCTGTCGGTTCGCTCGGTATCGGTTACCGCAAGCGCGCAAAAATCGAATAACGGCATAGAAAGTTTTTGCGCGAAAACAAAAAATCCCATCTGCGCAAGTAAAATATTTAACGCGAGCGTTTTTAGAGCGACGCTTTTTCCGCCCATATTTGCGCCCGTGATTACCGTTGCGCCGCTTTCTACCGAAAAAGAAATAGGCGTAAATTCCGCGTTTCTTTCCTTGAGGTTTTCAGCAATCATGGGATTAAAAACATTTTTTGCCGTGATTTTTTTATGCGTAATTATATCGGGCATAATGGCGCCGTATTTTTTTGCGAGTTTGGCTTTTGCGATAATTAAATCCAAGTTTGCGATAGCGTCGGCGTTTTGCCGCATTTGTTCCGCGTAAGGACTAAGGTTAGCGGACATAACCGCGCGCAAACGGTTTTCTTCGGCTTCCTCCTGTTTTGCTAATTCCGTGTGCTTTTCGACGAGCGAATTAGCGGCGTTTTTTGCCGTAACGGAAAGCTGCTGCTCGATTTTTGTTTTCGATTGTCTTAGTTCGCTCAGTTTTGACGAAAGACTAGACGGAACATAAAAAGTAGCTATGCGGTTTTTTTCAGGGTCGACAATATTTAAAGCTTTGGTTAAATCGGAAAAATTTATATCCGTAAAGTTCGCCGTTTTGTTTATTTTGTCAAATGTCTTTTTGATTTTGATTAACAACAGCAAATATATTTTAATTTCAAAAAGCTCAACGTCGTCAAGAGCGGACGAAGCGCACTTGGTAATCGTTTTTATAATATTATTCGCGCAAGACAAAGTGTGAGTAAGCTCGGCGTACTCGTTTTCAAACTTTTCCAAAGTATCGCAGGCTTTTTGAATGTTATTGAGTTCGATATCAAGTTCTTTTAATTGGGCTGGCAAATAAAAGCCGAGTTTCTTTGCTTTTTCTATTCCGTAAGCGGAAACGGGACAAAGATTGTCCAAAATGAATTTCAGCCCAACCGCCTTTTTTTGTTCGTACGTGACGTTATTCATAATCTTTCTCCACGTTAAATACCGGTATTGCGACGAGATTTTGTATTTTTGTAATATATTCTTCGGCGTTATATAAATACCCGTAAGCCGAAACGGGATTGACTGTCACGGCGACGAGATTCACGTCGGATATAACACGCAGAATCGCGCCCCTTTGGGTAAACGCGTCGTAATATTTTTCCGTCAAAAAAATCGCGCTGCTGTCGTTCACCACAAAAACAACGCCTTCTATATCGATATTTTTAGTAATGAACGTTTTGATTATTCCGTCTGTGAGTCCGCCGTTAACATATACGGTTTTGGGTTTGGTTTTGCTTATTTCGGTCGTGTCGTCGCTTTCGGTCTTTTGACCGTCAGCGTAGTAAAAAACATAAGTTTTGCTGCTTTTTGTAAAAATACCTTTTTCGACAGGCAAAGAAAGCATTTTTACCGCGAAAGCCGTATCGGCTACCGTTTCGTCAATATCTAATGAATACGACGCTCCACTTGAAAGAATAGTCGCGTCGGAAACAGCGGTCGAGCAAAGCGAACGACGCGAGAGCGCGCCGTCTATGAGTATTTTATTTGCGCCGAATTTTTTAAACAATTGATTAACGGTTTTTAACTGTTCTATTATCGACGGTCCCGCTATTTGAATGTACCCCGAGCTAAGCGTGCGTATTATTATTATTTCTCCAAGCGGAGTAGGAATACCCGTGGAATGAAGTATTTCCACCGTCGCGGTGCAAAAAGGCAGCAGTTTTTTCGCAGTTGCCGCCAACGTGCCTTTCGGAACGAAAATTTCGGGTTTTGGAGTGATTGTCAAAACGTCGGTGGACTCGCCGTCACGTCCGACAGAAGTAATTGCCAATATCATTTTGCGCTCGCTTAACTCGCCTATAAGTTTATTTAAAACGGTGGTTTTGCCAGCATTTTTGCTCATTCCGATAATGGAAACGGAATAATATTTATTGATTAGCTCGCTTAATTTCATTATTTTTTCCTTATGCTAACTATATAATTATTCGTGCTAAAAGTCAATATGGATTTTGATAGGCAGATGAAAAGTGTTAAAGCGGGAAAATAAAAGTGTAAGCGCATTGACATAAATACTTTGAAAAGGTTATAATCAAGCTTAAGGAGATTTTATGAGCGAAAAACCCGAAAAACAATCCGAAGGAAAAAACGAAGAAAAAACAGTCGAAAATGTCGAGAAAAAAAGTAAAGATATTTTGATTGTTATAGAAGAGCGCAAAAAAAGGGCGGAGAATCTTGTCGCGGATGAAACCGCTACGGTAGAGACTCCAAAGATATTAACGCAAAGCAAAAAACGGACTGTTTTGAGCATGGTTTTTTTGCTTGTCATTTGCGCTGTAAGCATAATTATAATGATAGTTTTGGGAAGTTCGCTTTCCGAAGGCTCGGCAAAATCGCTGCAGGAAATTTTTTCCGAAATGGAAACAAAATATTTCTTGTTCGCTTTGGTTGTGCTTTTTTTAATGCTGATTTTGGACGCGTCAAAATTCTTCCTTATCGGTAAAGTCGCGGTAGGAAAAGCGCGCGCTTTGCCAAGCTTAAAAGTTTCTCTCTTAGGAAAATATTACGACAACATTACGCCATTTAGTACGGGCGGACAAGCGTTTCAAATATATTATCTTAATAAAAAAGGTTATTCGGCGGGGCAGGCAAGCGCGATTACGATGATAAAATATTTTGCCCAAATGTTCGCTTGGCTACTGGTGAGCGTACTGCTTATGTCGCTATGCAATAACGCGCTCGACGGACTGAACGCAAACTTGGCCACCACGTTAAGAGTAGGCGCGTGGACGGGTTTTGCATTTAATGCCTTTTTGCCGTTGACTTTGATTTTGTTTGTAATTTTACCAAAGTTCGCCAATATTATTACTGCAAAACTGGTATCGTTTTTACACAAAATAAAAATAATTAAAGATAAAGAAAAAATAATGGGAAAAGCGCAAAAAACGGTAAAAGACTTTAAAAAGTGCTTTTTCATTATGTCAAATAGACCGCTATATTTTATTTTGCTGATTTTCATTTGCTTTTTCGAGCCTATCGTTACGCTGAGTTTCCCTTACTTTTTGGTTTTGGCTTTTGCAAAACTCGCGCCGAGCTGGGATTTGCTCATAAACGTAATGGCTCTTAATATATTCGCTAGTTACGCCGTAGCCATTATTCCCACGCCGGGCAACAGCGGCTTTGTCGAAACAACGTTTACTTTGGCGTTTTCGTCGATAGCCGCAAGCGTGCTTTTCGGCGTGACATTTACTTGGAGATTTTTGACTTATTATATTTATATCATAATAGGTTTGTGCATAACTGTTTTTGAAATTATCCGCAAATTCGTCCGCGCGAAAAGACAAGAAAAAGCGCTAGGGGAGAAAAAATGAAAGGAATTATTTTAGCTGGCGGCACGGGCAGCAGACTTTTCCCGTCCACTTTGGCTTGTTCAAAACAAATGCTGACCGTTTACGACAAGCCGATGATTTACTACCCGCTCTCGATACTTATGCTTGCGGGAATCCATGAAATTTTGATTATATCTACGCCCAGAGACATACCTTGCTTTAAAGAGCTATTCGGCGACGGAAAACAACTAGGATTAAATATATCTTACAAAATACAAGAGCAGCCGAAAGGTCTTGCGGAAGCGTTTATATTAGGCGAGGAATTTATCGGCAGTGATTCCGTATGTATGATCTTAGGCGACAACCTTTTTTACGGCAATTCGCTTTCGGCAGCCGTGCAAAGAGCGGCAAAACTCACGGAGGGCGCGGTACTGTTTTTATATCATGTTGACAATCCGTCGGATTACGGCGTGGCGACGATAGACAGTAACGGAGCCGTTACCGAGATTGAAGAAAAACCGATTAATCCAAAATCACGTTACGCGGTTACGGGTTTGTATTTTTACGATAACGATATTGTAAATATAGCCAAATCCGTTACGCCGTCAAAAAGGGGCGAACTGGAAATAACGTCGGTAAATAACGAATACATAAAACGCGGAAAAGTCAGAGCGGAGTTTTTGAACAGAGGCAACGCTTGGCTTGACACGGGCACGCACAAAACTATGCTTGAAGCGTCTATGTTTATACAAGCCATTGAGTCAAGACAAGGACTATATATCGCTTGTATCGAAGAAATCGCTTTTAGACAAGGCTTTATCGATAAAGAGCAGTTGATAGCCCTAGGTCAAAAAATGAAAAACAGCGATTACGGTCAATATTTACTGCGGCTTGCCGAAGGTGACGGAGTATGAAAATACTTATCGTAGGTTGTTACGGACAATTAGGACGGGAATTAACTGAGATTTTAACCGGCGATTTTGCCGATATCGGAAAAATCGACGACCGATATTTCGGCGCGCAAATTACGGGCGCGGATATAGACACTCTTGACGTAACGAACGAATTTTCACTCAATAATTATTTTGAAAATTTACGTCCCGATATAGTGTTTAACTGTTCGGCGTATACGAATGTAGATAAAGCCGAAGAAGACGAAAAAACTGCTTACGCCGTTAACGCTACGGGCTGCTTGAATTTAGCAAAAGCGTGTAGTAGTTGCGGCGCGAAACTTGTTTCAGTTTCCACCGACTATGTTTTTGACGGCGAAAAAACAACGCCGTACGTCGAAACCGATACGCCAAACCCACAAACCGTATATGGCTCGACGAAACTGCAAGGTGAAATTTTTATCGCGCAAAACCTTAAAGAGCATTTTATTGTCCGCACGGCGTGGCTGTACGGAAAACAAGGGAAAAATTTTGTGCGTACTATGCTGCGTTTAGGCAAAGAGCGTGATAGCGTGACGGTCGTAAACGACCAGTACGGTTGTCCCACGTACGCTAACGACCTTGCGTATCATATGCTAAAAATCGCCTTAACAGAGCATTACGGCATATATCATTGTGTAAATAACGGCGTGTGCAGCTGGTACGACTTCGCCAAAGAAATTATGTATAAGGCAAAACTTGACTGCGTAGTCAAACCTATTACAAGCGAAGAATACGGAGCGAAAGTAAAACGCCCGCGTTTTTCCGCGCTTGAAAACGATCGCCTGCGCAAAACTGTCGGCGATCAAATGCGAAAATGGGACGAAGCATTGGACAGTTTTTTGAAAGAAATCGAAATATAAACATTAACTTTTTAAAAAAAATTTATAAAGCAAATATTATTAAAAAACGTTTTTAAAAAATTAAATAAGGAAGTAAATCGAAGTGAAAAAATATTTAGTGACGGGCGGCTGCGGCTTTATTGGCAGCAACTTTATTAAATACGTTTTAAATAAATATTCCGACATAAGCATCGTCAATCTTGACGCTCTTACATATGCGGGAAACTTGGAAAACCTTGCGGAATTTGAAAAAGATCCGCGATACGCGTTTGCCAAAGGAGACATCAGAGACAAAAATGTCGTTCAAAATCTGTTTAATCAGCACGACTTTGATTGCGTTATCAATTTTGCCGCTGAAAGCCATGTTGATAGAAGCCTATTAGAGCCCGATTTATTTTGCCAGACCAATGTAAACGGAACGCTAAATCTACTAAACGCCGCAAAAGAAGCGTGGAGCAAATGCGGGTATGTTAACAAAAGATATTTGCAAGTTTCCACAGACGAGGTTTACGGAACTTTGGGCAAAACGGGATATTTTTCCGAGACTACTCCGCTTAGCCCGCGCAGCCCGTATTCGTCCAGCAAGGCGAGCGCGGATATGTTCGCTAGAGCGTATTTTCATACCTATCAAATGCCCGTTTTGATTACCCGCTGCTCAAACAATTACGGACCGTATCAGTTCCCCGAAAAACTAATACCGCTCGTATTCAATAACGTTTGCAACCTTAAAAACGTTCCCGTATATGGCGACGGACTGCAAATAAGAGACTGGCTTTACGTGACCGACCATTGTTCGGCTATCGACACAGTCATACATAACGGAAAAATCGGCGAAGTATATAATATCGGCGGTAATAACGAAAAGACCAATATCGAAATAGTCAAAGCGATAATTAACTACGTACATAATAATATCAATCCAAAAGCGGACGAAAATCTTATCACGCACGTTACGGACAGGCTCGGTCACGACAGACGTTACGCAATCGACGCCAGTAAAATTAAAAACGAGCTGGGCTGGACTCCGCAAACTGAATTTCATAAAGGTATAGAGCAAACGCTTAGCTGGTATAAAGATAATTCCGAGTGGCTTAAAAAGGTCACAAGCGGCGAATACAAAAATTATTATGACAAAATGTATTTAGGCAGGTAAAGAAAAAATGGCAAAATTTGATTTTACCGCCTCGAAAATAAGCGGAGCTTTTATAATAGAACCAAGCGTATACGGCGACGCGCGCGGATTTTTTATGGAAACGTATAATAAAAAAGAATTTGCGAATGCTGGCATAAACATCGACTTTGTGCAGGACAATCATTCGCTTTCGCAAAAAAATGTATTGAGAGGTCTGCATTTTCAGACGGTTAATCCGCAAGACAAACTCGTAAGGGTAATACTCGGCGAAGTTTACGACGTTGCTGTCGATATAAGAAAAGACAGCAAGACTTTTGGTCAATGGCAAGGGGTTTTATTGTCGGCTGCAAATAAACGCCAGTTTTTTATTCCGCGCGGGTGCGCTCACGGTTTTGCGGTAATAAGCGACACGGCGGAATTTGTCTACAAATGTTCGGATTTTTACACGCCCGAAGGCGAAGGGGGTATTATATGGAACGACCCGACTCTTATGATAGACTGGGCAAAATATATTGACATAGAAAAGGTGATGTTGTCGGAAAAAGACAAAAAATACCCTACTTTTAAGGAGTACAAAAGCAAGTTATGAAAAAAGTCAGCGTTTTGCTTTCTACATACAACGGTGAAAAATATCTGCGCGAGCAGATAGACAGCGTACTGGCGCAGGAAGGGGTGGAAATAACTCTTTTTGTAAGAGACGACGGCTCTACCGACGGCACAATAGAAATATTAAAAGAATACGCCGAAAAAGGGCTGTTAACCTATACTGCGGAAAAAAACGTCGGTTTTGCAAAAAGTTTTTTTTGGCTTGTTTGTAACGCGCCCCGTAACGATTTTTATGCATTTTGCGACCAGGACGATTATTGGCGCAAGGACAAGCTTTTTGCGGCGGCGGAAAAACTCTCAGTTTTTGATAACGCAAAGCCAAATTTATATTATTCCGCGTTAAAAGTAGTGGACGAAAATTTAGTGCAGACGCACGCGTCCACACACAGTGGCTATACCGCGCCGCCTGCCGAACGCGTGTTCCCGTCCAGCCTTATGCAAAACTGGGTTTACGGCTGCACAATGGTTTTTAATGAAGAATTAAGACGGCTTTATTCGATATACGACCAGCCGCTTTATTGTCACGACTGGACGATGTATCAAATAGCGGCGGGGCTGGGCAATGTTGTTTTTGACGAAGTTCCTCACATTGACTACCGTCAGCACGGAACGAACGTTTACGGATTTTTCAAATCGGGATTTAATGCCTTGAAAAAAAACTTGAAATTGTTTTTTGAAAAAGAAAGTAAAAATCTGCGTCTAACGGAAGCGGAAAAATACAAAGCGTGTTACTATGAAATGCTTAGCGAAACAAACAAAAAATATCTTGACGAGCTTACAAATTATAGAAGAAGCAGAAAGGATAAAAGAGCGTTCAAAAAAGACAAAGCCTTTAAAGAAAAAGGTATCGTCGGATTTTATCACAAAATACTGATCACTTTTAATAAACTTTAAGTTTTTTCTAAATGTATTTTAGATTTTTTGATGTTGTGAAATATTTTCCGCAAACATTAAGTTAGTATGATTAAAAAAATTTAAAATAAAAATCCCGCTTCAGGCGGGATTTTCTGTATTACCAAACATATTTATTATAGCGTCGGCGATTTGCTTGCCGCCGTTTTTTGTTTTGTCAAAAACCATTGTGTTTTCAACATAAGGGGTAATAAGCGACGGGTGTTTGATAAACTGCTCGATACGGTATTTAAAATCTTCTTTATCGCGAATGACTTCGCCGCATCCGTAGTAATCTACAAAAAGATTTTTGGTATATTCTTCTATCGGCGTCGCCCAATAATTTATAATAATAGGCGTGTGCATAAACATACTGTCCAGTATCGCGTTAGGTCCCGCTTTTGTCACAAAAATATCGCTGGCTTTGTAATATTCGCAAATATCGTTAGTAAATCCAATAGGGCGCAAATCTATATTGCGAGGTATTTTACCCGTCATTTTTTGAAAATATTCCAGTATCGATTTATTTTTGCCCGCGACGGGAATGACAGTCAATGGGAGATTGCTTTTGAGAAGTTCCATTGTGTAGCTTTTCATATTTGCCGAAGCGTACGCTCCGTCCGCGAGAATGACTGTAAAATTGTTGGGTTTTAAATTATATTTTTTTCTATATTCTTCTTTTGAGCCGTTCGTTTCAATGACGCTGTTTCGAGCCAAATAATCAACGGTCAAAACTTTGCTTTTTCTAAATCCGCGTTCGTCAATCGCTTCCTGCGTTGCGAAGGGATTGTTGTTTATAAGAATATCGCAGCGGTTGTCCCACCAGCCGTGAACGTTATTGTCGGGATTGTATACAACCGTTTTTAGTTTCAGACTTCTCTTTTTTGCCCGCAGTTCTTCGGCAAAATGCGCGGGCAGATAGTGCGTGTTTACGATAACGTCCACGCCAAGGTCTTCAATAAGCTCCATAGATTTTTTACGTACGGTGGGAGCGGTATTTAGATAAAAATATTTGAGAAGTTTTTGAGTGTCTTCGCTTAAAGACATCATTTGAAAAAGAAAATTTCCCCACGTTTTCATTTTGCTTGCCATCTTGACTTGAGAAATCATTGAATTTTCCATATTTATCATGGCGGGGTCGTTTGTGCATTTAAAAAAATCTACGTCTATTACTTCGGCTCTGTCTCCGTAATATTTTTTTAACGCGTCGGATACTGCTTTCGCGCTGGTAATGTGTCCCATACCCGCTTCAACGTAGGTCACGGCTATTTTTATTTTTTTCATTTTTTATTTTAACCACCTTTGCTTTATCGGTTTCCATATTTTAGCACATAGAAATATTTAAAACAATCTTTTAGTTAAATTATCCCCCGTCTTTCACATAAATTTCAAAAAGCGACAAAAAACGACGGCTATATTTTTAGCCGTCGCTTTTTAAAATCTATCAAATTGTTATTTTTCTTGCATAAACGGATAGCCGTATTTTTCCGCGGGAACAAAAGTTTCTTTGATTGTGCGTGGGCTTACCCAGCGGTAAAGATTCAGCTTGCTGCCTGCCTTGTCATTCGTGCCGCTTCCGCGCGCTCCGCCGAAAGGCTGTTGACCTACGACCGCGCCCGTGGGCTTGTCGTTGATATAAAAGTTACCAGCCGTGTTAGACAACGCTTTTTCCATTTTGATGATAACGTTTCTGTCTTGCGCGAAAATCGCGCCCGTAAGCGCGTACGGCGAAAGTTTGTCGCAGTCGGCTAACGTTTCGTCGAGTTTGTCGTCGGGATAAACGTAAATGCTTAGTACCGGTCCAAAGATTTCTTCAACCATCGTTTTGAAACTCGGTTTGTTTGCCACGATTACGGTAGGCTCTACAAAATAACCGACGCTGTCATCGTAGCCGCCGCAAATTACTTCCGCGTCGGGCGAATTTTTCGCGTAATCAATATACGATTTAATGTTTTCAAAACTTGCTTTATCAATGACCGCTCCCATAAGATTGGTAAAATCGGTAACGTCGCCCATTTTTATGGTTTTGATTTCACTAAGCAAGGATTTTTTTACGTCCTGCCAAATAGACTGAGGAATAAACGCGCGGCTTGCCGCCGAGCATTTTTGTCCTTGGAACTCAAACGAGCCTCTTACCATAGCGGTAACGAGAGCGGTTTTGTCCGCGGATTTATCCGCGAAAATAAAATCTTTTCCGCCTGTTTCGCCGACTAAGCGGGGATAGTTAAGGTAAGACGAAATATTTTCGCCGACAAGTTTCCAAATGCTGTTGAAAGTTGAAGTGGAACCTGTGAAATGGAATCCAGCCATACGGGGGTCTGACAAAACGTATTTGCTCGCTTCGCTTCCGACGCAAGGCATAAAGTTAATAACTCCGTCGGGCAGTCCCGCTTCCATCAATATTTTCATAACGTAATAGTTTGAAAGCATAGCGGTTGTCGCTGGTTTCCAAACGACTGTATTTCCCATAATAGCGGGACTTGTGCTAAGATTGCCGCCAATTGAAGTGAAGTTAAACGGCGAAATCGCAGCGACGAATCCTGCCAAAGGACGGTAGCTAAGTCTATTCCATACGCCTTTGCTGTTTTCGGGTTGTTCGCGGTAAATCTCTTCCGCGTAATAAACATTGTAACGCAAAAAGTCTATAAATTCGCAAGCGGAGTCGATTTCCGCTTGGAAAACGGTTTTGCTTTGACCAAGCATTGTAGCGGCGTTAAGTAAAGCGCGGTATTTGCTGCTGATCAGCTCAGCCGCTTTCAAAAACACGGACGCGCGATGTTCAAACGGTGTGTCTTCCCAAGCCTGTTTTGCTGCCATTGCGGTGTCGCAAGCGAGTTTTAACTCTTTTTCGCCGGCAACGTAAAATCTTGCTAAAACGTGTTTATGGTTGTGGGGCATTACTACTTCTTTCACTCTGTCGGTGCGGTATTCTTTTCCGCCGATAATAACGGGAATTTCGACAACCAGATTAGATTGACGTTCCAACTCCGCCTTAAGAGCCTTTTTTTCGGGAGAGTTCGGTAAATATCCCAATATCGGCTCGTTATACGGTTTTGGTACGGTAAAGTTTGCGTTGTTCATTAATCAGATTCTCCTTTAATACTTATTTAACGGTCTTATTATACTACACAACGCTCGGTTCGACAAATAATTCACCCTTTTTAAATCTGTCGTAACTGAGCTTGGAAATGTCGATAGTAGGAGTAAGCCCAAGAATGGTTTCAGCCATAACGACGCCTGTAACGGGACCAAACATAAATCCGTGTCCCGAAAAACCAGCCGCGATATAAAAACCGTCGACTTTGTCGGACATTCCGTAAATGGGCTGTCTGTCGGGTGACATATTGTATAGTCCTGCCCATTGACGAACGACTGTAAGCTCGCCGAGTAACGGCATAAGTTTTACGCAGTTTTTAGCCATTTCTTCCATAAACTGCCAGCCGCTGCAAGTTTTCGTTCCGCAAGGCTCGTTTTTGTCGCCGCGTCCCATAATAAAACTGCCGTGAGGCGTTTGCTGACAATAAATATTGTGTACAAAGCCCATATACATAGGTCCTTGTAAATATTCGACCGGTTCGGTAACCAAAATCTGATGTCTTTCGCTGAAAACGGGTAAATCCACATTCACCATATCGGCTATTACTTTTGAGTATCCGCCCGCGGCGTCCAAAACTTTTGACGTGGAGATATATCCTTTGTCGGTCTGCACGCCTATTATTTTATTGTTTTTAACATCAATATTCGTGACTTTTGTTCTTTTTAGTATCGTTACGCCAAGTCTTTTCGCGGCGTTGGCGAACGCTTGAGTCGCTTGGAAAGGATTAAGATGTCCGTCCTGACGGCAGAAGGTGCCGCCGAGTATTTGAGTTTCGTCTATATGCGGTATGATTTCTTTCGCTTCTTTCGGGGTAACGAGTTTGCTTGGTATTCCAAGACTGTTTTGCAATTCGACGTTTTTGCGGAATTGGCTCATTTCTTTTTCGGTAGCCGCGACGATTAAATAACCTTCTTGCTTAAATTCGATATCATATTCGTAATCAAGTTCTTCCTGAGCTTTTTTGTATCTTTCGACGGCGTATTTTGACAAACGGCAGTTCATTTCCGTTCCCCACTGCATACGTATGCCCGCGCCGCATCTGCCTGTCGAACCGCTGGCGATATAATCGCGTTCGACCACGATAATGTCTTTCATTCCGCGTTTTGCCAATTCGTAAGCGGTGGAAACGCCCGATATACCGCCGCCGATTATTACTATACTAGCTTTATATTCACTCATCGTCGTTATCCTCGCTTTGCGCCAGCATTCCAAGTTTTATGGGTTTGACGGGCGGTCTGAATGTCGATACGGGCATATCCTGAATTTTTTCGCCTGTCATTTTTGAAATTTCGTTCATAATAAGCTGTCTGCACGTTTTGCCTTGACAAGGTCCCATTCCCGCGCGTGAAATACGTTTGATTTCGTCCACACTGGTGTAACCTTGGCGGATAAGCTCGCGAATTTCGCCCAATGTCACTTCTTCGCAACGGCATAGATACGTGTTGTCGCTATATATATCGTCTATTTTGAAACATCTTACCGTCATTGACAGTTCTTTCGGAACAGCGAGCCAAACGACGGGAGTTTTGTCTTGCGCTGGGGTATTTAATACCTTTACGACTTTCGCGCGGCAGACGGCTTTTCCCGCTCTGTCAGTACCCGTGACAAAGGTTCCGTCTTCGGGTAACGGCAAAAACTCGTAAGGGAGTTTTACTAAAGCTTCGGTTTCGGAATAAGTTTCGTCTATTACAAAAATAGCCAACCCAGGGCAGTTGCTTATACATATACCGCAGCCCGTGCATTTGTCGGGGTTTACTTCGGGACGGTCGTTTATGTCGATAAGCGGCTTCATTGCGCCGAATTTGCAGGAAGTGTAGCACGGATTGCAAGGAATGTTTTGAAAACATTCGCATACGGCTATTGCGCCCTTGCCTCTGCGTTCTAACGAAGGAGTAACGGACTCGATTTGTTCTACGGTCGCTATACCTGTTTTTTCTAACATTTATTTCTCCTCCCCTTAATCCAATTCCGCGAGTTTTAGTCCCGCGCGTATTTTTTCGCCGACGGGACCGCTTCGCAGCGAATCAGCCTGCTCAAAATAATCCGCCAGTTTGCTGTCGGTGTCGGTTGTATAATATCCTAAAAATTTTGCCGCGTTAAGTCCCGCAATACGTCCTTCGACCATTGCGGAGCTTGCTTCTTCCACGCCTGACGCGTCGCCCGCTACAAAAACTTCGGGGCGGCTTGTCTGCATATTTTTATTGCTTTTCGGCACGTATCCGCCAAGCTGCGGAACGTATGCCATCTCGATACCTATCTGCCACATAAGCTCGGTAAGGGGTGAAAGTCCCACGGCTATGCAAAGATTGTCGCAAGGCAAATAAAATTCGCTGTCGGGGATTTCTTTCCAGTTTTCGTCGAGTTTGACCAAAGTCACACCTTCCACACATTCTGTTCCGTGCGCGGTTTTTACCGTGGTGGAAGTAAGTATCGGCACGCCCATACGGCGGATTTTGCTTGCGTGGACTAAATACCCGCCGATACGCGGAGCGGCATCTATTACGGCGTTTACTTTTACGCCAGCCTGCATAAGCTGATAACTGACGATAAGTCCGATGTTTCCCGCACCGACCATAACGACTTGGTCGCCAGGTTTTACTCCGTATACGTTCATAAGAGTTTGAACCGCGCCCGCGCCGTAAATGCCCGGCAAATCGTTGTTGTTAAATGGCAAAAACTTTTCGCTTGCGCCCGTCGCCACTACTGTAGCGCGGGGCAAAACTTTTTTATATTTATTGTCGTGTTCGATAGTCAATACGCCGTCTTCGTACATACCAATAACGGTCGCGTCTGTCATAACGGTGATATTTTTGTTTTGAGAAATTTGGTCGCGCAAAATTTTTGATATGTCAAAGCCGCGTTTGGATGCGTATTGTTTTTGAGAACCGAAGAACATATGTGTTTGTTTTACAAGCTGTCCGCCAAGATTACGGCTTCTTTCAAAAACGATTACTTTCGCGCCCGCGTTTGCCGCTTCGATTGCAGCGCACATACCTGCGGGTCCGCCTCCTATTACGGCTACGTCTGTTTTAATCATTTTTTCAGTACCCCCCGTCCGTTCTGCTGTGTAACAACCATTCCTTCCGTCAAAGGCTCAACGCAAATTCTTACGTTTGGTTTGCCGTTGACCGTGGCAAGGCAACTGCTGCAATTTCCGATGGCGCAATAGAGTCCGCGCGGTCTATGTTTGTCGTGTGTGTGTCCGAGCGTTCTTACGCCGTTGGCGTGGAGCGCGCTTGCGATAGGCTCGCCTTTGAATCCGCTGTAAACCGTTCCGTTATATGTAAAAGTCACGGTTTCACCTTTTTCAAAGGTCAAGATTGGGTGTTTTTCGATTCGCATTTTTCCCCTCCGTAAATATAAAAAATAAGCTATTATATAGCTAAATATTCATTTTTGCACAAACATTCTAGCACAAAAAAATTTGATTGAATAGATATATTAAAAAATTTATAATGCGTTTTTTTGGTAAAAATAAAAACCCCGTTTTTTGCGGGGTTTTCATAATTTTATTTATAGGTTTTAATGTTTTTCTAGGAAGCTAATTTTGCGTCTATATATGCTTGGACGGCTTCTTCCACGATATTAAACTGCATGGGACCGATATCGAGTATGGCGGTATTAAATTCTACCATATCAAACAATGAACCAAGTTCTTTTTTAGCGTAAGTTTGAAGTCTGACCATCTCCAAATAACCTATCGAATATTTTAGATAAGTCGCGGGGGAAGAAATAACCATTTTCATTATATCGACAGCGATATTTCCGTTAAGTCCCAAAGCGTTGATATAATTTTCCGTATCGCTTAGAGTCCAGCCTTGATAGTTAACGCCCAAATCAACGCGGCTGTATAAAAGCAGCGCCATTATCGAATAGCTGTAATTCATTTGCGTTAAAAGTTCGTTATATGTTCCAAAATCATACATAACGTAAGAATAATTTTCCATATATACCGCCCAGCCTTCAACGTAACCGTCAAACTGTACAACGTTGCGAATAGGGTTGGGGTTTGTGTCGTTGAAATAAACCGTTTGATAAAGGTGTCCAGGGTATCCTTCGTGAGCGAGAGTGGAGTATAAACTCGCGCCGTCAACCGAACCGAGATTTACGTATATGGTATTATTTTTGTAGTCATCAATAGGCGGAATCATATAAAACGCGGGAGACAAGGAGTCTTCCAAAGATTCTTCAACAAAATATATTGAAAAACTGCTGTCGGGCAAAGCGGGAACGTAATCCAGCATTTTTACTTGAAGGTCGTTGAGTATATCGGTGCAAATACCTTCCAATACAACTTCGGCTTCTGCGCGCGGTTTGTCTTCATAGGTAGAGGGATCGATTCCGTATGTCGAAGCTTCAAATACTTTGTCAAAAATTGTGGGATTTTTTGTATACAATCCGATGAATTGATTTTTGAATTTTACAAGGTTTTCGGTACACATATCAATAAGTTCGTCCACAGTATAATCCGTGCCTGTGTAAAGGGAAGCCAAATACTGGTAATAATCCGTTCCTCTTTCAAAGAAGCACAAACCTTTGTCGTTAACGCCCTTGCCTTTGAATGCTTCCAAAGCGGTCGCCATATTTTGATATGCGGGAACGACTTTTTCGGTAAAAGCTTCATAGTTTTGCGCTTTGTATTGAGCGGTAAGATCCGCAGAAAGACCTAGTTTATCTATTCTTCTGTCAAAAGTGAGTATAAGATAATTGTCGTCTATATGTGAAACAAAATCGTTGCATTGCTGTATTACCGTGTCAAGAGTGCCGTCAGACAGTCCAAGCCCCATATCTATACGCACGCTTTCATAATCCAAAGCCTGTTGGAAAAGAGTGGGGAACTGATTTAGCAAAGAAAGATAATCGGTCACGTCTTTTTCGGTGTAAAACTTGTATTCGGCAAAGTTTATAGGCATATTTGACGGTAAACCGCTTATGCTGTCAAGATACGTTCCGTAATAATCAAGTCCTTCCGCAGAAAGATTAAGTTCGTAATATTGTATAAGCATTTGCAAGATATATTTTTGTTCTTGCGTAAGATTATGGTCGCTTAACGAATTAAGATAATCCAAAGTATCTTGAAGGTCTTGATAATACTCGTCAATATCGTCCATCGACAAGTCGTATATTGTCGGGTCGAGATCTTCAATACCGTAAGCGGACGGGTCTTTAAGAGTGTAGTGAAGCGTTATCGTGTTTGACGTTACGCTTTCAATAAACATATCGTTAAGATATTTGTCAAACTCCTCTTCCGTAATGGGAATTTTTACTTCGCAGCCTGAGAATAAAACCAACGTGCAAAGCATAACGGCTACGAGTAAAATAGATAGCAGCCGAAAACGTTTTTGTTTCATATATATCTCCTTATATAAAATATTAACTAATAAAATATTTTTATTTATTAAAATAAAATTGTTTTAACTATATAATTTTAGTAATTATTGCACAAAAATACAAAAATAGCAACCCCCAAAATTGCTTTCTTTAAATAGACGAGAAAAAGCATTTTGGTCTATTGACAAACTAAAAATATTGGTATACCATAATAAGCGAGGTAAAAAAATGACGTTGGGTTTTTTTATTTTGATGCTTTTACTTTCTATAATCTTTCCGATAATAATGGTGACAGGAAAGATTATTTTGCCAAACAATAAGGGTTAAGACTATCTACTCGTAAAGAGTAGTTTTTTTTGTGTTGAAATAAAAGTATCATTAGTTAAAACAACCGCGTCAGACTATTTATAATATATTGTGGAGGTTTCACATAAGATATGAAAATTATTAAGGCCGACAAGCTGCAAAAAAAACCCGATTTCTCAAAGTTGACGTTTGGTAAGTTGCATACCGATTATTTATTGGAAATGGATTACACAAACGGAGCTTGGGGAGAACCCGTAATAAGACCTTACAGCAATTTCGACATGTCTCCTATGACAATGTGCTTGCACTACGGACAAGGTATTTTTGAAGGTTGCAAAGCTTTCCGCAACGACAAGGGCGAAGTCACTTTGTTCCGCATCATGGACAACTTTAAACGTATGAACCGCAGCGCGTACCGTATGTGCATGCCGCAGTTTGACGAAAACGTTGTTTTGGAAGCGCTTATCGAAATGCTGAAAATCGAAAAAGACTGGGTACCCACACTACCGGGAACCGCGCTTTATTTAAGACCCACTATGATTGCTACCGAAGTAGCTTTGGGCGTGCACGTTTCGAGAGATTACAAACTGTTTATAGTTATGTCTCCCGTTGGCGCGTATTTGCACGGCGCGGAACAAACGGCTCGTATTTATATTGAAGACAAATACGTAAGAGCCGCAAAAGGCGGTACAGGCGAAGCTAAATGTTTGGGAAACTATGCCGCGGGATTGCTCGCTCAGTACGAATCCGCTCAACAAGGTTTTGACCAAGTTTTGTGGCTTGACGCGGAAGAGCATAAATATATAGAAGAAGTCGGCACAATGAACGTAATGTTTGTTATGGACGGCGTCGTTTGCACGCCCGAGCTTGACGGAAGCATACTTCGCGGTATTACCCGTCACTCGATTATAAAAATATTACGCGATGAAGGCTATACCATAAACGAAGGACGTTTTGCCGTAGACGACATAATAAAAGCTGCAAAAGAAGGCAGACTTACAGAAATGTTCGGCGTTGGCACGGCTGCTACTGTTTCGCCCGTAGGCGTTATCGGCTACAAAGGCGAAGAGTACGTTATCAATAACAATAAGGTAGGACCCGTTGCAAAAACAGCTTACGATCGTTTGCGCGGAATACAGACGAGAAAGTATCCTGACAAATACGACTGGTTGACCACTATAGATTGAGGAGAAAGTAGATGAAAGTTCAAATCGATTTTGAAAAATGCAAGGGTTGCGGATTATGCGTAACGGCTTGTCCAAAGAAAATCTTAAAAATGGGCGCGAAAAGCAACAAAGGCGGATACTTTGTAGTTGAATGTATAGACAAAGAACAATGTATCGCTTGCGCAGCTTGCGCTTATATTTGCCCTGACAGCGTTTTGGAGGTAAGATAGTATGACGAAAAAAGTTTTGATGAAAGGAAACGAAGCCATCGCCGAAGCTGCTGTACGCGGCGGTTGTAGATTTTTCTTTGGCTATCCCATTACCCCGCAAACGGAAATTCCCGAATATCTTTCATGGAGACTCTTTGAAGTAGGCGGAGATTTTGTTCAAGCCGAAAGCGAAGTTGCCGCTATCAATATGGTATACGGAGCAGGCGGAGCGGGCGGCAGAGCAATGACCAGCTCGTCAAGCCCGGGAATCTCACTCAAACAAGAAGGTATTTCTTATATGGCAATGGCGGAAATTCCCGCTGTTGTAGTAAATATGGTAAGAGCAGGCCCGGGATTGGGCGGCATTCAACCTGCGCAGTCGGATTACTCTCAAGCTGTAAAAGGCGGCGGACACGGCGACTACAAACTGCTTGTATACGCTCCCGCTACTATTCAGGAAGCGGTTAACCTTATGTATATAGCATGGGACAAAGCGGAACAATACCGCATTCCCGTTTTCATTTTGGGCGACGGTATGATGGGACAACTTATGGAACCCATTGAGCTTCCCCCGATGAAACAGCCTAATGACCCCGAAAAATTTGATTGGGCTACCACAGGCTCGCATTACGGCGAAGGAAGACGTATAGTAAACAGTCTTTACCTAAAAAGCGAAGAATGTTTGCAACAAAACTATCGTCTTCAAGCAAAATACCGCGAGATAGAAAAGAACGAAGTAATATGCGAAACTATCGACTGCGACGACGCCGAGATAGTTTTGACAGCTTACGGCAGCGTAGGACGTATTTGTAAATCCGCTCTTCCTATATTAAGACAAAAGGGAGTAAAAGTCGGCTTAATTAGACCTACGACGCTTTTCCCGTTCGCTACAAAAGTATTTGAAGAAGTCGCGAATAAACCCAACGTAAAAAGCTTTTTGACTGTTGAGCTTTCAGCTGGTCAATATAACGAAGACGTACGTTTGGCGGTAAACGGCAAAAAACCCATCGACTTATTGAGCCGTATGGGCGGAGAGGTAATGTCGGCTGAAGACATTGTCGAAAAAGTTATGGAGGTAATCAAATAATGCCAAAATGGACTAAACCAAAAATGCTTACCGACGCGACACTGAGCTTCTGCCCCGGTTGTTCGCACGGTATAGCTACAAAACTTGTAGCCGAAGTTTTGGATGAATTAGGACTTCAAAGCAAAACGGTGGAAGTCGCTTCCGTCGGATGTTCGGTATTCAGCTACAACTTCTTTAACTGCGATTCTCAACAAGCTGCTCACGGCAGAGCTCCCGCTGTGGCAACAGGTATAAAAAGAGTACATCCCGATAAAATAGTTTTCACTTATCAAGGCGACGGCGACTTGGCTAGTATAGGCTTAGCTGAAATCGTTCACGCGGGTCTTAGAGGCGAAAACATCACGGTTATTTTTATCAATAACGCTATTTACGGTATGACAGGCGGACAAATGGCTCCGACCACTCTTGTCGGACAAAAAACAAGCACAAGCCCGTTTGGACGCGACCCGAAAAAACAAGGCAATCCTATAAAAATGTGCGAATTGCTTGCTACTCAGACCGGTCCCGCATACATCGAACGCGTTATGGTAAGCGATTACGCAAATATACTAAAAACGAAAAAAGCTATCAAAAAAGCTTTTGAATATCAAATAGCAGGCAAAGGTTTCACTATGGTTGAAATTTTGGCTGCATGCCCGACAAACTGGGGAATGAACCCTCCCGACGCTATGCAATTTATCAAAAACGATATGGCGGCTAATTATCCTTTGGGAGTTTACAAAGATATCGGAGGTGACAAATAATGGAAAGTAAGATTATTTGCGCCGGTTTCGGCGGACAAGGCATTTTGTCATTGGGTAAATTTATGGTATACGCAGGTATGGAACAAAACTTGGAAGTTACCTGGCTTCCCAGTTACGGTCCTGAAATGCGCGGCGGCACGGCAAACTGTTCGGTAGTATTAAGCGACAAACCCGTTGCTTCACCCCTTATCACAAAACCCAACATACTTATCGTTATGAATACGCCAAGTTTAGACAAGTTTGAAAGCAAAGTGGAAAAAGGCGGATTGATATTGGTTAACAGCGATTTGATTGAAAGAAAAATCAATCGCGACGACGTAACCGTAAAATATATCAACGCAAACACAATAGCTCTCGAACTTGGCAGCGCGCGCTCGGCAAATATCGTTATGTTCGGCGCGTACGTAAAATACGGCGGCGTTGTGTCCAAGGATACCGCGTTAGACGCATTGATGCACCAATTCGAAGGCAAAAAAGGAGCGGATAGCATTAAGAAGGCGTTTGAAGCGGGATACAATCTATAAAAGGAGATTGAGAATGAATTACAAAGACAAACTTATTACAGTAGACCAAGCGATTGCTATGGTGAAAGACAATTACAAGGTAGCAATAAGCGAAAGTCAATGCACACCCTACGGTTTTATGTCACAATTTCACAAAATCAACGATACAACCAAAAACGTTGACCTTTGGTGCTGCCGTATGGCGGAAAAATTCCCATTTTTAGATATCCCAAATCCTACTTTCACCACTAATGAAATATTTATGACAAAAGCGACGAGAGGCGTAGCTAACCCGAAAGTTTTCTACGTTCCGACGCACTTGTCACGCGGCGGCATCGCTATGCTCGCTTCGGGAGACATCGATATATTCGTAGTGGCAGCGACGCGTCCCGATGAAAACGGCAAAATGTCCATGGGTTTGTCCGCTTTGCATTCAAAAACATTGATGAAGTCATCAAAAATCATTATCGCTGAAGTAAATAAATATATGCCGTATACATACGGCGACACAGAGTTTTCGCTTGACGACGTTGATTACGTCATCGAATACGATCACCCTATTCCTGAAATACCTACAGTTCCCGAAGATCCTCGCGACGAAATTATCGGAAAACTTATCGCTGACCAGATTAACGACGGCGATTGTCTGCAAATCGGTATCGGCGGTATTCCTAACGCTGTTTCAAGACTGTTACGCGTTAAAAAGAATTTGGGCATACATACGGAATTGTTGGGCGAAGGCTTGGTTGACCTTGCTTTGTGCGGAGCTGTCGACGGCAGCAAAAAGGGAGTGGATAAAGGTAAAATCGTCACGTCTATTATTGACGGAACGGAAAAAGTTTACAAATTTATCGACCACAACCCCGACGTATTACTCAGAGAAGCAAGCTATACTAACAGCGTGTTTACTCTTGCTCAACTCGATAACCAAATTTCAGTCAATTCTTCAATAGAAATCGACCTTACTGGACAATGCTGCTCCGAGTCTATCGGTTCAAGACAGTTCAGCGGCACGGGCGGACAGTCCGACACCGCGTACGGCGCTCAAAGATCGAAAGGCGGTAAATCGTTTATGGTTATGTATTCAACCGCGATGGTTAAAAATGCCGACGGCGTTAGAGTGCCTACAAGTAAAATAGTCGCGCAGTTAAAACAAGGCGCAACTGTAAGCTTGCACCGCAACGACGTACAATATGTCGCGACCGAATTTGGTATGGTAGATCTCAGAGGAAAGAATATTATGCAAAGAGCTGAAGCTATGATTTCTATCGCGCACCCTGATTTCAGAGAAAGTCTGCGCAAACAAGCTATCGAACTGGGTTTGATTAGATAA
>DAOTGG010000003.1:56469-65009 GCA_035446985.1 Eubacteriales bacterium
AAGCGGCTGGCGCGTCCCGCGTCAGTTTTCGCGTCGAAGTATGCCCGCGCGTAAGTCTTTTTGACGGACGGCGACATCGCTTGAAAGTTAGCGTACGCAGGCTCGTATTCTTTCAATATATCGGACAAATTTTCTATTTGCTCGTCAGTAATTAACGGAGCTTTGGGCATATCCCATTGACCGTTATTTTTAGCCTCCTCAATCTTTGCCCTGCCGTAATCCGTCATTATCCCCTGCGAGTCAAGAATATTAGTCAGAGCCTTATTTTTCTCCGACCATTTGCTGTTTTTGCGGCGTTCTGAAAAATATTTGATATACGACTTATCGTCGATATTTTGAATTTGTCCGTCAATCCAGCCGAAACACAGAGCTTCTTCCAAAGCCTCGCTTGCCTTTATGGTTTTCAGTTCCTCCGTTTTCCCAAACAGCAGCCATATGCCTTCGCTCGATGTGCCGTTTGTTTTTAACCAATTACGAAACTCGGCACGAGATGCAAATTGTAAATATTCAGCCAAAATGCCGCCTCCTTTATTAGAGTTAATTACCGATATCGTATATTTGCGGGCTATTAAAAATTTTTAAAATAAGAATTTAGTTTCAAATTAAATTTCACCGATAATTGATTTTACGCCGCCCGAGATAAATTTACTCGTATTTTTGCAAAGCGTTTCCAAAGGAATGGGTTTATTATTTTCAAACCATTCTTCGTACGAGTCAAGCGTACCCGCGATAATGAATGTCAGCGCGTAATAAAGTTCGCTGGCTACTTCGGTGTCGTAAGTGGTTATGATTCGGCGTTTGAGTTCCGTTTTTATTTTCATAAAATAGTTCGAGCTTGTCGCGGAGTTTAAAACAAATTTCGCAAACAGCGGTTTTCCTTCTATTCCGTCGCCAATGGCTTTTAATATAGGATAGGGGTCGTGTATAAGCTCTTTTATATCGTATTTGTCAACAAGCTCGAAAAAGGCAGAGGCAAGTTCGTTTTCGATTTCTTCCAAAACCTGATATACGTCAGTATAATGCAGATAAAAAGTCGCGCGGTTTATATCGGCAAGCTCGGTGATTTCACGCACCGTTATTTTGGAAATTTCTTTTTGCGTCAATAGTTTAATAAAAGCTTCGCTTATTGCCGCGCGTGTTCTGCGTGCGCGTCTGTCTGTTTTTATCATAAAATCCACTCCTTTTTAATAGACCATTTTTCTTAAAGTGTCGTTTAAAAACGCAATTATTTAATATGCGTAATATACAATATAAGTGATTATTTGTCAACACACGTTGTTTAAAATATAATTATTAAAATTGTGTATATTTATAGTTAACTGACTTATCGGCACGAAAAAAATAAGAACGTTACAATTAAATTTTTGGCACATTAATAAACTTGACACAAGCGGCAAAACTAAATATGATAAAGCTAGAGCTAAAAAAATTTTGACAGGAGAAATTTTTATGATTATTGCGAGAGCTGAAGTTAATGGCAAAATCAAGTATTTTCAACTAATTAACGACGAATACTATACGGTGGAAGGCGACATTTACGGCGATTTTAAAGTAAGCGACAAACCGACAAAAATAGATAAATTACTTTGCCCTGTCGAGCCTACAAAAATTTTGGCTTTGGGCGTGAACTATCTGTCGCATATGGAAGAAATGAAGCACGACAAGCCCGTATGTCCTATTATGTTTATGAAGCCGCTTACTTCAATGCTCGAACCAAACGGAAAAATTATATACCCCGCTGCCGCGAGCGTACTTCACTACGAAGCGGAACTAGCTGTGGTTATCGGAAAAACCTGCCATAAAGTAAAAAAAGAAAAAGCAAAAGAATATATTTTCGGCTATACTTGCGCAAACGATATATCGGAAAGAAATTTTCAAAAACAAGACGGACAATGGACGAGAGCCAAAGGATACGATACTTTTTGTCCGCTCGGCTCGTACGTTGTGACCGATATCGACGCAAGCAATGTGCAGGTTGAGGCGGTACTAAACGGCAATGTCGTTCAAAGCGGTAACACGAAAGATTTAATCAACGATATTCCCGCCATTATCGAATGGGTAAGCGAAGTAATGACGCTAAATCAAGGCGACGTTATTTTGACAGGAACACCGCGCGGAGTAGGAGAAATTCATCCAGGTGATACGATAGAAATCAAAATCGAAAAAGTAGGCTCTATCAAAAACACCGTAGCAGCGGAATAAAGTTAATTTACCGTGCCGAATTTCAATTTCAGTTGATTTTTCGGCGCGGTTTTTAATTAGAGTTAGTTTCAAAAGGACAATAAAAAATGAGAAAATTTAAAGCTTTAATCAGTAGTAACTTTATATGGTATGCGATTTTATTACTGGCGCAAATAGCCTATATAATTATTTTCGCCATTTATTTGGCGGAAAATCTGCCCTTGGTAAATATAGCGTTAAGACTGATAGCTTTGATTTTTGTCGTTTATATAATGGACAGACCGATGAATCCCGCTTACAAAATAGCATGGATAATTCCGATTTTGACTTTCCCCGTCTTTGGAATGGCTATATATCTGTTGCTCAGAAGACACGCGATGTCGAGAAAAAACCGCAGACTTTTGGAGCGCAGCGAAAAGGCAATAGAAAAATATCTGATACAAGACAAAACCTTAGTCAGCGGTCTCACTAAACCCGCGAAAAAACAGGCGAGAAAAATATACGCAAGCGCGCACGCGCCCGTGGCTATTTCAAATAACGTAGAATATTTTGACAGCGGAGAAAAATATTTTGAAAGACTGATTCAAAAATTAGAAAACGCAAAAAAATTTATTTTTCTGGAATTTTTTATCGTCAGCGAAGGGGAGCTGTGGGACGAGATTAAAAGCATTTTGGAATACAAGGCAAGCCACGGCGTAGACGTAAGGCTCATTTACGACGACCTTGGCAGTCAAGCTGTCGCCCCCGGACATATGGTAAAAAATTTACGCAAAATCGGCATAAAAACTTATAAATTCAATCCTTTTCGCCCTTTTTTCAATGTGCAAATGAACAACCGCACGCACAGAAAAATAGTAATAATCGACGGCGATACCGCTTTTACGGGCGGAGTAAATATTGCCGACGAATACGTTAACAAAAAACAATTGTTCGGGCATTGGAAGGACGCGGGCGTAATGTTTACAGGCTGCGGAGTGGATACTTTTACATTGGCGTTTTTAAAGTTGTGGAATATGCGTTTTGATGAAAAAAATTACGCTTCATTTGTTGAAATCGCGGACAAAAACGAATATGCGCAAAATCCGCCTACCGCAATAATACCTTTTACCGATATGCCCTCCGACAGCGAAAACGTGACGGAGGATATGTATCTCGAGCTGATTTACAGCGCGGAAAAATACGTTTACTTTTTCACGCCCTATCTAATAATAGATAACGAAATACGCACCGCCCTGATAACCGCGCAAAAAAGCGGCGTGGACGTAAGAATCGTTGTTCCGCATATACCCGACAAAAAAATCGTGTTCGAGTTAACAAAAGTTTTTTATTCCGAGCTGGTTGAAAACGGAATAACGATATACGAATATACGGACGGTTTTATCCACAGCAAAGTAGCTTTATCGGACGGCAAGTCAGCTTATGTCGGTACGTGCAACCTTGATTACCGCAGTCTTTTTTTACATTTGGAATGCGGAGTATATATCGACGGCGGCAAAGTGTGTGAAGATATAGAGAAAGATTTTGCAAGCACTTTTGAAAAAAGCCACAAGGTAATGCTGGAAGAAGTAAAGAAAGGCAAAGTGCGCTCGTTTTGGCACAGATTTTTGCGTATGTTCGCGCCTTTGATGTAATGGCTTTATAGTAAGGAAAAAATAAAATAACAAAATTACGGATTTATCAAAAATCACAAAAGATAAAAAATTTATCGAATTATATGCGTGAAAAACCTTATAAAAAATGAGAAATAAAAATCCGAAAAAAACTCGGATTTTTATTTTTACACAAGCCCGTTTTTATTGTAAAGATTTAAAAACGAAAATAAATGAGCATAAATGAGATAAATTCATAGAATATAAACGTCAAAAGGGACCGCGTTTCGCTTGTCACTTGACAAAAGATAATGATATAATATATTGGGCAAATTTGGAGGTATAAATATATGAAAGTTTCGTTTACAGAGACAGTATTAAGAGATGCCAATCAATCTTTGATAGCTACTCGTTTGCCGTACGACAAATTTGAAAAAATTCTGCCTACGATGGACAAAGCGCATTATTACTCGGTGGAATGCTGGGGCGGGGCTATTTTTGACTCTTGTCTTAGATATCTTAACGAAGATCCGTGGGAAAGACTGCGCAAAATAAAAGACCGCATGCCAAACACAAAGCTTCAAATGCTGTTGCGCGGTCAAAACTTACTTGGATATAAACATTATCCCGACGACGTAGTAAGAAAATTTATTGAAAAATCCGTTAGCAACGGTATAGATATTATCCGTGTGTTCGACGCGCTTAACGATACGCGCAACCTAAAGGTGTCTATAGACGAAGCGATAAAAAGAGGCGCAATCGTCTCGGGCGCGATTAGTTACACAACAAGTCCCGTTCATACTTTGGAAGCTTTTGCGAAGCTTGCGAAAGAATTGGAAAGTATGGGCGTAGCAAGTATTTGTATAAAAGACATGGCGGGCGTAATGAGTCCTAGCGAAGGATACGACCTTGTCAAAGCGATAAAAGAAACGGTAAAACTCCCCGTTGTTGTGCATACTCATTGCACAACAGGCTTGGCATATTTGACATATCTCAAAGCGATAGAAGCAGGCGCTGACATTATCGACACGGCAACATCTAGTTTTTCCGGCGGCACAAGCCAACCCGCTACGGAAACATTCTGTTACGCGCTGAAAAATCTCGGTTACGAAGTAGACCTTGACGAAAAGGTATTAAAAGAAGTCAACGACCACTTTATGCCTATTCGCGACGAATATTTAAAATCTGGTCAGCTTGATCCGAAAGTTTTGACTACCGACACAAACGCGTTAAACTATAAAATCCCCGGCGGAATGTTATCGAACCTTGTTGCGCAACTGAAAGCGCAGAACGCTATGGATAAATTTGAGCAAGTATTGCTTGAAACACCCGAAGTACGTAAAGATCTTGGTTATCCGCCGCTTGTTACTCCGATGAGCCAAATGGTAGGCGTTCAAGCGACAGCCAACGTTATTTCAGGACAAAGATACAGTAACATAAGCAAAGAACTAAAAGCCTATATACGCGGCGAATACGGCAAAGCTCCCGCGCCTATCGACAAAGAATTAATGAAAAAAGCCTTAGGAATAGAAAAACCCATCACAGGACGTTACGCAGAGTCACTTGAACCGCTTTTTGAAAAAACAAAAGCGACGCTTGGCGACACCGCGCATAACGACGAAGACGTGCTTTCTTATATCTTGTTCCCGCCAGTAGCGGAAAAATTCTTTGCAAACAGACAAGCAAGAGAAGAGAAAATCGTTAAATACTCTATTTCTCAAATCAAGTAAGAGGAGGTTACTAAATGGGATTGACTTTACTTGACGCGCTTTGGCTTTCGCTTATCGGTATAACTTTGATTATGGCAGTATTGGTTTTACTTATGTTTATAATTAAAATTATGTCGTATTTTACCATGAAAGGCGAAAGTATAAAAGCAAAAAATGCGCAAAAGAAAATAAAACTAAATTACGCGGAAGGCACGTGCGGCGACTTAACGCTCATCGACACGACCGAACGCGAGGCGGCTCTTATTATGGCGATAGTGGCGGATTCGCTCGAAACGCCTATAAACGAGCTAAGATTTAAGAGCATAAAACTTATTGGCGAGGGAAAGTAATATGAAATACAAAGTCACGTTAAACGGAAAAACTTATGAAGTAGAAGTTGAAAAAACTCAAGCTATGCTTTTGGACGAATATCAAGCGATTGTGCCTGTGGCTTCCGCTCCCGACCTTGTGCCGCAAGCGGTAACTCCATCGCCTACGACGGCGCCCACCATTTTGGGCGGAAAGACGGTAAATTCGCCTTTACCCGGCGCGATTATCAATATTAAAGTTTCTACCGGTCAAATCGTAACGAAAGGAACGGTACTTATGATAATAGAAGCGATGAAAATGGAAAACGAAATCACCGCGCCCCACGACGGAAAAATCGGACAAATACTTGTCGGAAAAGGAGCGCAGGTAAGCACGGGTACGCCTCTGCTTGAATTACTGTGAGGTTGCCATAAATGAACATAATACAAAATTTACAACAACTTTGGCAAACGAGCGGACTGGCTAATATAGATTACCGTCAAATAATTATGCTCATTATCGCGGGCGTATTACTTTTTTTGGGCATCGCGAAAAAATTCGAGCCTATGCTTTTGGTCGGCATCGCTTTTGGTATGTTGCTTACTAACTTACCAAACAGTAACGTATATACGCCTGCTTTATGGAAAGGTGAAATAGATTACGGCAATATACTTTCTCACGGCGGTCTTATCGATATACTTTATATCGGTGTAAAAACAGGTCTTTACCCAAGTTTGATTTTCTTAGGCATCGGCGCAATGACCGATTTTGGTCCGTTAATCGCCAACCCAAAATCGCTTATACTGGGAGCTGCCGCGCAAATAGGCATTTACTGCGCTTTCTTCCTTGCGATAGGCACAGGATTTACGGGAAGTCAAGCGGCTGCGATAGGCATTATCGGCGGAGCGGACGGACCTACGGCAATCTGGCTGACAAAAACTCTTGCGCCCGAACTGCTAGCCCCGATTGCTATTGCGGCGTATTCATATATGGCTTTGATACCTATGATACAACCGCCTATTATGAGACTGATGACCACGCAAAAAGAAAGAATGATAGTTATGCAGCAACCGCGCGAAGTTACAAAAACGGAAAAAATCCTTTTCCCGATAGTTATAACTTTGGTAACGTGTATGCTTTTACCCGCGGTAGCGCCGCTACTTGGAGCGTTAATGCTTGGTAACTTATTCAGAGAATGCGGAGTGACGGAAAGACTTTCAGATACGTCTCAAAACGCTTTGATGAATATAGTCACAATCTTTTTGGGCATATCGGTAGGCGCGACAGCGCATTACACCACGTTTTTGGATCTTCAAACATTGCTTATTATCGGACTGGGATTGCTCGCATTCGTATTTTCGACAGTCGGCGGTCTTGCTCTTGGCAAGCTTATGTGCTGGATTACAAAAGGAAAAATCAATCCCCTTATCGGAGCGGCGGGCGTTTCCGCTGTGCCTATGGCGGCGAGAGTTGTCAATGCCGAAGGCAGAAAATACAATCGCGACAACTTTTTGCTTATGCACGCTATGGGACCGAACGTTGCGGGCGTAATAGGCTCCGCTGTGGCTGCGGGATTTTTGATGGCGGTATTCGGCTAAAATGCTATTAACGCAAAAAAAAGTTAATAAAATATTTTTAGAGCGGGGCAACCAGTTGCCTTGCTCTTTTTCACGTAAAACCGATTCCACCAACTCTTTGGCAAAAAAACTATTGCAAACGCAAAAACTAAGCAATGGAACAGTGCTGGCGCAACAGCAAATGAAAGGACGCGGCAGATACGACAGAACTTTTTTGTCGAAAAAAGGCAAAGGAGTGTATATGACTTTTGTGGCGCCTTATCAGGATGAATTTGGTTCGGCTATCGGCGGTTTATGCTGTCTTGCGGTCGTCGACGCGGTGAAAAATCTTTATAATGTAGATTGCACAATCAAATGGCCGAACGACGTTCTCTTTAACGGTAAAAAACTTTGCGGAATTTTACCCGAAACAGTCGTTATTAACGAAAAACGCCACATTCTTGTTGGCGTTGGCGTAAATGTTAATTACACAAAAAAAGATTTTGGATATTTAGGCGAAATAGCAGTTTCATTATTGCAGATAATCGGTAAAAAAATGGACACCGTGGTGCTGGCTTCGGAAATATCGAAAAATCTTAATGAAATTACAAGCGAATTTAAACAAAATTATTCTATGCTCTTGTCAAGATATGTTGATAAATGCGAGACTTTGGGTAAGATTATATCTGTCGAAAAAGACGGACGAATAATAAGCGGAATAGCGGAAAAAATAGATGACGATTGCTCGCTTGTGATTTTAACTGGCGATAAACGGCAAAAAATAGCGTGGGGCGAAATTACGCTAAAAAAATAGTTAGCTATTTGTTAAAAATAATAAAGACCTTTTTTCATATCGGAGATTTTGGAATAGAAAACCCTAAATAAAATTAAAAAATTACCGCATAACAAAAGTGGAAATCTTTTGATTTTTGTTTTACGTTGTGCTACAATATGCCTATGTTTGGAAAAACGACCACTTATTTAATAGTTGGCTTGGGCAATCCCGACGACAAGTACCGCAAGACTTATCACAACGTCGGTTTTTTGTGCTTGGATGAAATCGCGCGCAAACTCAATACAGCTTTTAATAAAGGCGAATGCAGAGCGATAACCGCGCACGTAAAAAAAGAAAAAATAAAAATAATATTAGCGAAACCTATTACGTATATGAATTTGTCGGGCGAAGCGGTTAACGA
>DAOTGG010000003.1:65109-70466 GCA_035446985.1 Eubacteriales bacterium
AAACATAAACGGCGTATTTTTTCGCGATTATGTTAAGCGATTATTATAGATTAACTGAATATGAAGCGTACAAAAAGCTTCTTGACCCCCGCGGTAAAAAATATACCGCGGCTTTCGGCGTGCTTTCCGCTGAAAAAATTTATCTGGCTTCCTGCGCGGATAATTTTGTCCTATTTGTAACAAACGACTATGTTTTTGCGCAGTCGGTAACAAGACAGCTAAACGAAACCGTTGGCGGATTCGTGTATCTGCCGTATTTTGACGATGTACTGCTCTTTAAACGCGGAATAAATAACGCCGTAATGCGTTCGCGTAATATCGCCCTAAGTGAAATTTTGCGCGGAGCAAAAGGCGCGGTAGTCTGCGCGGATTCGCTTACGCAGCTGTACCCCGATAAAAATGAGTTTGAAAAAAGCATTTTTGAATTGACTACTAACAAAGATTTTCCGTTCGATACGCTAGCAACAAAACTCAGCGAAATAGGTTACGTTAGATGCGACAGCGTAAGCGTGGCGGGAGAATTCGCTCTCAGGGGCGACATTTTGGACATATTTTTACCGCAGTACGCTAATCCCGTCCGCGTGAGTTTTTTCGGCGATACCGTTGAAAGCGTAAAGTTTTTCGGCGCGGATCTTGCGGGAAAAGAAGCAGTCGAGTCGGTTGCCGTTATACCGCTTTATCTCGGCTCGGACATAGACGCGTTAGCAAAAGCCGAAAAAAGCGCGGCGAAGCAAAAGCTGGATTCTAACGGCAGAGCAAGAATAAACACGATACTAGCGGAATCGGAAAAAAGCGGCTGGCTGGCTCCTTTTAAAAAGCAAAGCCAATTATTTGAATTTTTGCCGTCCGATACCGTCATTATCTGGGACGAACCGAAGCTGATTGAAAGCAAGCTAAACCGCATTTACGCCGACCACAGCGCGCGTTTTCCTCGGTTGATGGCGGCGGGCGAGGTTTTGCCCGAGCATTTTACAGAGCTTATTGACTATGCGGAAGTTTTCGACGGTTACAAAGAATACAAACAAATTTCATTGCAGCAAATACCAGTCGTTACGTCTATATTCCAGCCCGAAGAAATAGTAAAATTTAATTCGACGCCGTTATTCGCTTATCGGTACGACATAGAAAGGCTTGCGCTGGACATAAGGACGTGGCTGAAAAACGGTTACGATATTGCGATATTCGGCGGAGCGGAAGAAACGTCGCAAAGAATACAGGAGCATTTGCATTTTTACGGCACGTCTATAGCTATCGGCTCGGCGGAAAACTGTTCGCCCGAGCAAGGCGTAATTATTCCGCTGGAATTTGAAAGAGGATTTGTTTCCCACACTAATAAACTTGCCGTAATCGGAACAAAAGACCTTGTGCATAAAGCGGCGCAGACGAAAATCGCCAAGACAAAACAGCAGGTATTTTTGACGCCGTCGGCGGGCGAGTATGTTGTCCACGAGCAGCACGGTATAGGTATGTGTCTGGGCATACAAAACATCACAGGCGGATGGGGCACAAAAGATTTTATCGTTGTGGAATACCGCGACGGCGACAGACTTTACGTTCCCGTGGAAGCCAGCAATTTGCTTTCAAGATTCGCGGGCAGCGATTCCTCCCCGAGATTATCAAAAATCGGCGGCGCGGAATTTGAAAGAGTAAAAGCAAAAGTCAAAGCGGGCATAAAAGAAATGTCCGTGGATTTATTAAAACTTTACGCCGAAAGAGAAAATAAAAGAGGTTTTACTTACAAAATAGACGGGTATCTGTGCAACGAGTTTGATTCGTCATTCGACTTCACCGAAACGCCCGACCAGCTAAAAAGCATAGCCGAAATCGACTCCGATTTAACTAAAGACAAAATTATGGACAGACTGTTGGTAGGCGACGTAGGTTTCGGCAAAACCGAAGTGGCTTTGCGCACGGCGTTTAAGGTAATAGCCAACGGCTACCAAGCGGCGTTAATGGCACCCACCACTATTTTGGCGCAGCAGCACTATGAGACCGCAAAAGAAAGAATGAAGAGTTTTGACATCAGAGTGGAATGTCTTAACCGTTTCCGCACCGCCGCCGAGCAAAAAGAAATTATGCGCAGACTAACTCTCGGCGAAGTTGATTTTATCGTGGGAACCCATAGGCTGCTTAGTAAAGACGTTAAATTTAACAAGCTTGGCGTATTGATTTTGGATGAAGAACAGCGGTTTGGCGTGGAGCATAAAGAAAAGCTGAAAGAACTGAAAACAAACATCGACGTATTGACTTTGTCCGCTACGCCCATACCAAGAACGCTGCATATGGCTTTGACTGGAATGAGAGATATTTCCACGATAAGTACGCCGCCAAAAGCAAGACTGCCAATAGAAACTTTCGTCGTTGAAGAAAGCGACGAGATGATACGGGACATAATAATAAGAGAGATAAGCCGAGGCGGACAAATATTTTTGGTTTATAACCGAGTAGAAACTATCGAGCGTTACGCGTCAAAGATAAGAAATCTCGTTCCCGAAGCGGACGTTATCGTTGCGCACGGTCAAATGGACAGCGTACTGCTTGAAAAGAGCGTATACGATTTTTCAAAAGGCAAACATAACGTGCTTATTTGCACCACCATTATCGAAAACGGTATTGATATTCCAAACGCCAACACGCTTATTATATACGACGCCGATTATCTGGGATTGTCGCAGTTGTATCAACTGCGCGGACGAGTAGGCAGAAGCGACAGACAGGCATACGCGTATTTAATTTACAAAGAAAATAAAATCGTGACCGAAACGGCATATAAAAGGCTCACAAGCATTATGGAAAACAGCGAACTTGGCAGCGGTTTTAAGATAGCTATGGCTGACTTAGAAATCCGCGGCGCGGGTAACGTACTAGGGCGCGAGCAGCACGGACACATGCAAAAAGTAGGCTACGATATGTATGTAAAACTACTGTCCGAAGCGGTTGCGGAACTCAAAAACGAACCGATACCTCGCACGATAGTAAATACCACCGTCGAAATCGACCTGGACGCTTACGCGGACGACAGTTATATTGCCGACAGCGAATCACGAATGGTGTTCTACCAAAAGATGGCAAACGTTTCTTCGATAAAAGAAAAGAACGATTTGCTGACGGAACTAACGGAAATTTATGGAAAACCGCCGAAAGAAGTCGTGAACCTGCTTACGATAGTTACTATAAAACTGCTAGCGTTTAAGGCGGGAATTAACGAACTTAGCCTAAGAAAAGGCACCGCAAGGTTAAATTTTGAGACAAAAGACGCATTAATGCGCGAAGTTGTCTTTGACGCTATATCAAAAAGGGGCGATGACTGCGTTTTGGACAACAAAACTGCGGCTTTGACGATTAAATGCGGCGACATAACCGATGAAAAATGCACGGCGTATTTAGAAGAATTTTTGACGGAAATAGCTCTGGCTCAATAAAAAAACAAAATTTCTCGTATAAAGCATTGCAAATGCGGTGAAATTTTAGTATAATAGCCATTAGCGGTCAAGCGTTAAACAGTGACCGCTTAGACTTTTATAAATAATAATCGGCGGAAGCGCCGTTTTACAAAAACAGGAGAACAACAATGTCAAGGACAAAAAGATTTATCGCAATGATTTTGGTTGTCGTAATCTGTCTTACGACTTTTGCGGGCTGCAAATTGTTTACGCAAAACACAGCGGAAACCCGCGCGCAAGTAGTAGCGACAGTCAATGGCGACGAAATTACTCTCGGCGAATATTACGACACTTTTAACGCTTATTATTATCAATATTATTATTATATTTACTACGGTTATTACGATTATAATGATATCGCGCAGATGGCTTATACTTCATTAATAAACAGCCGTATCATGCTTTCATATTACAAAGACTTGGCGAAAAGCGAAGGATTGATATACGAGCACGATTATCATAATTACAAAAATGCGAAGTATTTGACGGCTGACGATATGCTTTATATATTTAAAAGCATCAAAAAAGCTATATTTGAAAGCTATGATTCAGCGTTGGAAGACGCTCTCAAAGCCGACGGATATACTGTGGCTACAGCTACCGATACAACTGCCACAAATAGAGTTGCGCCCGAATACAAAATAATCACTTCTATTTTGGAAGCAAAAACGCAAGTCACGGACGTACAAGATATTGAAAGCTATCTGTTAAAGACTGCAGGCGGATTAGATCCCGCTTATTTAACTAACGCTGACGGATACGTTTTCTCGGCTGATTCCGCTATTTTGCAACAAAAAGTAGCCGACTTAAACGCGCGTATAACCCTTGCCGAAGGTCAAACCGCTTTGACGGCGGAACAATATATTCAATATCAGAAAAAAGCAGTCGCTTCCACAAAAGAAACAATATTCAGCGAATACGGTCTTTCTATGGACGAATACGTTGATTATGAAATAGAAGCGTATATTTACAGCCGTTTAATAAGCACAGTTTCCGCTAAAATATTCAAAATTTACGCGGAGTCTGATATGACTCAGTTATTGGCAAATTTGCAGGCTTATTACAATGCGAATAAAGCTGCGACAGAAGAAAGCTATATTTTGAATCCCACCTCTTATGAAACGTTTATCGAAGGTCTTAGCGACACATCGTTTATCTATTCTATTCCCGGTGGATACGCAGGCAAATATATATTCGTCAAAAACTGCCTTGTTCCTTTCAGCGAAGACCAAATTGCTTATCTAAAAGAAAAAGCGACTGAACTAGGCGAGACAACACAAGCGTATTTGGATTTCAGAGAAGAATATGCGGCTCAAATAGTTTTGGAAAACTATCTGTCAGGCGAAAGCACACAAAACGCGTTTTATTATGACGCTGTTGACGGAAAACTGAAAGTAACAGAAGGTTCCGTACTTGACACGGCTTTAGCTAATATCAACCAAGCAAGCGATTTTGAAAATCTTATGTATAAATACAATTCCGACACGGCTCAGTTTGACGCGGATTATGACTACGTTGTTCGCATCAACGCTCCCGCAAGCTACACGGCAAAATGGGTTTCGGAATTTGTAACAGGCGCGCAGCAAGCTTACAATAAGGGAATCGGCAGCACAAGCCTTGCGGTAAGCGCGTACGGCGTGCACATCATCTATTATACTCAACCTGTTGAAGTGCAAACTTTGAACTTTACACAAAGCAATATTTACGACACCAGCACGAAAGAATACGCATTCTTTTCCGCTTATTACGATAAAGTCATAAACGGCTACGTTACCGACAAAATTTCAACGATTAAAGACAACGCAAAAATCACAACGACAAAAGCCCTTACAGACTTTTTGGAAAGTAACGGATGGGAAATCGTAATCGACTAAATTAAAAACAAGCCGCTTAAAAACTAAGCGGCTTTTTGTT
>DAOTGG010000004.1:0-50086 GCA_035446985.1 Eubacteriales bacterium
TAAATTCGTAACCGAAAGTCATTATGAGAAAATACGGCAAAACCGACAGCAAACTTTCGTTAAGCATTGAAAAAATGCTTGAATACGAACGCATACCCAAACGCATGTGTCTTTCCACCGCCGAAATCGTCATGCACAACGAGAAAAACAGCGTGATAGCTCCCAATAGATATATCCACCAATTTGCCGACAAATTTACGCTGGTAAAATAGTTGAATAAATCATAAGTAAAATTGTCCATTGTAAAGGCGGAAACCGACGTTATTTGTCTCGCGTAATTTATAAAAAAGTCAGCGGGGGTATTGTCCACCGAAAAAGCGTTAGAAAATCCCAATAATGCTGCGGGCAAAATCACCAGCGGCAGCATAAAAATAAAATTTTTCAAGATGTAAACGAGCGTAGATTTTTTGCCCTTTCTCATTGATATTCCTCCCGTAATTTCAAACGATGCAAGTATCTTTATTTTTTTAAAAAAATTAACAGCGGCTTTTTTTCTTATTTTTTGCAATATAAAAAAGTTTTAAAGCATTTGTTTCGCCTTATAAAATATTATAGCCTAATTTCGTACGCAGTTCAACAGTTTTTTTGCAAAAAGAAGACTCTTTATACCCTGCGGCAAGTTTTTTTGGTCAAAAAAAGCCGACCAGCTAGATCGGCTTTGACTTTTGTGGACTGCCGTCCATTTTATTTTTTGTTTTCGACGTATTCGACAACCCATTCGTAAAAACTTCCCAGTTCATCTTGCAAATCCGTCCGTTTTTCCAATAAATCGATTGATTGTTCTTTTGTCAATTCGTCGATATACGAAATCACCGCGTAATATTTTTCGCGGCAAACTATTTTGTTAAGCCCCGCTTCGCCCACTTCGGCTAATAGCTTTTGCGCTTCGGCAGCCCGTTGATATTCGTTGGACATAGCCTGCTGGCGCATTTTTTCGTTGCTGGCTGTGAGCTTTGCGTCGTTTGCGCTTATCGTATTATTGTATTTTGCGATTTCTTTTTGTTTTTCCAGGGCTTCGTTATAAAGTTTTAACGCAAGTTCCTGCGTTTCCAAGTCCTGGCTGATTCCCAAAGATACCAACGCTTCGTCAGTCAAAGTTTTCAAATTTTCAAGTTTTTGTTTTAACAAATTCACGTCGGCGTCTTTTTGTTCGGTCACGGAATTTCTTTGTTTCGCGTAAGTTTCCTCCGCGTCGTTTTCCGCGCTTTCGACGATAGACGAGCGAGCCAGTCCTCTTTCCAGAGCGTTTTTGCGTATTTTCTCTTTGTCTATGTCTTCGCTGTCGTTTAAGTCTTTTAGCTCGAACATCGCTTTGAGTTCCGCCTGATCAATCTTGCCGCTTATATTGCTGCTGTCGGAAGACGCGTCATTACGAATATTGCTCGACTTTGTATTATATTTTTCCGCAAGATTAGTTTTTGCCTGGTTATACAGTTCGTCCTGCGCAGGCATATTGTACTCGATTTTAGTAGCCCCCGTCGACGTTGGCAAATTCAGTTTCGGCTCCACGTAATTAGTGGAATACAGAGTGTCTATATCTTTTAGATTTTTAGTTAAGTCGCCGTACGCTTGGGTATCGGTTTTCGTTGCGCCGCTTGTCTGCGAGTTAGATTTTTTCACTCCTTCGCCCGTGTCCGCGCGAACGGCTATCAAATTTCTTGGCATAATTTCTCCTTTAAAAAGTTATGAGTTTGTCGCCTTGTATGGCGAAATAGTTGGCTTCTGACAAAAAACAAGCCGCGTCGATATTTGCGTAAATTGTATTCGTCACAGGATTAGTCACGTCCGCTAAGATAAACGCCGTTACTTTTACGCAGCCTGCCTCAAGACTCAATACGCTCACTTGGGTAGAGTTTACACGAATATCAACGGGGTTTTCTATATCGGCTTTGGATAAATAACTCATACTGCCGTTATATAAATACAACAAAACCCCCGACGGCGTATCCAACGCTATATATACCTTTGAGCCGTAGTAGGTCAAAAATATTTTGTACGCTCTTTGCATTTCGGCAGTTTCAATCAAGACCGCCTCGGTCATTGTCGGGCTTCCTATATTCAACGTTTGCTTGTATAACGCTCCGCCTTTAAGAGTAAAAAGAATTTTATAATAATCCGAATAACAAAAATCCCCCACGTCCTGCGCGATCAAAGTCCCCTGCGGAATACTCGTTTCGTTAAAGGCGGTCAAATACAAGTTTCCGCCCGATAAATAAAACATTTTTGTATTGTCGCTTTCGTAAAATTTTATTCTGTCTATATTAAGCGTAATCATATTAAACGTTATCGGCTGCGCGGTTAAATAAGATTTGTATAAAATAAATTGACCGTTTTTGTAAATGCAATAATATTTATTTAGAGCGTAATATTCCAATGTCGGATCAATGCTGTACGCGCTGACGTTCGCTCCTTTTACAGTCAAATACACCGCGCCGATAATAGAGTTATTATGAGTGGCGACTACAGAAACGACGTTTTGTCCCGCGTTAGCCTTTAAATAAAATACGTACCTTGCGGTAGTCTGAGCGTAAAAAGTAAAATAAACGTTTTGCGTGCCGATTTTCACTTGGTTAAGATAATAATCAAGCGGACAAGTAAGACCTATGCCGCTCATCGCTCGCACCTCGACTTCAAAAAAAACGTATTGCTCCGCTAATGAATAAAAGGAAAACGACTGAGGTACAGTAGAAGTAAGACCGACGTTTTCTTTTCTTATATGCAGCACGTTTTCTGTCGGAGTCTGGGTGATAGAGCTCAGGCGTCTGCTCAAATCCTGCGTTTTCAGATACGCTATTTTTCCGTAATCCATTTTTCCTCCTAGTAATTAACGTAAACTATTTCGACAGGTTTTACGTTCATGATTTCTTGATTGCTAAATAAAGCAAAACGGAACAGCTTGCCTTTTAGCCCGATAGGGATTTTTTGATACGCGTTTCCGTCCGAAACGATAAATCTGCTCCATTCCCCGTCAACGCATATACCCACCGTTATTTTGTTTTCGGTAAACACGGAAATATATTTGATGAACTTATCGTCTAGAGTCAAACCAAAATCGGTTTCGGGCGTCAGATAAAGTTTTGTAAGCGGACTGCCAAAATAATTTTCTCCGCCGATTTCGCCTAGTTTTTTTGAGTTTTCGTCGGTAAGGCAAACAAGCGCGGCGCACGTTTTTTCTGATAAAACCGCGTTGATATATCCCAGCCCGCCCGCGCGTAAAATTTTCAGCGAGCCATCGGCTATATTAAAAATAATAACGGCGTTGTTGCCTTCTTCAGTTACGCTCTCGTTAAAATCATCATCGGAAAAATCCATTTTGCAGCAAAGCAAATATTCGTTTCCCACAAAAGCCGCGGAAGCGTTTTCGTTGTCGTCTGCCCACAGTCCGTCAAGAGCGGAAAATATTTTTTTCGCCGTCAATCCGTCAAAAGAATAAAGACCGTCCTTGCTCAAAAAATAAACGGTGTCGCCGCATACTGCTACCGTTTCGGGGTAAATGTTGCCCGTAGCGTATACTTCATTAACATAAAACTCCGTCTGGTCTGCGTACGCCGTTACTCTCGTAATGCCGTATCTTCGGAATACGTAAACGTAATCCAAAAAACTTATTACTTTGAGTAGCTTTCCTTTGTTGTCCGCAAACTCGATATAACCCGCTTGGTCGAGCGAAATATTCCAGTTCGTCGGGTCAAGGTCGTCAGAAAACCAAAGCAGGTTGTCTTCGCCTATAGCGAAAAGTCTTTCGTAATGCGTGCACATAGAGCGGATTTTCGGTGCGGAAGCCACTTGGTAAGGCGTATTCACTCCGTCGTAAACCGTAAGACTGTCCGACGGAGACGAAAACATAATTACGTCGCTGTCGTTGAGCTTGTAGTTTACGGCGACGGGGATTTCTGAAAAAATCAGCGCGCCTACCGCAGTCGGCGCAGACGGCGAGGTCAAACTGACTTCATAAAGACGGTAATCGGAGCAAAACAGTATTATTCTGTCATCGCATATATTAGCCGCGTAATCCGTTCGTTTAAAATACCATGCGCGCAAGATATCGTTCGCGCACTCAACCGAGTACGTCATACTCACGCCGTCGGTAACGTACGGTATATCGAAAGATTTTACGCCTTCTATCTGTTTAAGCGCGCAGCTTTCACCCGAGCAGTTATACGCCAGCTTACACACGCTTAGGTTAAGCGATTTGTCGTCGATATTTGAAACAATTCCCTTAGCGAACGTGACGGCGGCTTTATGCCGATAAGCGGTTTTGCCCGCAAGTCTTTTTGTGTAAAACATAGTGCTAACTCCATTGACGGATTTTTACCGACATCTCGCTTTTTTTCGATAGCGCGCCCAGCAAATTATCCTTATACCGCTTGTCCCAAACTTGCGCCTCCTCGTACTCGCCAGTAAGTAAACAATATTCCGCGCATACGCCGTAAGAGAATATTCGCTCGCTAAGCTGAGTACTGCCGATTTCTATTTCGTCTAAAAATCCTTTTTTGTCGGGGCGGTAGCTGTATTCGACTTCTACTTCTCCTGTGATGCCAAAGTCCACCCCGTCGGGTCTATATATATATTTAACGTTTCCGTTACTTCGGGCGCTTATTATCTGAAGCGGCGATTTACTGAACTGTGCATACGGAGCGATTCCGCTAATGGAAAGCGTTTCTTTTGCCGTAAGCGGCAAATATTCTTCCGCAAGTTCGCACAAAACCAGATTCGTGCATTCGACAAGCGAAATCAAAATTTTGTTATCGGCAAGCATCGCCGTCAGTTCTTCGTCCATAACGTCTTTGGTAAAAGTGTTTTCATCGACTTTGCCGCCGAGCATTACGTTAGCCAAACGCGTTATATCGCGAATTTTCATATCTTTCTACCTCCGTTATTTTCGTTATCTTGTTCTTTATCGAATCCGCATTTGTTTTTTGTGTCATATCATTGTGTATGTCTATTTGCTTAGCGAGTTTTTCGATATTTTCGGCTTTTGTAATCAAAGCGTACTCGACCGCTCTCGCGTCAAGAGTTTGGTACGGCACGACAAAAGCAAATTCCGTTTTTCCATATACTTGCCTATGAACCTCGTATCTGCCTTTGGCATTATTGTAAAAAACACGATAACAGTCGTCGATTTCATTTAGTCTTGCGGCAATATCGTATAAATCGTTTTTTATAGGAATAAGATAACTTTTCATAAATTTTTTTTCCTTCAAAGGAAAAACCGACAAGTTTTCGCCCGTCGGTTTTTCTCTTTTAACGGTTAGTTTTAAGCCTCGGTAATTCCAGTAAGCTTTGCCTGCGCGTTGGGCTTATTGCAAATTAAGTCGGCGTATTTGACCAAAGTAGCGGAGTAAGACGGTTTGCCCGCGATTTGTTTTAACACTTGTCCGTGTTCCCCTTCCAGCCATCTCCAATCGCAAAGTTGATGCAGATTAAAGTCTTTTGCCGAAAGAATATACATTGTATTAGCGGGGCAGAATCTGTCCGCTACAAGCGGTATTCCGTTGTAAGAAAGAGCTTTGAAACCGCCGTCAAGATTGGTAAACTCGATATTGCTGGATTTACTTCTCATATACGCCTGATACGCCCTGCGTACGCCGTAGCTGCATACAATGTAATCCGCAGTTGAGCCGCTGAATGATTCCAGTTCGTCAATAACGGTCTGTATTTCCGTTTCGGTAATATTTGTCACCGTGTCGGTATACGGTTTCAGCCACGGATTGTCCGCTTTTGTAAGACCATACAATGACGTAATGTCGCTGTCAAAAATCGCTTCAAGTCCAGTAAGTTCGTTATTGTAACTGCCTTGAAGAGTGATTTCGTCGTCGGCGACTATTTCGCCTTCAACTATCGCCGTTCCGCTTATCGTTATTGTGCTGGCGGCACGGTCGATAGCCGTGATTCGTCTGCCTGTGTAACCTGTCACAGCTACGCCGCTATGTAGAAAATCTACGACCATACCTTCCATAAGATATTGAACGCTGTCCACTACGACTTCGTTGCCGTCTACCGACGCAACCGCCGTTAATACGCCGCTGCCGCTGCCAAAAAGCATTCTGCCGAAATTAAATTTTGACGCAGCCAACAGTCCGTCCATTTCCGCGTCGAGTAATGACAAAAACGCGCCGCTGTTATTCGCGCTGGCTCTTATGGCTTTGTCGGATATTTCTATCGTGCCGTAAAGGTTTTTCAAAGTTTGTTTAAACTGCTTATAGTTATTGCCTGCCGATGCGGGTAAATCGCCCGTTTCTGTTCCCGCGCCGATACCGCCGTTCATTCCGTAGGGAGCGAGTTTTATTATTTCTTTACCCCACACGTCGCGCTCGGTGGAAACGAATTTGTTATATAATGGATTTGTGGTGGTATTTAGCTGGTTAGACAACGCTTCGAGATATAAACTTTTCAAAACATTGTCGGCGTTTGTTAATGTTACCATTTTTTGGTTTTCTCCTTAAAATTTTACTTAAATAAATGTCTGCTTAGGTTTGACGCTTCGCTGATATTTTTTGGTTTTGTTTGCGGAGCGGTGGGCAGATAACCCCCGCCGCCTATTACTTTCGGCGCGCTTGAAAGACTGTTTTTAAATAAATAAATCTCAAAAATCTTGTCGGCGAGTTTGCGATTTTTTTCAACAAATTCTTTCAGAGCGTCTTCGTCAAGCGATAATTCGTCGGGAATTTGCGTCAAATACGCCTCATGAGGCATATTTTCGGGGTTGACGGCGTTGCCCGTACCGCCCCTCGGTGGCATAACCGTATCTGCGCAGTCAACGGTGTTAATGCCGTTATCGATTATTGCGCCGTCGGTTTCGCTTGTACCGATATTGCTATTCCTTTTCTCATCTTCCTGTTTTTTAATGAGTTCGCTTAGCTCTTGACATTTTTTTGTAAATTCTTTTTCAAGACTGCCGTAGCCGTTCAAAAGCTCTTCCAAAGTTTCAAATTTTCCGTATTCCATTTTTTTTATTCTCCTTGCGCGGCAAGTCTGGCTTTGTGCGCGCAAATATGCTCCAAAATAATTTCTTCACGACTTAGCTTTTTGGCTTCTCCCGATATAACGAAAGCGGTATGCGTTTCAATATGCACCGCGTGATCGTCCACGTCCAAAAGCTCCTGCGCCTTTTTGATGCTAAGATTTTCTTTTTCCGCTTTGTCTCTGTTGAGTCTTATTAGATCGCAAGCGTTTTCCCAGTTGCCAAGTCCCATCATTTCAAGTATTTTTACTTTTGTGTTTTCCGAAAGTTTTCCGTTTTTGTCGTATAGCACTCCCGTACGCAAAAGCTCCAAAACCATATTTTTACGGCTTGCGGGGCTGTCGTTGAGTTCGTTTTCGGTGTCCAAAACAACGTCGTCGCTGTTTATATCGCTAGCGGAAAAATAATATAACTCCACTTCGTTTTCGCCCACGATTTTTAATAGCCTTGGCGTTACGGCGTATTGCTTATACAGCCTCAAAACGTTTTTCGCTATTTCTTTTAGGGCAAAACGTATATTCTCGGCGGTAGCTGAAAGCCTTGTGTCGTCCTGCTCAACCAGTATTTGCAAAGCGACGCCGCTTGTAATATTGGTGGGTGTCGCGCTGTTACGCGATATTTCCGACACGCCAGATATAACGACAAATTCGTTTAGCAATCTGTCTTCTTCGTACGAAAAATCCGCAGGCACGTTTCCCGCCGCCAAAAAATTAGGCTTTTCCGCGCCTTGTCGGTAAACGAGTATTTTACCCGGCGACAGCCCTTCTTCTTCAAGGTTATTCGTGTCCACGCTGCCGTCTTCAACCGTCAACACCCCCATAGCAAGTCTATTTAAAAACTCATGCTTGCGATTTTTAACGGCGTTATAGCTGCGCTGCACGGGGATTATTCTTTCAATAACGCTCGCGCCCCAAAAACATCCCACCTGTTCGTGCGCCACCTGTCTTACGAAAGGATAGCCCCTTTTGCCGTCGTTTTGATTGACAAAAGGCAGCTCGCCGTAATGCAGCAGTTTGTCGCCCGCAACGATAATAAGCTGTCCGTCGGGGTATTCGTCGCACGGCTTAACGTATTTTTCAATGACTACCACGTGGTCGTTTTTTGATTCAGACGTAATAGATGGAATAACGGAATTGTAGCCGTAACCGCCTACCGCAGCCCCGCCGGTCATCGAAAACACTTTTATTTCACCGCCCTTTACTTTTTCGCCCCAGATTTTTTCCACCTCGGCGGCGGAATACACTTTTGCGTGAATAATAGAGCCGCATTCGTCTATATCGGCAGCAACATTGCTGTCGGGATAAATTTCAAACGGAGGCACAACGGTAACGTTTACGTCGCCTAAATTACGCACTCCGTTATTGACAAAAATGCTGTCGCCGTTAGTTTCATCCCAGATAATTTTGTAAAAAACAGTTCCCGTTACTTCGCTCCACGCCGTCGCCGAGCCAAGTTTGCCGTCAAGCGAAAGTTTTTCGCTTACGCTTTGCAAAACTTTTGTCGCCGTTTTCGCCGATGAAATATCGTCCTGATTGCCCGAAAACGGTCTTACCGTCATTTTTGGACGAACGCGTTTGAGCCTTGCGAGCCTTGCCTCTATTATCGGCGCGATATGATTAAACACTTGTTTTTCCTGCCAGTAATAGTTTTTGTCTTCCTGCTCTATTGCACCCCTGGCAGATATAGCGCAATACTGATTTCCCATCAAAAAGTTCATATTAAGCTGCCACGCCAGTTCGTACGGTCGCCGCATCAACTGCCGTTTTTGATAATCTTTGTTCACTTCGTTAACGATATCTTCATAAAAATCGCTTTTTTTCTTTTTTGCCATTTTCCTTTCTCCGCTTATTTATTTTCGGTGTCCGCCAAAATTTTTAGTAATCTCGTCTTTTCTTTTGACAGTTCCTCGTCCGTCATAGACTCGTAATCTGTTTCCTCTTTCATATCCATTAACGCTTTAAGAGCCGAAACGTCGGGCGGAATGTGTCTTGTCGCCGTCTTTTTTTTGGACGGTACCATCTCGCCGTCGACGAGCGAATAATCTACGGTTTCCTCCACGACGTTATAGCCCAAAGCCTTTTTCTTTATCGCCTTTTTCAATTTTTCCATATCTAAGATGTCTTTCTTCATTTATTTACCTGCCCGAAAAAATGTTTTTCTTTTTTTTGATTAAATTCATAATGTCTTTTTGTATTTGCGTCGAATGGGCGGACGGAGCGAAAGCTTCGGGACGAGACGATATGTAATATCTCAGTTCGTCCATAGCGTGGTCGTTGGTTTTAACAGGCTTTTCGCCCTCTCCCCACCAGTAGCTTTTTATTTCCTTGATCATATTTACGCACGTGGAAAATATATAAAGCCTTGGTTTGCCGTTCAGCGGTTTGAGATAACTTTTCACTCGATTTATTCCGCTGAATACGTCTTTGTTCACGTTCGTATTGACGTTGATTCCGTTTTCATAAAAAAGTTCCGCAACGCTTTTGACCGCGGCGAGAGTCTTTTGATTCGCCGCGCTGTCGATAAGAGCGTTTATTCCGAAACTTCCCGATTCCCAGCCCAAGCGGTCGCAGATTTCCTTGATTTTCAAGGCGTGGTAGGTAATCTCTCTCTTTGCCTCGTAATGCTCGGCTATAACATACACCACTCCGTCACCGTCTACCGCGTACCAATGGACGCTGGTCGGATTATTCAACCCTGGGTCTATACTTATTTTGTCGTACCATCCATTTGGCACGTCAAATGGCTCGATAACGTGAACTGACGGATCAAACTCGCCGTAGACCAGTCCGCAGGAAGAATTAAATCTTCCGTACCGCCTTGTCGACAGCGCGTCCGCGCTCATTGTCGAGCCAAGCCGTTCGATTTCCTCCGCCGACAAAAACGGGTTGTCCGCCCATTCGATAAAAATACTCCAAACTTCTTTGTCTCCTCCTTTATTCAAATAAATTTCGTCGTAAACAAAAGTTAAACCTTTAAGAGGCGTCATAGTGCCGAAAATAAATCCTTTTCGGTCGAAGACTCTCATCTTGCATTCGTGATATATGTCTTGCGGCGGCTCCTCGTCAAACCACACAAAATCAAGGGACGTGCCTTGAAATTTTTCTCTGCCCGCCTCGCAGGACTTAAATCCGATTTTACTGATTCCGCCGAAAACGTTTTTTATCAAAATGTAATCTATCACGCCGTTATCGGGCGAATCTTTGCGTCCCGACGTCATAACGGTCTCTATAATCCAGCTTTTATCGATATAATCCAATATTTTTGCCTGCGCCACGTCTCTTTGCACTTGCGCCGAAAGCGATACCACCCAGCACGAAATATTTTTTCGGTTTTTACGGTATGGGTGTATACCGCGCGCAAGCCAAACAGTCTCCACCGCGCCGCATTCGGTCTTTCCCGTGCGGTTGCCGCCGAAAACCCAGCGGTTTGCGGCTGAACTTTGGTGGAATTCCATTTGTTTGCGGTGAATTTTTTCGCCTTTGTTATAAAGAGAAAGCTTATTTTGGCTTCTGCGGTTTTCTTCGTTTTCTATTGAAATAATTTTATTTATCAACTCATTCATACTTTTACAATATTCGACATATCTTCCCCAAAAAAATTTTTTATACCGTGTTAAATTTTTGATATGCGAAAAATTTCCGCCATAATAACAGTTTTAATATTGCTTTTTTTGCCTTTGCCCGCTATTGCCGACGACGTTCCGCCGTACGTGCGCGTGCTGACTAACGACGTGTACCTATACGCCACCGCCAGTAACACGAAGCCTATGTTTGCGTTGGAGCAAACGTATTATGCGGAAGTCAAAGGCGTCGAAGGCGGATATTACCGCGTGGAAATAGCCGACAACGTCGGAATGTTTAACAAAATCACGGGTTACGTTTTGATATCAAAAGTCGAATCCGTTTACGAAACTCCGCTTACGCCTTTTTACCCGTCGGTAACTGTTTCTGTAACGGCGGACAGCTCGAAAATTTACCTTTATCCCGAATCGACAAGCACAGTCCTTATGCGAGCCACAAACAGTCAGATTATGGCTTATTACGGAAGTATTGTCACGGGCGGAATAAACTGGTATTACGTCTGCTGCGGCGATTACATGGGCTATGTTATGAGCTCAACCGTGTCAAAAGCGGCGGTGTCCCCCCACCCTACCCCTTTACCCGCAGTGAATATCGAGCCGGAGGAGCCTGTCATTCCTGTTGATAATGTCGAGGATCCTTCGGCCGATAATACCGACGACGTCACGCAGTCGTTCGACGGAGTGCAGCTTGCTTTGATACTTCTTATCACCATTCCTTCTGTGGTAATAGTATTTATGCTGTTCGCGCCGTCTCATAAAGGATTAAAAAAACATGAAAAACAAAATTACAAATCCGTAGCCACAACAACGCAGACTGCGGAAGAAAAACGTCCGAAACCGCGCTATTTTGACGATTATTTATAGTTTTTTGCCCTAAGTTTTTTGAGATTTTCCCGTTGTAATTTAATTTTTTTAGCTAATAATTGCTAAAATAGTTGCAAGTTATTTTCTAAAAAATCAGGTTAAATTTTCCAAGCGTTAGATTAATATTATTTTTTCCCCAAAACTTTCGCCGCGCCTAATTTTTTAGGACACGGCGAAAATTAAAATTTATAATCAGCCTTAGTTAATTTTATAAAAAGCTGATTTTACGGTTGGGGTTATTCAGGCTAAAAGTTTTGCCTTGGCGTGAATAGTTTTTATCCAGTTTTGACTCAAACAGTTCTGGTCAAACCATTCCGCTTCAAAGTCTTCCAAAGCAAGGCTTTTTGCAAAACTATTTACCGCGCTGTGCAATCTGCGGTATAGCGTGCGTTTTGTCAAAGAGAACGTTTCCATAATTTCTTCTTTTGACTTTTTTTCAAAAAACGCTTTTTTTATCAGTATTTTTTGAAAATCGGTCAACCGTTTCATTGACGACTCGATTAACGCTTTTAATATCAGCAAATCGTCTTTTTTTTCAATCATAGCCAAAATATCGGCGGTTTGCTGCAAGGTTGTTTTGTGTTTTGCCATACTAGCCCCGCTATAAGAATACACCGCAGCCCTCGCGATATAAGTTTCGATACCCGCGACGTAAAAATCGATGTCGTTGTAGCAGTTGAGCATTGTCAAAGCAATTTGTTCCATAATCCATCTCCTTTTTTCTAAAACGAGTTTGCGATATGGTAGACACCGTATTTTTATTAAAAATTCCCATCAGCCAACCCCCCCCCCAAAACTTTTTCTGCTTCGAGGTCTTCCTTTTTGTAAAATATTCTGTTGAGCAAGGCTTAAAAAGAATTGTACGCGGCAGGCGAGGCGTTGCCTGAATCACGCGTTTTGCAAGACAAAAATGACGGACTAAATCAACAACAGAAAAGAATCTATGTTAAGTCGAACTTCATTTTCAAATTCATAGTACCATTTTAATTATGACACCGCCTTGTCATAAAATACTTTTCGTGACAAAAATATCGATGAATTTCGTCAAAATATTTTTACAGTATTTTTCCCCGCGCTGTTTTTCTCTTGTATATTCAAAAATTTTTTGCTATAATAACGACAAATATTTGTATACACGACAAATGAAATACGCTTAAAGGAAATTTTATGAAAAGTACTAATAGAATTTTAGCGTTTCTCTTCGCTTTTATCTTAATCGTTACAGCGGTTTACGGCGGATTCGCTTTTGCGGATTCGGCTTTAAACACCGTTTATTTGGTTCAGCCGAAAGACGTTTACTACGACGGCGGTTCTATCTATGTTGTCGATATAATTAACGATGGGGCTGACACCGTTATTCACCAGATAAAATCTGATCTGACTAGCAGAGTAAGCTATTACATAGACGGCGTAACGGAAAAAATTTCCGTCGACGGTCTTAGTCTTTACGTTATGCAAAAAGACAAAATCCAGCTTTACGGCATCGACGCTGCTACGGGAACGTTGGCGAACGGCGTACTGATACCCGCAGTTAACGTCAAAGATTTTATTGTTGTAAAAAACGGCACAAGCGCGCTGGTTTACTATATTACCGATAGATATTTTTATCAATACAATATCTCCACCAAAAACACAAAAAGACTTTATATTTTGACCGATATTCGCTCAATATCTTACGTCAACGGCAAAGTAGCGATAATTTACGGCGATACCTGTATGACTTATACGGACGCCAACGGTTTTGACGAAGATATTATTACGTTAAGCGACGGATGTGAAAAAGCTTTTTCGATAGGAACTTATACGTATTTTTATAACGGCACGACAATTTACGACCAAAGCGCAAACGCCGTGCTTAACGTTGAGAACGGAATAATTGAGACCGCTGTTTTCGGCAATTATCTTTACGTTTTGGGTAATGATAAAAAAATTCTTCAATATTCCCATTCCGACGGAGTATTTACACTCGTTGAAAATTTTGTCATCGGCGACGACAAAATAGACTTACTTGTGCCGACCGATTTTACAGACTTTACATACGCTTACGCCACAGGCTACCCTACCAATATTTTATATGAAGCCAGTCAATCGGCTAATCCCGCGTCATACAAACTTCTGACGGACGAAGACAAATTTATTTTGCTTCACTACGACGGTATGGAAGACAGCGATTATTACTACGTGTTTTATAAAGGCGCGTTTGGCTGGCTGGAAAAATCCGCCGCCGAAATTTCCGCCGACAAACTTCATACTTATGACACCACTTACGATTTTGTCGGGGAAGCGGTCGCGACGGCGTATATTTATTCTCTGCCATTTTACGACGACAACGGCACCTACGCGGTAGAAAACGTACCGAAAGGCACGGTATTCACTATTACCGACAGATATGAAAATCTTGCGGACAGCAACGCCGAATGGTTTTACGCTTCTTATGAAATAGACGGAATAGTTAAAAGCGGTTTTATCAGACAATCGCTCGTAACCAATCTTTCTTTGGCTCCCGAAACAAAAATCACTCGTTATACAGTTAATACCGACCTGACTAATCAGCTCGGCTTATACGAAGACATCGACTTGACCGAACCCGTGACCGATGAAGCGGGCAACCCCATAGTATTGACGTCGGGCAAACAAGTAAGCGTTATTTCCATGGACGAAACGACGGCTTTCGTGCAGGTTGACGTTGACGGAGTAAAATATTTTGGCTATATCGACGCGACAAAATTGATAAAAGACGGATTGACGAACTATATCGCTTTGGGACTAGTACTGGGTATTCTCGTAATTTTGGGAGTGGTATTCTTTGTAATAATGGCAAAACGCCGCAAAAAACACGTCGTCATTCAAGAAGAAATGGACCCTTTTGAAGCTGAAAAATTTGACGCTAATAATAAATAAGATAAAATATCAGTACCGTTAGACAAAGATTGTCTTTAAAATAACTAAAATTAAAAAATATTCGACTTAGATTTCACAAAGCAACTCGTTAGAAAAATTTAGTATAAGTTTTTTAAATAATCATTTTTAACTCAAACTTCGCAGAAAATTAATTTTGATAAAATAATAACGCAAAACCGTCCGCACTAACAACGGACGGTTTTTTTACGCTTTTAAGCGATGTCATTAATTTTTTTAAAAATAATTGATAAATAAATCCTTTTGCTTACTAAAAGCGTCTATAAAAAGCTAGTAGTTTGACGCGTTGTAAGACTCTGATGTTCCTGCCGCCACAACGTTTTCAAGATACTCGATGTTGTCACCGACGGAGATTTTCGAAATGCTTACCTCGTATGCTATTCGGTTTTCCACCACGCTGTCCGAAAGTCTTTTTGTGTAGTTTCTGCTCTGAATTCTTCCGAACACCTGCACTTGTTCGCCTACCGAAAGATACTTCATACTTCGCGCGTTTCTGCCCCACGCTATCGTGGGAATATAATCGCTTTTGTTGTATGCGCGGTTTACTGCCAGTAAGATGTCGCAAATCTCCCTATTGAAAGGCGTTGTTCTAAAAATCGGCGGCTTACAGACAAATCCAATTAGTTCAATGGTGTTGGTGTTTATCGTTTCGTCAATCGGCATAATGTCGATTGCGAATACGGTAAGCATCAGTTTGCTGCGGCTTTCCATAATCTTATTGTAACTGCGAAATTGTCCCACAACTGTTACCATTTGGTCGACTGAAATGTCCGTAACCCCCAGTAGTTTTTCGGATAAAGTAACGGGTATTATGTCGCTCATATCAGAGAGGCGTCTGACTTCCAGCATTATTTGGTAAAATTTCTCTCCAAATACTTCATGACTGAATTGAATCTCACTTGTTACTTTTCCCGAAATCGTAGCACGGTTGTTACTTGTGTAGTTCATATACTTCCTCCCTCTCGTCTGTCACGGGTATGACAGACGTTATTCTACGTTAATCGGTTTTAATTTGTTTACCGCAGTTATCGATAATGTAACCGCTATAATAAATCAAATCCCCCACGGGGCAAAAACCGAGCCCTTTTGCAATCAACGCCTCGATAACGGCGGGCAACGCCTGCACGATGTTATCGCTGTTGTTGTGAAAAAGTATTATAGAGCCGCTTTTGGCTTTTTGTATTCGCGCGGCTATTTCTCCTGCTGATAATCCTTTCCAATCCAGACTGTCTACGTCCCATTGAATAGGATATAAATTCAAATTGAAACAAGCGGAAATAAGCTTGTTATCATAGTCCCCAAATGGCGGTCGAAAAACCGTCACTATGTTTCCCGTAAGCTCTTCTATCATTTTTGCGCTTTCGGTAAGTTCTTCATTTATCTGCTCGGCGGTAAGTTTACTCATTTGCGGATGAGTCATACTGTGCGTACCGATTTCGTGACCACGTCTGGCTATTTCCCTGACAAGTTCGGGGTTTGCCTCTATCCAAAAACCGACCAAAAAAAAGGTGACCTTGATATTATATCTGTCAAGAATATCGAGTATCGCCAAAGTTTTGTCGCTCCCCCAAGCAGCGTCAAAAGTTAAGGAAACCACTCTTCTTTCGGTTTCAACACAGTAGATTGGTCTGAGTTTGTTTCCCGCGTTTACTGCTGCGGCGAGCGGATTACTAAAGGCGACTGCGAGCGAGCTGATGACAGCTAACACCAAAATCAGGATCTTTGTTGTGTTTTTTATTTTGTTGTATTCTAAATACATTTTAACACCTGCTATTTTAGGGTATCCTTATATATCCGCGAAAAATTTGTCGAAATTTGTAGAAAAAATCTTCCACTATAATTTTTGAGACATTATTCCCGATATTTTATGCGAAAAAAATAGCCAAAATTATAAAAATATAAAAAACTCCGAAAACAATTCGGAGTTTATCTTAATTTAATGAAAAAAACACGTTAATATTAAATATTTATATAGTTATAGCAATATTTTTGGGTTTTTAACTTGTAAAATGGTTATTGACGTATAGTAACATAATTCTTAATTTATTCATTTCATTGTATTTGACTAAAGATCGCGCATAAAATCAACTCTAGTTTTCGAAATGATTTTTTTATTTTTTCGAAAAATTTACTATTAGTCATCTTACTAGCTTACACGGCTTTTTACATTACCTTTTCACTAATCTTCATTGATTTTTGGCTAATTTTCAAACTTAATTACGTCCGTCAGAGCGCAGCCTTTTTTGCGCGGTTTCGGCGGTTTGCCCTTATGCGCGCGGGTTTCTATCGTAATATCTTCGGAATTAATTACATATGTCGTTGCGGGGTCGATAAGCGCAAGATTGTACGGCTCGGTAACGTAATCGGCAAAAATAACCGCGTCGCCGTTTTCGCCCGTAAGGTTTATTATTTTCACACCTTTGCGGTATCTCGAGGTTACGGGAATATCGGCGGCAATAACGCGTTTTACAAAACATTTATTAGTAACTATTATTACTTCGCCTTCGCTTTCGATTTGTCCCATATACGTGACGTTATCAAAGTCAGCTAAATTTACGCCCTTAACGCCGCTCGCCACTCTGCCTTGCACGGGTATTTCGTTATTATTAAAGCATAGACACATACCTTTTTCGGTTACCGCAAGCGTCATCGTTTCGGAACGCAGTTCTTCCACGTTTATGACCTCGTCGTCTTCCTTGCATTTATAGCCGTTAAACGCTGTTTTTAACAGACCGTATTCGCTCCAAGGCGAGCGTTTTACCATACCTTGACGGGTATAAATCAAGATTTCCCCTTCGGGCATATCTTCGTCAGGCAGAACAAAAGCTTTTACCGCTTTTTCGTCTTTTTCAGCGTTTTTCTCACCGAACAACGCTTCAAGAGAAAAACCTTTGTCGTGGAACTTCGCCTCGCCTATTTTTCCGACTTCGGTTTGGAAACAATTACCTCTGTCCGAGAAAATCATTATTTTCTGGTCTGTTTTTACAGATAGCGTTTGCGTGTAAATATCATAAAAACCGCTTCGGTCGGTCGCGTCGCGTCCGCTCATATTAAAGTTTTTCAGCGGTATATTTTTCACCGTACCATCGTAAGAAATAGCAAAATATACGTTTTCGACAGGTCTTTCATCCGTTTCGCTGAATACTTGTATATCTTCTTCTGTGTCCGCGATATCGCTGAGTCTCGCGCGTTTATACTGGCGTTTTATCGCTCCCATTTCTTCTTTTATTACGCGCATCAATACCGCTCGGCTGCCCAGTATCTCATGGTACTCTTTTATTTTCTTTTCAAGTTCCGCCTTTTCGTTTAAAAGTTTTTCGATTTCAAGTTTTGTAAGTCTTGCCAAGCGTAAATCCAAAATCGCCTGCGCCTGTTTGTCGGACAAGTCGAATCTTATTCTCAGTTTTTGTTTCGCTTCGGTAGTATTCGCCGCGGCCTTAATTATCTTTATTACTTCGTCAATGTTGCTGACTGCGATAACTAGTCCTTCCAAAATATGAATACGCTCTTCCGCTTCGTTTAACAAAAACTTTGTGCGGTTGGTGACTATACGTTCCTGATATTTGGTGTAATAAGAAATTATTTTCATCAGTCCCATTTGCTGCGGTTTTCCGTCTGCAATGGCAACCATATTAAGACCGAACGATATTTGCAAATCCGTGTATTTGAAAAGAAGTTCCAACACTTTTTTGGCGTCGGTTTCTTTTTTCAGCTTAATAACGCCGCGCATACCTTCATTGTCCGACTCGTCGACAATCTCGCTGATACAGCCGAACACTTCTTTTTTGTTTTCGCGCAGGTTTAGCACTTCCTGCAAAAGTCTGCTTTTATTTACCTGATAAGGCAGCTCAGTAAAAACGATTTGCTCACGGTCGCTGCCAAAGCTCTCGATATGCACTTTTGCTCTGATATAAATTTTGCCTCTGCCCGTTTCGTAAGCCAGCATTAATCCGTCGCCCGCAATGATATGTCCGCCCGTCGGAAAATCGGGACCTTTGATGATTTTCATCATTTTATCGAGCGTAATTTTCGGGTTGTCTATATATGCCGCTACGCCGTCGATAACTTCGCCTAAGTTATGCGGCGGAATATTAGTAGCCAAGCCTACCGCTATTCCCGTTGCGCCGTTTACCAGTAAATTCGGGTATCTGCCGGGCAGCATATCGGGTTCTTTTGTAGTATCGTCAAAGTTTCTTGACCAGGAAACGGTGTCTTTTTCAATATCCGCGATAAGCTCCAGCGCAAGCGGAGCGAGTTTCGCTTCCGTGTAACGCATAGCCGCCGCAGGGTCGCCGTCGATGGATCCAAAGTTTCCTTGTCCGTCCACAAGCGGCATATTGGTGTTAAACGGTTGAGCGAGCCGCACCATAGCGTCGTATACTGACGTATCGCCGTGCGGGTGATATTTGCCTAAGCATTCGCCCACTATACGGGCGGATTTTTTGTACGGCTTGTCGGGCGTAATGCCCATATCGTACATAGCGTAAAGTATACGTCTTTGCACGGGTTTGAGCCCGTCTTCCACTCTGGGCAAGGCTCTGTCCATGATAACGTACTCGGCATAAGGCATCATAGAATTGTGCATTACGGATTCCAAGTCGCTCAAAATCAACGAACTGCCGTCGGGTAATTTATTTTCTTCTTCGGGTATATTCTCAATGTCGATTTGCTTCATTTTGCTCCCCTTTGTCTAGTCTGATTTCACTCTATTTAAATATTGATTATTACAGTTTTTAGGCTAAATAAGTTTCCACGCTTTTGTCTGTATCTTTGTTAAAATCGGCGTGTTCAATAATATAATTTTTCCGCGCCTCCACTTGGTCGCCCATAAGCATGGTTATCATTCTGTCCGCTTCGGCGGCGTCGTCTAATGTCACACGCAACAGTTTTCGGGATTTCGGCGACATGGTCGTGTCTTTTAACTGATCCGTATTCATCTCGCCCAAGCCTTTGTATCTTTGCAGTTCAGCGTTGCGTCCCATCTCGTTCATAACTGTGGAAAGTTCATTATCGTCATATGCGTACATAATCTTATCTTTTTTGCTGACCTTATAAAGCGGCGGCATACCTATATAAACGTGACCTTCGGTAATAAGCTCTTTCATATAACGGAAGAAGAATGTCAACAAAATAGCTCTGATATGCGCGCCGTCCTGGTCGGCATCGGACAAAATAATAACTTTGTCGTATTTTAGGCTCGTCATATCAAAATCTTCTCCGATACTCGTATCAAGAGCGGAGATAATAGTGCGTATTTCTTCGTTCGCCAAAACCTGGTCGACGCGTTTGCGTTCCGAGTTAAGCGGCTTTCCTCTTAAAGGAAGTATCGCTTGAAAACGGCGGTTTCTCGCTTGTTTTGCCGTGCCGCCTGCGGAATCGCCTTCCACGATAAAAAGCTCGTTTTGCGAATAATCTCTGCCCGTGCAGCTTGCCAGTTTGCCCACCAAAGTGGCGTTGGCTATCGTGTTTTTCGTGCGGGCAAGTTCTTTCGCGTTACGGGCGGCTATTCTTACCTTTGCCGATGCGATAGATTTTTTTACTATAACTTCGCTTGTTTTATTGTCTTTTTCAAGCAGGCTCATAAGTATATCGGACACAAGCTGTTCGCATGCGGCTTTCGCTTCGATATTGCCTAATTTTGTTTTTGTCTGCCCTTCAAACTGCACGTTCGCCATTTTTACTGACAGCACGGCCGTTATACCCTCGCGGTAATCTTCGCCCATAAGGTTTTCGTCTTTATCTTTTAAATAACCTTTTTTTCTGGCATACTCGTTCATGACTTTTGTCAAAGCAGTCTTAAAGCCTGTCTCGTGAGTGCCGCCTTCGGAAGTCGGAATATTATTAACGTAAGAAAAAACGTTTTCCGAATAACTGTTGGTGTATTGAATAGCGAACTCAAGCTTCATAATGTCGTTTTCCGCCGCTCCGTAAATAGGCGCAAGATGGATCGGGATTTTGTTTTCATTTAAGCTTTTTACAAAGTCGCTCAATCCGCCGTCGTATTTATAAACGCGTGTCCATATTTCGTTCGTTTCTTCTTCTGTTATTCTTTCGTCGGTCAAAACGAATTCCGTGCCTTTATTCAAGAACGCAAGCTCGCGTATTCTGCGGGCAACGGTTTCGAGATTCATAGCTATACAGTTTTTGCCGAATACGGTTTCGTCCGCCAAAAAAGTGACCGTCGTTCCCGTTTCGGTTGTTTCTTCTATTTTTTTCAGCGGTTCGACAGGTACGCCGCTTTTTATTTTTTTGCCGCCTTCGGGCATAAACGAATGAAATTTTTGATAATATTTCCAGCCGTCTTTGCACACATATACTTCCAGCCATTGCGATAATGCGTTAGTGACGGAAGCTCCCACGCCGTGCAAACCGCCCGAATACGAGTAATTTTTTGTGCTGAATTTTCCGCCCGCGTGAAGCTGAGTGTATACCACTTCCACCGCGCTGACTTTTAAATGCGGATGAATGTCGACGGGAATGCCTCTGCCGTTATCGGTAACGGTAACGCTCTCGTCGGGGTGAATAGTAACGGTGATTTTATCGGCAAAACCGTTCGCCGCTTCATCAACCGCGTTGTCCACTATTTCCCACAGCAAATGATGAAGTCCTTTTATTCCAGTCGTGCCTATATACATGCCTGGACGCATTCTTACAGCGTCCAGCCCTTCCAGCACTTGAATGTCTTTCGCCAAATATTCGTTGCCTGTTTTTACTGTCATAACTATTTTTGTCCGCTCCTTATTTAGCTTTTAATACTTGTATTGTACCATATTTACCAGTTTTTTGCAATACAAACTTTGAGTAAATATGCAATAATTTTGGCGAATTTTCTTTTTAAATCGCTTTGATACAAAATTTATTGCATAAATATTCATAGTGTTGAATATTTATAAAAATCAGCTGTATAAATATTCGCTTATTAAATTATTGTCGCGAAAAAACAAACTTAATCTAGGTAATTTTTAATGGAAAAAAAATAAAATTTAGGTCTTATAATTTTAATTTTTTAATAGTTTTCTGCAACTATAAAAGAAAATTTTTTTGACTAAGATGAGATAAGTTTTTATATTTCATTAAAAAAGATAAAAATAACAAGTCCGAATTACCGTACTTGTTTTTTTTTGGCTTTATGTTAAATTAAAATTATCTTATGCCAAGATGTCTCAGATATCTGTTTCGTTTCATTATCGCGAATAATATATACCCAACGCAAGTTAATATTATCATAGAAATAATAGCGATAGCGCAGTTAAGGAAAAACTGTTCAGGCAATATATTTATAACCTGGTCGGTGATTGGTGAAAAATAAAAGTTGGTTTTTCCAGGGAAAAAGACGGTATGAAACGCCAAAAACATTGAGTCAAAATCTATCGCGGCGTAAATTCCCAAAAGAGAAAACAGACCAAGCCCTGTTAATCCCGCGTAAAAAGCGGGCGCATAGCCTTTTGGCTGTATCAGTTCGATAACTCTGGTTTTATCCAGTATCATAAGAGTAACGGCGATGATCATACTCGCTATAAAGACGTATAAATTCAAATCAAAAAGAACTTTACAGTCGGCAAAATGACTGGCTCCGCTTTCGGAAAAATTAAGGTCACCCGCGGAAAACTCGCCGCCGTAAATACAGTAATCTATGACATCGTTATACGCTTCCACTATCTGCTCTTTGGTATATCCCGAACTGCTTTCGATATTTAAAGCGTCTATTTGCGCAAAATAAAAAAAGCGCGCATACAAAACCAAGTTCGCCGAAAAGCTAAGCATTGCGACAAGCGCAATTATCATTAAAACTGTAAAAATAATATTTAAAACTCTCATTTTTTCTCCATCGGGTTTAGCGCGATCGCTACTTGACTAGGCAGATAAAAAGCCCACATTGCTACGGCGACAAAAGCGTTAACCCATCTGGGCAAGTTAACGCCTGTCACGGCGTGAAAATTATTCAGTCCAACGCAAATATCGCAAAACATTAGCAATGTTAACCCAACCGCCAAAGTTACGCCCGTTTTGGGAATAAAAGCGTAGCTTTCAATAACGTTGACAAATAAATTTACAAAGTAGAATATGCCGAGTAACGCCAGCCAGGAAAACCCCACCCAAAAATAAGCGAATAACGCTCCGCCTATAATTAAGACGCTTCTTAATATAACGGTGGTAATAATTCCGTTTTTGTCAAAATGCAGATAAACGGCGTATGCGGTTTGAGCGGCGGCGAACACCGCCACCCCCACCGTATAATAGTCGTTTAAAACAAGCAAAAACAAATCCGCAATAATTGTTAGTAGCAGCGCTGCGTTTATCAGCAGCCGCTTGTCGATTTTTTTGTCATACGCCAGATACGCCATAGACGCCAAAAAACACAAGATAACTGAAACGTATTTAACAGCTGTGGAATCGTTAACGGTAAATATATCTATCGCTAAAAACCATAGGTACAAAACCGCTTCTACGCTGATAAAAATTGTGATTATTTTGGATTTTGACAAAATTTTCTCCAAAAAAGTTTTATGTAACGATTTTAAACTTTTTGACGGAATTTATCCAAAAATTTTACCGCGTCGACGTAAACTTCTTTTTTGTTTATTTCGTTCAGCATTTCGTGGCGTCCTTCGGGGTAAAGTTTCATTGTGACGTCTTTTATGCCGACTTTTTTATAAAAATCATACAACTTCTTTACGCCTTTGCCATATTCGCCGACAGGGTCGCCTTCTCCGCTGAACATATAAACGGGACGGTTAATATTTATATCCGCAACAGAATCGCGTTTGTAAATAGATTTTAATCCGCGCATAAACGAAGCGTAAAAACTGTTGGAAGCTATGTATCCGCACGCAGGGTCAGCGTTGTATTTATCCACTTCCGCCTTATCGCGGTTAAGCCAGCTGTTTACGCCGGGGTAGGTTTTTTCATACGCCTTAAAAGACATATCGGCCATAATTTTACCAGCGCCTTTGGGGTCTTTTTTCGCTTTGCCCGCGCTTATTATCGCGCCGGCTTTTGTCAAAATGTTATTCATATAACAACTGCCCGAAAGCACAAAAGCGACGGGAACGGGGTTAATTTCCAAAAGTCTCTGGCACAAAAAACTGCCGTAGCTGTGTCCAAACATAACGATAGGCAAAGAATATTTATCGCGCAGATATTCGCTTAACCGCATTTGGTCGGCTATGTTATTTTCCCACATATCGCCGTCGTCATAACCGTAATTACTGGGCGTCGTCGACAGTCCGTGTCCTCTTTGGTCGTTCATTGCTACTATTATGCCGTTTTTGTTTAAAAATTTGGCAAAATCGTCGTATCTTGCGCTATGTTCGCACATTCCGTGAACAAGCTGAACGACAAGCGTCGGTTTTTCGACTTTGTCCCATAAATACAGCGTAACCTCTCGTTTGTCATGAGTCGCCAGTTTTATTTTTTCCATTTTGTTCTTTCCTCCTATACAATTTTTACCGCCCGTAAATTAACGGTAAATTCATGTTGTCTTTATAGTAAAACACTTTATATTCTTAATAATAACTTATTCTTTATTCCTGCCAATCCAAACAGCGCAATACGGCGCGTTTCCAGTTGGCGTAGAGTTTTTCGGCTTTTTCTTTCGTCATATTTGGCGAAAATTCCTTGCCGATCTGCCATTGCGCGCTTATTTCATCGAGATTTTTCCAGACATTAAGTCCCAGTCCGCAAAGGAACACCGCCCCGAGCACAGTCGTTTCCGTGGAAATAGGTCGTTTGAGATTTACGCCTAATATGTCTGACTGAAACTGCATAAGAAAATTATTCTTTGAAACGCCGCCGTCCACCGCAAGACTGTTAAGTTTTAACTCGGCGTCTTTTTCCATATTGATAAGAACGTCTTTAGTCGAATACGCCATACTCTCAAGCGTCGCTCTGATAATATGTGCTTTTGTCGTGCCGCGCGTTATTCCTATTATCAGTCCTCTTGCGTCCTGATTCCAGTACGGCGCGCCAAGCCCTGTAAAAGCGGGAACGACGTAAACTCCGTCGGTACCTTGACTGCCGTCGCAGTTTTTGGCTTCCTTCGCCCATTTTTCGCTTTCCGAACTATCTTTAAAGAAATCTAACTTGTCCCGCATCCATTGAACGGTGCTTCCGGCGTTAAATATGCTGCCCTCAAGCGCGTAAGTCGTTTTTCCGTTCACTCTCCATGCCACAGTCGTCAAAAGATTGTTTTTACTTAACTTAGGCACGTCGCCCGTATTCATCAATATAAAACAGCCCGTGCCGTACGTATTCTTTGCGCTGCCCGCAGTAAAACACGCCTGACCGAATAAAGCCGATTGCTGGTCGCCGGCAATGCCGCAAATAGGCAGCGGGATTTTTAATAATTCGGCGTTTCCGACAACCGCGTCGCTGTCCACGACTTTTGGCAAAATATTTTTCGGAATATCGAAAAATCTTAGCAGCTCGTCGTCCCAGTCCATCGTGTTGATATTAAATAGCATCGTACGGCTTGCGTTAGTAGGGTCTGTGACGTGAACTTTGCCCTGCGTGAGTTTATAAATAATCCACGTATCGATAGTGCCGCAAAGCAATTCGCCTTTAATAGCTTTTTGCCGCGCGCCTTTTACATTATCTAAAATCCATTTAATTTTGCTTGCCGAAAAATACGCGTCGATAACAAGCCCCGTCTTACCTTGAATTTTTGAAACAAGCTCGGCGTCTTTTTTGATTTCATCGCAAAAATCCGCAGTACGTCTGCATTGCCAAACGATAGCGTTATAGATAGGTTTTCCCGTTTTTTTGTCCCATACCACCACCGTTTCACGCTGATTGGTAATGCCTATTCCGTATATTTCTTTTAGTTTCACTCCGCTTGCCGCTATCGTTTCGTTTAGCGCAGCATACTGCGCCGCCCAAACGGTATTGGCGTCCTGCTCCACCCAGCCCGCGCAAGGAAAAATCAAATCAAATTCCTGCGACGCGATGTGCGCTATTTTGTTTTCCAAAGTATCGTACAGTACGCACCGCGCGCTAGTCGTGCCTTCGTCCAAAGCCAAAATATATCTTTTCATTTTTCCTCCGAAAAATTTTTGTTTCTTAATTAACTTTATCTATTCTTTAATTCCGTGCCTTTGCTTATTAAACTATCGAAAATTTCTTGTTTTGAGATAACCTATTATTTTAAACTTCCAAATCTTTTATCGAGTTTAAGACAATATCGAGTTTCATACCGCTTTCGGTGTAATCTTTCTTTGTCGTTTCGCCCGACAGCACCAAAACGGAATGAAATCCGCCGTTTACGGCAAAAAGCATATCGGTATACAGTCTATCGCCCACCATGGCTATCTGGCTCGGCTTTAACGCGAATTTTTCCGATATCGCTCCCGCCATTACTTCATAAGGTTTACCGCAGTTTATTTCGGGCAGCTTACCGCAACTCTTTTCTATTAAAGCGACAAAACTTCCCACATCGGGAACGTATACGGGCGACGACGGACAGTTGATATCCGCATGCGTAACGATATATTTCGCCCCTTGCGCGATAAAAGTAACGGCTTTTGCCAGTTTTGCGTAAGTCAGCTCGGTGTCGTAAGCCACTACCACTATATCGGGATCGGTTTCGGTAAGTATAATACCGTTATCGAGAAACTGTTTACATAGTTTTTGCGTGCCTAGTAGATACACGCTTTTATTCGGCTCGTATTTAAGTAAATATCTTATCGCGGAATCGCCCGACGAATAAATTTCGTCGCGCGTAATATTTATACCAAGCTTACTTAATTTTGCGATATATTCGTCTTTGTCCCTACTGCTGTTATTGGTTAAAAAACAAAAGTTTTTGCCTTTGTCTTTTATTTCCCTAATCTTTTCTTTCGCTCCGTCAATAAGTCGGTCGTTAACGTAAACAGTACCGTCCATATCTAATAAATACAATTCGACGTCTTTCATACCCTTTATTTTACTACTTGCTTTTAAGCGTTGTCAATACGCATTTTCGACGGCTTTTTTATAAATTTCGAAAAAAAAGTCTTGACTATCATCTGTTTGTACCTGTAATATAAACAAAAAACGGAGAAAATAAAAAATGAAAAAGAATTTCAGGATTATCAAAAAACACAAATGTCAAAATAATACCGATATAGCAGCGCAACCGATCGAACACGTGAGAGCCGTGGAATTTGAATTTAATATCGATAAGCCTGACACTCCCGTATCAAAAACCATAGACGTGGAAGTCGACGTCGCCGAACCCGAAATAATTGTTGAAGAAAATTAAAATTATTAAAAGTTGCCGCTAAACCGTAATTTTTCAAAACCGCTTCATATACTAAAAATATGAAGTCTATGACTGTTGTTTTTACTGGCGGCGGAAGCGGCGGGCACGTTTCGCCCAATCTCGCTCTTATCGATTATCTTAGACAAATCCGCCCCGATGTAAAAATTCATTACATCGGCGCAAACGGCATTGAAAAAAATATTGCGACTAACGATATCGCCGTTTTTCACGAAATAACCGCGCACGGATTCATACGTGATAAAAGCGAATTTTTGAAAAATTTTGCCGTGCCCTTTCATCTACTCAAAAGCGTAAATCAATGCAAACAAATACTAAAAAATATTAATCCCGACGTTGTTTTTTCAAAAGGCGGCTATGTGGCTCTGCCCGTCGTATTGGCGGCAAAAAAACTAGGCATACGCACAGTAATACACGAAAGCGATATAAGCCTTGGTCTTGCCAATAAAATTTCGTTTCTATACGCCGACGCTTGTTTGTCGACTTTTCCGCAAAAAAATGAGCGTTTTATAACTGTCGGCGCGCCTATCAATCAAAAAATCTATTCCGCGAATAAAATGCAGGCAAAATCTTTTTTCAATCTATCTAACGCAAAAAAAACTTTGCTTATCACGGGCGGAAGTCTGGGCGCGGAGTTTTTGAATGAATTTATCTTAAAAAACTTCAAACAGTTAACGCAAAATTTTAACATTATTTTGATTGCTGGCAAAAACAAAAAAATAGATATAAATAACGGCGTGAATTTTTATCAAACGGACTACACCCGCGATATGCCGCTCTTTTATGCCGCCGCGGATTACTGTCTTACCCGAGGCGGAAGCAACACCCTTTGCGAGCTTTCCTCGCTTGGCATTCCGTTCGTGTGCGTGCCTCTTTCGCGTTCGGGCAGAGGCGAACAAAATCAAAACGCCGAGTATTTTCAAAATAACGGAAACGGTTGCGTGCTAGATGAAAAAAATTTGAATGTAGAAAATTTGTTGACCGCGATTAAAACAATAAAAGGAAAATCCGCTCGAAGTATTGACGGCACGAAACGGATTTGCGAATATATCTTGGGTTACTGTAAAACCTGATTAATTTTTAAAATTACTTATAGACTTTATTTTATCCATTATGAAGTGAGATAAAATCCTATAATAAAATCTTTATTGATTTATCTTCTTGCCGAGCTTCTTTCGCCGTCAAACATATATTGAACAAAATCGGGACGGTTGACTTTTGGCTCATTAACCAAAACAAGCTCATAGTTAAGGTTTGACATTGCTTTTTCCTTTGCTTTACCTAAATCCATACGGCGCATACTGCGCGGGACGATATTGCTTTCGAGTTTTTTCAAAATTTTATTTAAATCGTAATTCATAATTTGTCCTTCTCCTATTGACTTATTTATTTATTATGGTATTATTGTAACAGATATAATATGACAACTGTTTGTCACATATAAAAAATAATTTTAAAAAATCGGAGAAAAATTATGCAATATCCAATACTTATAGGCATTTTTACCACACTACTCAGCCGAGATAAAGTCACCGCGGCGGAACTGGCGGCAAAATACGAGGTTTCGACGCGTACGGTTATGCGGTACGTTGACGTTTTGGATTGCGGCGGCGTTCCGATTTCTTCCCAAAAAGGAAAATACGGCGGCATAAAAATTTCCGACAACTATCGGCTAAACAGTCAGTATTTTAGCGAAGAAGAATATTGCAGGCTTATTCCCGCGTTAAAAAGCTATGACCTGCAAGACAAAACCACTCAGTCAATTATTGATAAACTTACAATTCTATCAAAAAATTTACGAAAAAATTATATACTCAACAGCTCTCAACTCGTTGTGGATACGCCAATGACACAAGCGTTGCAGGACAAATTCGCATTGGCGCAAAACGCTATCGTGAATAATCAAATTTGCGCTATCAGTTATCACGACGGGAAAGGCGACGTAACTACCCGCGAAATAGAACCGTATTCGCTTTTGTTAAAAGAAGGATTGTGGTATATTTACGCTTATTGCCTTGTGCGAAAAGATTTTCGTTTTTTCAAAATCACACGGGTAGCCACTATCACTCAGCTTGACAAAACATTCAAACCCCGCCATTTTGACACCGATTACGCTAAGGATTTAGTAATACCCTCGCAAAGCCCTTATATCGATTTTTCTTTTATTTTGAATAAACACGTTTTGACAGACGTTGAAGAGTGGCTGGGCGTAAACTGCGTGACGGAAGAAAAAGGTAAATATATAGCGAACGCAAAACTGCCTTTTGACAATCTGTTGGTTTCAAGACTGCTTTCTTTTGGAAAAGATATAGTGGTGACAACACCCGACTATCTGGTTGCGAAATTACGCAAAATTTTAGCGTCTACTCTACATAATTACGCTGAGTAAATGTAGCGAATGAATTTTTTATTTATTTTCGTCGCGTTTTAAAAGGGTGATTAAAAATTATAATAAATTAAAAAAATACCGCAAATTTTAAAAATTGCGGTTTTTGTTTTTTTCTAATAAAATTATTTTTTTGAGCTGCCCATATTTAAAACGTTGCTCTCATAGGCGTATTTCAGACTTTTTCTAATTTTGTGAATATTTACCGCTTGATCCACCGCTTTTAATACGTATTCTCTCAACGAATATCGGTCTTTCCACATCGGGTAAGCAAGACTTCCCGGAATAGTGTTTATTTCGTTAACAAACCATTCTTTTTCCGTAACCAAAAAGTCAACTCTTGCCGCGCCCTGCACGTTCAGCGAATCGCAAATTATTTTTGTCGCGCGTTTAATTTCGTTAATAAACAGGGTTTCTTTTCTCGGTTCTGCTTTTTCTCCGCTTAGATATTTATCTTCAAAAGACAGTATTTCCCCAGCGGAATACGGATGATAAACTTCGGAAACCTCCTTGCAAAAATACGAGCAATTCGCCTCGTGGCAGTCGAGTAGCGCGCTTTCTATCATTACTTTGCTGTCAAAAGCGAAAGCTGTCGAGAGAGCTTCTTCCAGCTCGTTTGCGTCTTTGACCACACTTATGCCGATAGACGAACCTAGCGAACAAGGCTTGACGACAAGCGGAAAATTCATATTGCCCGTCATTATAGGTTCGCCATTTAAAAATCCGTCAATATCTACGGAAAAACTTTTCAGTACGGGCAAGCCAAGCGATGCAAAAAACTTTTTCGATAAAATTTTGTCCATTCCTATGGCGCTGGCTCCGATACCGCTGCCCGTATAAGGAATACCCGCCAGCTGCAGCAGACCCTGTGTCGCTCCGTCTTCGCCGTTATTACCGTGAAAACACAGTACGGCGGCATTTAAACGGCAGATAGGAATAATAATCCAACCGAGTTTCAGGTACAGCCTGTCGTTATTCGGCAAAATCGTAACGGGCAAAAACGTCGGTGGTATTTTTTTACCCTTATATTGCGCGGGCGTAAGCGTTTTGGTGACAAGCCACCAGCGGTTACGCTCGTCTACGTATATTTTTTTTGCTTCGGGTATCGCTCCGCCAAGCCCCACAGCGGTAATAACGCTGATATCGTGTTCCGCGCTTTTTCCGCCGAACATCACCGCCAAATTCATATATAAAAACCTCTCTTTATTTTTTAATTTATTTTTTTTCTAAAATATTTAAATCGGCAAATCGTTTTGAAACAACAGCACGCTGTCGCTAAGTCCGTCTTTTAACAAATTCACCGCGTCGCTGACGTTTGGCGCAAACAGTATCGAATCTCTATCCATTCCGCTCAATATTAACCCGTTAAAAATATGTCTCGCGTTTTTACCGATAACGACAGCTTTATCCGCGACTTTACCCAAGATTTTGCCGACTTCGATATTCAACTCTTTCGCGCGCTTTCCGCCTTCCACTATGCCTTGCGTAATAACGTATTTTTTTTGGCTGAATAAAGCCAGCACCTCGGCGGCGGCATTGATACCGACAAGATTTCCGTTATAGCTGTCGTCGATAATAATCCCTGCTTTGCTCGGCAAAATTTCAAGTCTGTGCGGAGTGGTACGCAGATTGGAGATTGCTTTTTTGATTTTTTCTGGCTCAATCCCAAGTTTATAAGCGCAAGCCGCCGCAAGACAAATATTGTTTACATTGTGTTTGCCAAGGAGTTTTGTCATGCAACCCGTAATAACGGTATCGGCTAAAACTAAATCGAACTCGCTGCCTTTTTCGCTTACACTTAGTTTTTCCGCGCGAACGTTGCTCTCGCCGCCAGCGGGCAAAATTTCACATTTTGCCGTTTGTTCTATTAAAACCGAGTCCTTGGCGTTAATCACACAAAAGTCTTTTTCAGTTAAATATCGCAAAAGCTCGGTTTTCGTTTCAATTATATTTTCAAAAGTTTTAAAAGTCTGCAAGTGCTGAGGCGCAAGTCCCGTAATTATTCCGCCGTTCGGTTTTACCAAACGGCAAAGCTCGTCGATATCGCCTTTTTTGCGCGCGCCAAACTCAAAAACGCAAATTTCCGCCCCTTCTATCCCGCCGTTATTGACAAACTTTGATATGCCAAGTGGCGTGTTTACGCTTTCGGACGGAGCCGCTACAACATATTTTTCTTTCAACATAGTCGTCAATATATTTTTTACCGACGTTTTTGCGTAACTGCCCGTAATTGCGATTTTTGCATTGTTGTTTCGCTCAAAAATTTTTGCGCATTTATCTAGATACCGTTTGTTATTGATATTTTCAAAAGGCAAAATTAATATGAACGCAACCGCCGTTAATAAGTGCGCGAAAGTAATACACATCCAAGCGGGCAGAAAATACGCGGCTGCAAAAATAACCGCGAAAGAAACGGCAAACTGTCTTTTTGCCCTGGGTGTTAGTTTTAGCGGCGGCTTGTGCGAAATGGTCATCGACAGTGCCAAAAAAACGATGGCGAGCGACAGCTCCAATAGCTTTACTTCCAAACCCAAAATCCATACGGCAAACGCCGTTCCGCCAAGGATCAAACACAAAATGTAATATTTGTAACTAAGCGCAAAAAAATCTCTCAGCGTGTAGTTGGAGTTTTGTAATCGCCACACGGTATGAAAGCTGCCTATCGAAACCGATATTGCGGTTAATATCGCTATGATTATTTTTAAAAACAAAATTTAACCTCTGCCAAAGTTTGTAGGTTTGCGGTATTTAGCTATTATGCAAAAACGAATCGACAATTCTATTAAACTGCGCGGGTTTTTCCAAAAAGCAAAAATGTCCGCAGCCGCTTATTATGCAAAGACCGCCTTTTGTCAGTTTCGCGAGTTTTTTACCTTGACTCAAAGGCGTTTCACGGTCATTTTCGCCCCAAATAAGCAGGACTGGAGCTTTCGCCGCTTTCGCATGTTTGCGTAAATCGGTATTGATTACGCTCAAAAAAGTTTCTCTTTTTATGTCCGACGTTTTTTGATAATCTTTACCGCCGGCGTTTACGATAGCATTTTGATTTAGGATTTTCATTCTGACAAGCAGTTTTTTACACTTGTATATATATGTTTTCAGCTTATTTTTTAGTGAGCGGTTTTTCAGCCCCGCCGATGAAACAAGTATTACTTTGTCCACGAGTTCGGGGTAAAGCGAATTTAAAATTATAGCTATTCTTCCGCCAAAACTGTGCCCTATGACGACGACTTTATCGTCCGTTACCGCTTTTATATTTTCCGCCGTTTCCTTGGCGTAATCGTATACGGTCATTTTTTTAACGAGCGGTTTTTCGCCGAATCCCGAAAAATCCCAAGCGCGGCAAATATATTGTTTTGAAAAAAATTCAATCTGCTTTGCCCAAATATTTTTATCGCAGTCCCAGCCGTGCAAAAAAACCAAAGTTTTCATTTATAACTCCGTTACGCTTTTAAATTTTCTTTTAATCACTTTTCAAAAAATTCTAGCCGTGAATTTTCCTTTGAGTTGATTACCACAGTCGCTGAAAATTCTTTACAAGCTCAAAAAAAGAGAACCGCTTGTTCTCTTTTGTTAATAGCTATTATATTCGAGCTTTTTCGACAAAATTAACTCTATCTCAAAAATATTGTTTATTAAAGCTCGTTGCTGCTTTTAAATTTTTTATTGAGTTCTATACAAAAAAAATATAAAAAATAAAACCGCCATTTAAGCGGTTGAAAATTTTATTTAAAAAATAATAAAGCTAAAATTGCAAAATCATTATATAGGCGTTGTTGTCGCCGAAGTTGCTGTTTGTGTAATAATTTTTTCTTTCGCCAGCTATCGTAAAGCCAAAACTTTTGTACATTTTAATAGCGTCGTCGTTGCCTTTGCTTACCTCCAACGTTATTTTTTTCACGTTTCGTTTTTTCGCGGCTTCTGCTAACGCGGTCATTATTGCGCCGCCGTAACCTTTTTTTCTGTATTGAGGCAAAACCCCGATTGTGCATAAATCCGCTTCGTCACTAGCTAAGTAAATCATTCCGTAGCCGATAAGTTTGTCAGCTTCAAAAACGCCCAAAGTTATCAGACCGTCTTTATATGAAATATCAAAATCGCTTCTGTTCCATGCTTCTCCCGCAAAACATTGCTTTTCTATTTCCAGCATTTCGTCGATTTCTTTTTGCGTAAAAGCGATTTCTTTTACTATTTTGCGGTCCCTTTCTTCCTGAGCCTGCGGTTTGCGTAAATATACAGGAGTTAATTCTTCGGCAAATTCCTTCGCCAAGATTTTTCTTTGCGTTACCGTAACAAGCTCATTAGCAAAATCCATATTCTCGTCAAATAATGCCGCTTTTTCGCCGATATATAAATTGGCTTGCGCTTTTTCTATTAAAGTCGGTTGTGCAATAGCGATGCCGCCGCAAAATTTTTGATAATAGAATAGGTCTCTGCCCGCGTCCATAAGGCAGTTTTCGGATTTCGTTTTTTCCGCCAATAATTCCAATGACGTAAAAGTCACCGATTGAGCGCAAGGAAAAACCGTCGTATATCCTTTTACCGCGGCGATACCTATACGTATGCCCGTAAAACTTCCAGGACCGATATCGCAAGCGAATACGCCTATTTGATTAAATTCGACACCGTCCTTACGCAAAACTTCGCCGATTGTTTTTGTCAGCGTACGGCTATGATTTTTGTTGCCGCGAATGATTTTTTGCTCGAAAATATCGCCGTTTTTAACTAAAACGACGTACATATTCGGCGTGACAGTATCGATAATCAAAACGTATTTATCTTCCAACTTTTCTCCTTAATTTTTCATTAAATAACTTTTGAAAATTTTAATTTATAGCTTCATTTGTCTTTTTTACTTAATCAAAATTCGATATTGTAATCTCTCGCTCATTATTGCCGATAACGGTAATATTAACGATAATGTTCTCTTTCGGCAAAAGTCCCGCTATATTTTCCGCCCATTCTATAAAACAAACTCCATTGGCTCTGTTAAAATATTCTTCCAACCCAAGTTCCGCCGCTTCTTCCTCATTAATGCGGTAAAAGTCAAAATGATTCAGCGTCAGTTTTGTGCCTTCATAAATATTGTGCAAAGTAAAAGTCGGGCTTGTCACGGTTTGCGTTACGCCGAGACCTAACGCCGCGCCTTTGACAAAATGAGTTTTGCCCGCGCCCAAATCTCCGCGCAGCAAAATAACTTCGCCGCCTTTAAGTTTTTTGGCGAAATTCTCGCCTATTTTTATAGTATCGTTTACATTTTTACAAATCATTTTCTCACTCGTTATTAACTAAAAATTTATCGTTTACTCGCTTTTATTTTTTCTCACATATTCCCAATGCAAAGCCTTGCTTAGCGGTTTGTAAATTAAAAACGCGAGTCCGCCCGATATAACGCATCGCAAAATATTAAACGGAGCGATACCAAAACCGAGATAATAAGCGTAAAAATTCTGCACGGTTACCGTCGGGTAAAGAGGTTTAACCATATTAAGTAAAATATCCCAGTTTCCGCCGAACATCATTGTAACATAAAACGGAATAAGTATAAATCTATTTACGATAACAGCCGAAACCGCGCAGCTAACCGCCCCTATAAGTATGCCTATAAACGCGCCTTTTTTGTTTTTGTGTTTTTTGTAGTAAAGCGCGGCAGGCAGTACGAACGCTATTCCGATGATAATATCGCCGATTTCACCTACGCAGGCGGTGGTCGTAAAAGGCATCTTTAACAGACATTTTATGACGATAATAGCGCAGGCGGGTATCGGTCCCATCGCAAAACCGCCCAGCAGAGCAGGCAAATCCGATATTTGAATGTCCAAAAATGACGGGAACAAAAACGGGAGCGGAAACTTTACAAACATATAAAGTATATACGACAATGCCGTCAATACGCCTATTTTTGCGATAGTCGAAACGGCGGAATTTTTTGTTCCGCTGTCACCGTCGTGAATTTGGGTATCACTTACGCAGTTCGTTTTTACGCTTTTTTCGCCGTTTTGATTTATTTCCATTAAATCAGCGTTCAATTCGTCGCTCGTTTTTTCATTTTGAGCCGTATCATTTTTCGCGTTTTTATTAAAATCGTTTACTTTTTCATGCTCAAACTTCGTTTGTTCTTTCATTAAAACTCCTTTTTGTTCCAAAGAGCTTTTTTATGAGAAAAATCCCTTGAATCGCTTCAAGGGCATTTTACTAAAAAATGATTTTTTCATTTCTTTTCTCATCCGGACTTTACCGTCGGTACGGGAATTTCACCCGTTCGGCAGCCCATAAATAAGGCTGTTCATAGACTATCACTATCGGTAGGGAGTTTCACCCTGCCCCAAAGAAATATTTGTATTTTTTATTTTTTTAAACTCGCTTAGATCGTTTGTTAAAATCCGCTATATAAGTTTAAATAAATATTATGATTCGGTTTTTATTTTTGTTCGACTATTTTTATGCCGCTGCTTGTGCCGAGACGTTTCGCGCCAGCGTTTACCATAGCTTCCGCCGTAGCGTAATCGCGGATACCGCCGCTCGCTTTGATAAATAATCCTGTTCCTGTCAAAGCTTCAGCCATAATTTTTACGTCTTCCACTCTTGCTCCGCCTGTCGAAAATCCCGTGCTTGTTTTTACGCAGTTAGCTTTCGCTTCCACGCAAGCCGCGCACGCTTTGACGATTTTTTTGGAATCGAGTAAACAGGTTTCGATAATAACTTTTACCAAAGCACCGTTAGCCGCTTTTACGACAGCCGCGATTTCTTTGGTCACTTTTTTCCATTCGTTGCCTTTAGCCCAGGACAAATTTATGACCATATCAACCTCGTCCGCGCCGTTTTTCACAGCGTTTTTGGTTTCAAAAACTTTGGTCTGAGTGGTATTTTCACCCAAAGGAAAACCTATTACGGTGCAAACTTTTACATTGCTGCCTTCCAACGTTTTTTTCGCGAGCTTAACGTAATCGGGCAAAATGCAAACCGACGCAAAACCGTAATCAACGGCTTCTTCGCACAAAGCGATTATTTGTTTTTTTGTGGACGGTTTTAAAAGAGTATGGTCTATTAAAGAAGCAAAATTATTCATAAAGAAATCCCTCACCTTCAAATCTAACGCATATTATACTCTTTTAACCGTGTTTAGTCAAGAATTTGACGAAAGAGCTTTTTTATTCCACATCCATATTCAAACTTTCGCCGCTTTCGTAGGCTTCGTAGTAGTTGTAACTTTCTTTCGGAGGACGCCGCATTTTTGGCTCGGCGTTACGTCTTCTCTCGGCAAGAACCGTCAAAACTATGTAAGTAAGGCAGACGGCAATTCCAGCCGAACAGAAACACGCGAACACTGTTAATCCGTTCATAATATTTCTCCGCATTACCTGTACGCGGTAATTTTAACGCTTCTTCTAACGCTTAAAAACATACGCTTTTGGCGGAAAATGGCGAAAAAGTGAGTATAATAGACAAAATTTAGCATACTAATGGCAAAAACAAGGAGGAAAGGTGATGAAAAAATTGTTTTTGGCTTTGGCTATAATCTGCGTCGTAATATTAAGCGCGGGCGTATGTTTTGCGGATCAACCTGCTAAACCCTGCCAAGAAAACTTGGAAACCGAAATTAAACAACTTGAAAACGTGCGGGACTGCAAAGTCGTTTGCTTCGCGGGTTATTGTTTTATAGCTTTGCGCACAGAAGGAATAACGACAAAAACGGCAATGAACGAGCTGACAGAAAAAGTTATCGCGTTTGTTAAAGAAAAATGCCCCAGAATAGAACACGTTTTCGTTTCAACAGCGGTAAAAACTTTCGCGGCTTTACAAAAACTGACTTATGAAAACATTTGGGAAGAACTTACCGAACTTTTTGACTTAGATGAAAATGAGTATCCGCTGCCCAAAATCCGTCCAATGCCTTTTTTGCAACCGAAGCCCGATGAAACACCAGAAACTGCACAAAACTAACGCTTTATAGGGCATGATAGGCTAGGTAAAATTTAAGTTTAAAAAAAAATTTTGATAAAAATACTTTTATCATAAATTAAATAATCGGGGACAGTCGCAGAGAATACGACTGTCCCTTTATCCGAAGTATAAAAAGGTACCATTCGTCTTGGAGAGGCAGAATGAACGCGCCTCTTCGGACTAGCTTAGTATAGCACATCGACCATTTTCATTGCTATAATACGGCTTGTCTTGTTTTGTTTGATTTTATTTTTTTTTGTCGATATTTATCGCTTTTTAACAAATCGTCTAAATTTCGTGTCGACATTTTCATAAATTTTTATCCAACCAAAACCGATTTTTTTACCGATATACATAAACAAAATTTTTTGGAAAATTTTAATTAAAAAATTAACGAAGATAAGGGCAATTACCCTTGATAAAATACCGCTTTTGTTATAAAATGAAGTTAGCAAAAAATACTTTTTTACGGGGGTTAAATAATGTTAAAAACTGCTACAGCAGGCACGCTGGAATCCGGCGACATTATGATTGAAATTATTCCAAATAACGGCAGCGGAATCGATATTCGCCTTGACAGTATCGTGTCGCACCAGTTTGGAAAACAAATTAAAAACGTTATTACGCAAGTTTTGCGTGAATACGGCGTTGACGGCGTAACGGTAAACGCTACCGACAAAGGCGCTCTTGACTGCACGATAGTAGCCAGAACGACGGTTGCGGTCTGCAGAGCAAAAGACTGCGACACAAATTGGCAGGAGGCAAACAAATGAAAGAAAGACTAAGACGCACGATGATGTTTGTTCCCGGCAACAATCCCAGTATGATGCAGGACGCTCACATATACGGACCCGACAGTATTATGCTTGACCTTGAGGACAGCGTAACTATGGCACAAAAAGACGCGGCGCGTTTTTTGGTATATAACGCGCTAAAAACAATAAAATACGGAAAAACCGAAACTGTCGTACGTATCAATCCTCTCTCCACCCCCTACGGCGCAAAAGATATTGAAGCCGTCGTAAGAGCGGGAGTCCAAGTAATACGTATGCCAAAGACCGAAACGAAAGAAGAAGTATTGGAAGTCGAACGCGAAATCGCCCGAGTGGAAAAAGAAATCGGCGTTCCCGTCGGCAAAACTCTCATTATGGCCGCGATAGAAGGCGCGTTGGGCGTTATTAACGCATACCAAATTGCTACCGCTTCACCCCGTATGATGGGTATCGCGTTAGGCGCGGAAGACTACTGCGCAAACCTGAAAACTTCCCGCACAAAAGAAGGCGTCGAGCTTATGCTTGCCCGTCAGACAATAGTAGTAGCGGCAAGAGCGGCTGGTATTGCCGCTTTGGACACCGTGTTTTCAGACCTTAACGATATGGAAACGTTTGAAAACGAAGTCCGTTTAATCAAAAATATGGGCTTTGACGGAAAATCCATAATAAACCCACGTCAAATAGAAATAGTAAACAAAATTTTCGCTCCCACCGAAAGAGAAATATTAAAGGCAAAAGATATTTTGGCAGCGATAGAAGAAGCCAAAGCAAAAGGAAGCGGCGTTGTGTCGCTTAACGGCAAGATGGTTGATAAGCCCGTCGTTATCCGCGCTGAGCGCACCATCCAAATGGCTCTCGCTTGCGGAGTAATAACGGAAGACGAAATCGGGGGTGAAATATAATGCCGAACAAAATAAATGATATAGAAAAAATCGCAAAACAGCTTCATATGCCCGTCTACAAAAAAGACTGGAATAAAAATACTAGAAAACGCGATTATACTCCAAGAAAAGATTTGCAAACCCAAAGCGAAAAAATAGTCGACCTTGAAACCGCGATAAAAGCATCGGGCTTAAAAGACGGAATGACTATTTCGTTCCACCATCATTTCCGTAACGGCGATAAAATAGTTAACCTTGTAGTAGCCAAACTCGCAGAAATGGGATTTAAAAATCTTACATTAGCTGCAAGCAGTCTTTCCGAAGTCCACGCTCCGCTTATCGAGTACATTAAAAGCGGCGTAATAACTTCTATACAAACGTCGGGACTCAGAGGCGACCTTGCGGACGCTATCAGTCACGGCTTAATGGATAAACCCGTTATTTTCCGTTCGCACGGCGGCAGAGCGGCAGCGATAGCAAACGACGAAATTCATATCGACGTAGCTTTTTTAGGAGCAAGCAGCTGCGACTATCTTGGCAACGCAAACGGCTACTCTCGCTCAGGCACAGAAAAATCTATCTGCGGCTCGCTTGGTTACGCAAAAGTCGACGCCGAATATGCCGACAAAGTAATTATACTTACCGACAATCTTGTTCCTTACCCCAATGTGCCTGTGGCTATTGCGGAAAGCGAAGTCGATTATATCGTTTTGGTTGACGAAGTCGGCGAAACTGGCAAAATCAGCTCGGGAGCTTTGCGTCAAACAAAAAATCCCCGCGACTTGCTTCTGGCTCAGATTGCTGCAAAAGTCGTTGTTAATTCGGGATATTTTTACGACGGATTTTCAATGCAGACAGGTTCGGGCGGCGCAAGCCTTGCGGTAACGCAATTTATCCGCGAAGCTATGAAAGAAAACAACATCAAAGCCCGCTACGCTCTCGGCGGTATTACAGGACATATGGTGCAGCTTCACGAAGAAGGCTTGATTGAAAAACTTTTGGACGTTCAGTCTTTTGATATAGTGGCCAGCCAGTCGCTCAAAAACAACCGTTTTCATCAACAAATAAACGCGAACGTTTACGCCAATCCTTTTGACAACGGCTCTGCGATAAACTGGCTTGACGTAGTGCTGCTTTCCGCATTGGAAGTAGACGTAAACTTTAACGTAAACGTATTGACAGGCAGTAACGGCATTATCCGCGGCGCAATAGGCGGTCACCCAGATACTTCCGCTGGCGCGGCTTTGTCAGTCATACTTTGTCCGCTTCTAAGAGGTCGTATTCCCTGCGTTGTGGACAAGGTTACCACAGTCATCACCCCGGGCGACACCGTTGACGTTATCGTCACCGATTACGGCGTAGCGGTAAACCCCAATCGCCCCGACGTAGCCGAAAGACTGAAAAGAGCGAGAATAAACGTCGTTCCGATAAGCGAGCTTAAAGCTATTGCCGACGGAGTTATCGGCAAACCCGATCCCCTGCCATTCGGCGAAAAAATCGTAGGAGTAGTCACAAGCCGAGACGGAGCGGTCTTAGACGTTATTCACGAGATAGTCGAAGAAGACTAAAAATGAAAGACTTTCCCGTAACTTTAAACGAAGTTCTTGCCGCTCGCGATGAACGGGCGGCAAGACAAAAAAAATTTCTTGCCGATTTTCCTACCACGGTTATATCGCTCACGATTGTTAGCCCGGGAGAAATAAAACGCACGGAAGACAGCAAATTTATCGCCGATATAGCGGACGAGTATATCACAAAAACTTTCGGCGAAAAAATTTTGACAAAAATTATTACGGATAAACCCACGGGCTACGAAGTAATTTACGCAGTCGACCTTAACCCCTTTCAGATTAAAAAAATAACGGCGGATTTTGAAAACGAACATCCTTTGGGCAGACTTATGGACATCGACGTAATTGGGCAAGACGGCAAAAGCGTGAGCCGAAGCGAAATCGGTATGGAAAACAGGCTTTGTTTACTTTGCGGCAAGCCGTCGGCATATTGCGTAAAGGCTCGGACGCATACGCTAACGCAGCTGCAAGAAAAAATCAAAAATATGATAGCCGAATTCAGGCAATCTCAATAAAGGTAAAAAAATAAATTATGTTTGAGAATTACGAATTTCGACAGTTAAGACTAAACAATCAACGGGATTACGATACGGTAAAGAATTTTTTACTAAGTAACGGTCTCGCAATTGAAAAAATGGATTACTATATCGGCGTTTTCAATAACGACGAACTTCTCGCGGGCGGCGGAGCATATAAAAACGTCATCAAATGTATTGCGATAACTTCTTCCGAAAGAGAATCGAATTTAGCCAATTCGCTTCTTACTCATTTACATAATCATGTAAGAGAAAAAGGTTATCCCAATACATTTTTATTTACCAAAATTATTTACGAAAAAGTTTTTTCGTCGCTGGCTTTTTATCCCGTCGGACACTCTCCCGACGCGGTTTTACTGGAAAGCAAATTTGACGGAATTTCTTCTTATGAAAAAGAACTGGCGCAGTTTCGTGTGAGCGGCAAAAGCGGCTGCATAGTGGTAAACTGCAATCCGATGACTAGCGGACACCTTTATTTAATCGAAACGTCGGCGGCAAAAGTTGATAGACTGCATATTTTCGTGGTGAGCGAAGAACAGCCTTTTATGCCAGCGATAGATAGATACAATCTTGTCAAAAAAAATACGGCGCATCTTAAAAACGTGCAAGTACATTTCGGCTCTCAATATATTATTTCCCAAGCGACTTTCCCGTCATATTTTATAAAAGACGCCAGCGAAGTGGCGCGTAATCAGATTTTACTCGACCTCGATATATTCGCCCGCCATATCGCCCCCGCGCTTAATATAACTACCCGATTTTTGGGCGATGAGCCGACAGATCCCGCGACAAAGCAATACAACGAACTTATGCAAAAAGTATTGCCCGAACACGGAATAAAAGTCGAAATCATACCGCGCAAAACATACGGCGACACGCCTATATCCGCAAGCTACGTCAGAAAGCTTTTTGAAAAAGGCGATTTCGATTCGATTACCTCTATCGTGCCGCCGCAAACAAAAGAATATTTAATAGAAAAATATAAAAAAGAAAAAGAATGTCTTTAATTAAATTTGTAAAAAACTAACTCATAAATAACCAATAAATCTTGGAAAAATTAAATGCTTAGATATATAGATAAAATAACAAAACTTGCTGTCGAGTCGCTGTACGAAGAACTCGATACCACTCCAAAACCCGGTCTTGTGGACAAAGAAAACAGCGGGGCTCATACGGATATGAGCTATCAGCTTTTTGTTGAAAGCATAAAGGCTATTACTCCGTATATAAGAGAATTCGCGGTGCTTGCGTTAGGTAACGGCGACACGCATTCTTTGGCTTTATCGCTGAAAGAAACGGGTAAAAAAGCGGAAAAAGCTATGTTTGCCGCTACAAAAAACGTAAACACGCATAAAGGCGCGATTTTTGCGCTCGCTATGGCGATAGGCGCGCTTGTCAGCAAAAACGTTGACGGCGTTACGAGTTTAAAAACCTTTTCACGCCAAATAAAAAATTTTGCCGCCGAGTTGGAACCGCTGCTCGAAAGCGGCACGCACGGCAGTCAGATGCGGGAAAAATACGGCGTCAAGGGAGCATTCGGACAAGCTATTGACGGATACAAAATTTTGAACACAACATTGCCGCTTTTTTGCGAATACGCGCTAAAAGGATATAGTAAAAACGACGCTAATATTTTGGTGTTGCTCAAGCTTATTACTATGCTCGACGACACCAACGTTTTGTACCGTGTCGGCAAGAAAGAATACGACATTGCGCGCGGCAAAGCGTCCGCTTTACTTGACAATTTTAGTCAAGACGCATTACAATGTGTTTGTGTAAACTACATTGAAAACAACATCAGTTTCGGCGGTTGCGCGGATATGTTGATGTTGTCTATTTTTGCCCAAAAACTTTATGAAAAAGGCTTTTTGGCGGTAGAATAAATAAGCTCAAATTAGGTTAAAAACCTATAAAAATACGAAAAACTAAACTTAGCGAACTTTTATTTAAAAAATATAAATTTTACAGGAGGTTAGTTGTGATTCGGCTAATCAATGAAGGCGTCTATTTAGTAGACGGCAAAATCGTAAAAAGCGGCGATAATCTTCCCGCTCCCGCCGTTGCGCGCGAAGGCACAATGGCGTACAAAATTATGCGCGAGCATAATGAACAAGGTGACGGCAAAAAATTGCACATCCGTTTTGACGCACTTATGTCCCACGACATTACCTATGTGGGCATAATTCAAACGGCAAGAGCAAGCGGACTGGAAAAATTCCCCATTCCGTACGCAATGACAAACTGCCACAACTCTCTTTGCGCAGTCGGCGGCACAATAAACGAAGACGATCACGTTTTCGGCTTGTCGGCGGCAAAAAAATACGGCGGAATTTTTGTTCCACCTAACCAAGCCGTTATTCACCAATACGCTCGCGAAGCTATGGTAAAGTGCGGCGGTATGATTTTGGGTTCTGACAGCCACACACGTTACGGCGCGCTGGGCACCATGGGCGTCGGCGAAGGCGGACCCGAACTAGTTAAACAATTACTTAAAAACACTTACGACGTGGACGCTCCCGAAGTGGTACTCGTACACGTTACGGGCAAAGTCCCCCACGGCGTAGGTCCTCACGATATCGCTGTATCTTTGGTAAAAGCGACTTTCTCCAACAATTTTGTTAATAACAAAATTATGGAATTCGTCGGCGAAGGTATCGGCAATCTTTCCGTTGATTTCCGTAACGGCATAGACGTTATGACAACGGAAACAACGTGCCTAAGCAGTATTTGGGAAACGGACGACAAAGTAAAAGAATATTACGTTCGTCACGGCAAAGCGAAAGATTACAAGAAAGTCGCTCCCGAAAAAGTCGCTTATTACGACCACGTTATAGAGCTTGATCTTAGCACCGAAAAACCTATGATAGCGTTGCCTTTCCACCCGTCAAACGCGTACACGATTGACGAACTCAAAGCAAACGCCCGCGATATTTTCAACGAAATAGATACTAAAAACAAAGACGCTTTTGGAAAAGTAGATTTCCATATCAGCGACAAAATCATAGACGGCAAAATCCACGTCGACCAAGGTATTATCGCGGGCTGCGCAGGCGGATTATATGACAACCTAACGACTGCGGCGGCGATTTTGAATGAAGCTTCCACGGGCAACGGATATTTCGGTCTTAGCGTTTATCCCGCTAGTATGCCGATATATATGGCGATTACCCGCGACGGCACGGCGGCAAAACTTATGGAAGCTGGAGCTATTATTAAACCCGCGTTCTGCGGTCCTTGCTTCGGCGCTGGCGACGTTCCCGCAAACAACGGATTTTCAATTCGTCACACAACGCGTAACTTCCCCAACCGTGAAGGCAGTAAACCCAACCAAGGTCAAATCAGCTCAGTAGCGTTAATGGACGCACGCTCGATAGCTGCAACAGCGGCAAACGGCGGAGTTCTCATGAGCGCGGCCGACATTGATTATAAAGAACCCAAAAACAAATACGAATTTGACGGAACTATTTACGAAAAACGCATATATTACGGATATAATCGTCCCGAAGAAACCGCGGAACTTAAATACGGACCGAATATCACCGATTGGCCGAAGATGTACGCTTTGTCGGATAATATGCTCTTAAAATTCACAGCTTTCATTAAGGACGCCGTAACCACGACAGACGAACTTATCCCGTCGGGCGAAACGAGCAGTTACCGCAGCAACCCGTTGAAACTTGCGGAATTCGCATTATCAAGACGCGTACCCTCTTACGTTCCCAACAGCAAGGAAGTTCAAAAACTTGACAGAGCAAGACGCGAAGGCAACGTTGACCAAAGCATTATAAACGCGTTAAAAGCAGTAAGCGACAAACCCGAAGAATTGGCGAAAAACACCTCTTTCGGTTCCTGCGTTTTCGCTATTAAACCGGGCGACGGCAGCGCGCGCGAACAAGCTGCAAGCTGTCAAAAAGTTTTGGGCGGCGACGCTAATATCTGCTACGAATACGCGACGAAACGCTATCGCAGCAACTGCATAAACTGGGGCATAGTTCCGTTCACGCTCGACAAAGACGCTCCGTTCGATTACGCCGACGGCGATTACGTTTTCGTTCCCAATATCAGAAAAGCTATTGAAAGCGGCGAAGAAAACATACCCGCAAAGGTTATCGCAAACGGCAAAGCGCACGACGTGACGTTACACGTAACGAACCTGACTCCCGAAGAAAAAACGATTTTATTAACGGGCTGTTTGATGAACTATTACGCGTACCTTTCAAAACAAAAATAAACCGTTTAGGTGGGTTAAAATTTAACCCGCCTAAAAATTTGAACTTTTATTAAAAAATATTTATAAAAAAACAGGAGAAAACTAATGGAAAAAATCAAAATGACAACACCGCTAGTCGAAATGGACGGCGACGAAATGACTCGTATCATTTGGAAAGATCTCAAAGACGAATTGATTCTTCCCTTTGTCGACTTGAAAACAGAATATTACGATTTGGGACTTGTTAAACGTGACGAGACTAACGACCAAATCACAATTGATGCCGCAAACGCGACGAAAAAACTTGGCGTAGCGGTAAAATGCGCGACCATTACCCCCAACGCGCAAAGAATGACAGAATACAGCCTTAAAGAAATGTGGAAAAGTCCCAACGGCACAATCCGTAGTATTTTGGACGGCACAGTTTTCCGCGCTCCTATTACTATCGACAGCATTAAGCCCGTCGTCAAAAACTGGGAAAAACCCATTACCGTTGCCCGTCACGCTTACGGCGACGTATACAAGGGAGTGGAAATCCGCACAACCGAACCCGGCACAGCTACTATGACGTTCGTCGGCGAAAGCGGCAAAACCGAAACGGTAGAAATCGCAAAACTCAACTGCCCCGGCGTTTTCCAAGGCATGCACAACAAAGACACTTCAATCATTAGTTTCGCGCACTCCTGCTTCCAATACGCTATCTCCACAAAACAAGATCTTTGGTTCAGCACCAAAGACACAATAAGCAAAAAATACGACGGCGCGTTTAAACAAATTTTTGAAGAAATTTTTGAAAACAACTACAAATCAGAATTTGAAAAACTTGGTCTCGAATATTTTTACACGCTTATCGACGACGCTGTCGCTCGCGTTATCCGTTCAAAGGGCGGCTATATCTGGGCATGCAAAAACTATGACGGCGACGTTATGAGCGATATGATAAGCACGGCTTTCGGCAGCCTTGCAATGATGACAAGCGTTTTGGTATCCCCTACCGGTCAGTTTGAATACGAAGCGGCTCACGGTACCGTTACCCGCCACTATTACAAATATCTCAAAGGCGAAGAAACCTCCACAAACCCGATGGCTACTATTTTTGCATGGAGCGGAGCTTTGCGTAAACGCGGCGAAAAAGACGGCTTGGCAGACCTTATGCATTTTGCTGATTGTTTGGAAAAAGCAAGTATACAAACGCTCAACGACGGCATCATGACAAAAGACTTGGTAGGTCTTGTTGAAGACGGCAAAGTAAAAGCTGTTAACACACGCGACTTTATTTTGGCTATTAAAGAAAGACTTGTAAAACAACTCGCAAAATAATATATACGGAGAAAAAATGTTGGAAAAAACATCCAAACCGTTGCAACCTATACAGCAGCGCATAAAAAATTTTTACGAAGTATCGCTCGGACTTGACGATAATCAGGCTCAGGAAGAAGCGGCAAGATGCCTTAACTGCCACAATCCCCGCTGCGTAAAAGGCTGTCCCGTAAACGTTCCCATTCCGCAATTTATCAAAAAAATCAAAGAGAACGACCTTGACGCGGCTTACAAACTTATTACAAGCGCAAACAGTCTGCCGTCAATCTGCGGACGCGTTTGCCAGCAGGAAAGTCAATGCGAAGGCAGCTGCGTGCTTGCGTTAAAAGAACGCTGCGTTTCTATCGGAAACTTGGAAAGATACGTTGCCGACTGGCACAACAGCCGTCACCCGCTGCAAATCAACTTTACGCCTGTAACGAAAAAGCACAAAGTGGCGATTATCGGTTGCGGTCCCGCGGGAATAGCGTGCGCGAGCGAGCTTAACAAAATGGGCTACGACGTGACGATATTTGAAGCGCAGGCTCACGGCGGCGGAGTGCTTTATTACGGCATTCCCGACTTTCGCCTTCCGCGCGAAGTTATTAACCGCGAAATCAACAACCTTGCCGCGCGCGGCGTAAAAATAATTTACGATTGCGAAATAGGCAAAGATATGACGGTAAAACAGATTTTCAATCAAGGTTTTTCCGCTGTGTTTATAGGCATTGGAGCGGACGCGCCGCACGTTATGAACATCGAAGGCGAAAATCTCGAAGGCATTTATACCGCGAACGAATATTTATCGAGAGTAAACCTTATGGCTATGCACCGCCAAGCCTCCTTATTTGTGGGCAGGCGCGTTGCGGTAATAGGCGGCGGAAACGTGGCAATGGATGCCGCTAGATGCGCTCTCAGGCTCGGCAGCGTGGTAAAAATCCTTTACCGCAGATCGATAGAAGAGCTTCCCGCTTGTCTGGAAGAAGTCAATACGGCGGTTGAAGAAGGCGTTGATTTTCAATGGCTTACAAGCCCCGTAAGGTTTTTGGGCAGAAACGGCGTAGTATGCGGCATTGAGTGCGTAAAAATGAAACTCGGCGAACCCGATGCAACTGGACGCAAAACCCCCGAAGTAGTCGATAACAGCAATTTTATTATTGATGTCGACAGCGTGATTATAGCCATCGGCTCGCAACCCAGCCAAAACGTGAAAATTATGACCAATGATTTAAAGTTTGATAAATACGGCTGTATATTGACCGACGAAAGCGGCTGCACGGGTGTCACGGGCGTATATGCGGGCGGCGACATCGTCAACGGTCCCGCAACCGTCATTATGGCAATGGGCAACGGCAAAACCGCGGCAAAATCAATCGACAAATATCTGCAAAGCAAAGAATAAGATTTTTTACAATAAAATTAAGAGGCGTTTAAATACGCCTCTTTTTTTATATCAATATTTGTTAAATATGGAAATTTAAAAAAATATTTTTTACCTTATGTGCTTTAAAAATATCAAAAACAAAAGTCTACTTCACCGCAATGGGCGTTATTTACACCCCTTTATTTACAAATTTTAGTCAAATAAAAAACACTAATTTATTTTGGCTGCATGAAAATTATTGCTATAAAACAAAAAGGCGACCGCGAATTTTTCGCAATCGGCTTTTTGTATCCAAACAACAATAAAGATTTAGAAATCTTTATTTGAATTCTAGTTTAAGCTAAAATAATCCCGTTGTCAATAAAAAATTGGAAATTTTATAACTTCTTCTCTAATCTTTCTTTTCTAAAAATGAAGTTTTTCCCATTATTATCTGCGAAACCAAACTTGATGCCTATGTCGCATAATTTAACTGCTTCGTCTATCATTCCATTTTTTTCATAGATTATTGCTAAACGAGATAATGTGCCAATGCGACAACCTTTTAAATTTTCAGCTATTAAGTCAAATAATTCTATATCTTTTTTACATAAATTAATTGACAAAGTTTCGGCATTCAAAAATTTATCTCTTAGAGAATATACTTGTTCTGTTGTTTCTAATAAAAAGAAATGAAATTTACTACAATCATAAGAATTTGTAAGATTTATATTTATAACTTTATTAACAATATCTTGTATTATAGGAAAATCTAAATTTAGATAGGCATTGTTAAATTGTAATTGTATACACTCAAATGCCTTTACAACTGTTTCATTTTGATATAAATATTCTTCATCATCACAGTATGATTTTGTATGTATATTTTCTTCAATGCTGTTAGATTCTGATCTTGACCCCTTCTTGCCATTACATTTGGAACAAAGCACTCTTAAATTCGATGGTATGCTTTTCCCGCCATCTTTAATTGAAATTATATGATCAATATGTAATCCAACTTCATCAGGCATAAATTTCCCGCACATTTGGCAAGTGTAATTATCACGTATTTTAATTATTTCTTTTAATTCTTTTGTTAACGCTTTTCTTTGATCCTCTCTTTCAAAATCATTATATGTAACATTAAAATCGTGTTCTTTCAAAAATTTAATTCTTTCTGTGACAAAACCTATATCTTTATAAAAATCGTTGGAGATTATTTCAACTTTATAGCTAAAGCGCTCATAATTACTTTGTCTATATCTTGTCCTAATCCGATAACCTATGAAATTGAATGCCTTATAACTATTTTCATTAATTCGAGCTATTATCCTTTTAGCTTTTTTAGGATTATCTTGTGCTTTGAGTATTTTTTCTTTTTCCCATAACTGTACTTTTTCTATATGACCTTGTATTGCTGCCACGCTATTATTAACAATGTAGTAATCCAATAAATCATTATTGTCCATTTTTCGTTTGTTGGTTAAATCTATTTTAATGCATAAACTTGGAAAGTAATTTAGATTTCTACTAATAGCTATGCCTATTCGTATTGTAAGAATTATAAATAAAAGTATAGTTACGCACAAAATAATAATTGATTGTTCAGTCATTTTTTTTATCCTAAATTTTATTTCTTAAATTTAACTATACCATAAATTCATATATTTGCGTTAAAATTTACAAAAATATGTTTTTCATTTGACACAAAAAGGGCGATTTGATATACTTTAAAAGCTGTCAAATCGTTTTATTTTCTTGGCGGTCGTGTAAGGAGCGCAAGCGACGGCATAGCGAGCGCAGCGAGCGTCAAACCGTTTGCACTCAAATAAATAAACGGTTTTCAAACTTGGTTGAAAAAATAAACTTAATAGCGTAATACGGAGAATATCAACTCAAAAAGTAGCGGTCGTGTAAGGAGCATAAGCGACGGAATAGCGAGTGAAACGAGCGTCAAACCGTTTGCCAACTTAGATTAAATAAACAGTTTTCAAACTTGACTTAAGAGCAACAACTTAATAAAAAATACGGAGGAATATCGAAGCGGTCACAACGAGGCGGTCTTGAAAACCGTTTGCCTTCACGGGCACGGGGGTTCGAATCCCTCTTCCTCCGCCAGAAACGGTTTACAGTTGACTTTTTAACAAAAGAACTGCGGGTAAATAACGGCGAAGTACCCCAATATTATGTGGAAGGTTCGCATGAAGCCATTATTGCCCCGGAGGAGTTTGATACGGTGCAGGAAGAAATGGTACGGCGCAAGGAACTGGGTAGAGCATACAGTGATAAGGCTTTTCACAGTAAAATCATCTGCGGAGACTGTGGAGGTTTCTACGGCCGAAAGGTCTGGCATTCCACGGATGAATATAGAAGCGTGATATTTCAGTGCAATCAGAAATTCAAAAATGAGAACAGATGCCAAACTCCGACACTCACCGAGGACGAAATCAAACGACGCTTCCTCGTCGCTTACAATGACTTGATGGGAAATCGCTCCACAGTGCTTGCTGACTGTGAGCTTATCCGGCAGACGCTCTGCGACA
>DAOTGG010000005.1:0-47880 GCA_035446985.1 Eubacteriales bacterium
TTATCCGCCCTGTTTTTTATTTAATCTTTTTAGGTCAGCAATAGATTAAGCGTTTAATAATAGCGTTAAAAATATTTTGCTTAAAAAACTAAAAAACAGTTCTTTGCATATTAAACTGTGTTTTATATGCGTTGTTCTTTGCCCTAGAGAAAATTTAGTAAAAATTCACGACAGATTTTTAGCTGATGGGTAAAATTCGCTAAAAGTAATATAAAAAGACTGAAATGTTAATTAAACTTTTCACCAATTTTTAACAGAACACTCAACCTTTTTTTATTGAATTAGTAAACGCATTGAGATATAATAATATCTATGGCGACGAATTACATAAATTTATTTTCTGCCGAAAACGGGTTGGAAGCTTATAAATCCCGTTATTACGGCGTATACAACGGCTATAACGTTTGTTTGGGTTATGAAGGAAGCAATATTGTGTATTTCTTTAATACCCAAATAGAAGAATGCGAATCTTTTTTAAAAATATTGGAACATAACGCGCAGGATTACGATATCGTTCGTTACAGACTTACATCGCCGATAGTATCGGTAGTATCCCGTAACAAAAATATAAAGCAAGTTATGGATTATCTTACTGCTTTACTAAAAATGTGCGGAGCTTCAAGCGCGGAAACATGCGCTTTTTGCGGACAAGAGCTTGGCTCAAAGCCGACGTATTTTGACGTGGACGGCGTTGTTTGCGTGGGACATGAAAAATGTTATAATAAATTTAATTATATGGTCAATAAAAGGGTAATAGATGTAAAATACGCCGAAGTACCCGTGTCAAAAGCGATAGTTTTGCCTTTGCTTATACAGATGATATGGATGATTTTGATAAGCGCGGTTTACGTTATTACAAAATCTTTCAGTTGGTTTTACTATATTTTCGGCGGTCTTATGATGGGCTATACGTCCGCTTTTGTTTACACAAGATTCAGAGGGCGTTCGGGCATACCTTATTACGTATCTTTACTCTCAAACGCTTTAATATGTATGTTTTTGGCGCAAGCTATTATGCAGGCGTACCTGATAATAGGCGATTACGGATTTTTCACGGGACTAAATATATTTTTCGTTTCGTGGCTTAATGCCGCGGCTGTGTTTGAAATGCTCCTGCCGCAACTGGGCATGGGTATGATTTCCGTTTTATTAGGACTTATTTTTGTCGATTATAGAAGAATAGTTTATTTAAAAGATAACGCGGTAAAAATTTCAAGAATATCGAGGTAAAAAAAATTATGATTGATGTAGCGATAGTTGGCGGCGGCGTTGCGGGATTGACGGCGGCGGTGTATGCATTGAGACGCGGTTTAAATGTGGTAATGTTTGAAAAACTTACCGTTGGCGGACAAACAGCGTTAATAGACAAAATTGAAAATTTTCCATCATACGAAAGCGTGAACGGATTTGAGCTTGTAAATAAAATGTACGAGCAGGCGACTGCGCTTGGACTGGAAACAAAGTACGAGGAAATAGTAGCCATAAAACAAGCGGACGCATATATTAATATTACTTCCACGGCGGGAGAATATCAAACAAAAACCGTCATTATTGCCACGGGCGCAACTCATAAAAACCTTGGGTTGGGAAGTCAATACGACGGTAAAGGCGTGCATTACTGCGCTACCTGCGACGGTATGTTTTATAAAGACAAAATTGTAGCCGTCGTCGGCGGAACCAATATCGCAATGTCGGACGCGCTATATCTGTCAAACTTGGCAAAAGAAGTTTACGTCATAGTTCCGCAAAGCAAACTTTTCGGACAAGACGTTATTATGCGCACGCTCAATAAGCCCAACGTGCATTTTATGTTTTCATCAAAAATCGACGAGCTTACAGGCGACAAAAAAATCAACGGCATTACCGTAAAAAATTCGGTTACGGGAGAAACGACCAGTATAGCCGTCGACGGAGTTTTTGTTGCTATTGGAACGACGCCTTTAAGCGGTTTTGTGTCGGATTTAGTCGAAACGGTAGACGGACGTATTGTGGTTGACAATACTATGGCAACCAACAAAAAAGGCATTTATGCTGCGGGCGATGTGCTAAATAAAAAATTGAAACAAATCGTTACCGCTTGCGCCGACGGAGCGACGGCTGCGGAAAGCGCGGCGGAATATATAGCGAAAGAATTAAAGAAATAATTTTTTGAATTGATTTGCTAAAAAATTAGTCAAATTTAACGCAAAAATTTCGAAAAAACTAAATAAGCAAAAATCAATACGAATGAACCTTCCGAAAATACAAAAGAGCAAAAATCGGGAGGTTTTTTATGCAGAATTTTTTTGGTACGGACGGAATAAGGGGCGAATACGGCAAAATCGTTACCGAAGACGTGGCGTACAAACTCGGCGGCGCGCTTGGCGACGGCGGCAATACGGTAGTTATTGGTAGAGACACCCGTCTTTCGGGGGCGAGCCTAACAGACGCGCTGGCGGAAGGCATTTTTGACGCGGGCGGTAACGCTATAAATATCGGAATTTTGCCCACTAACGCCACCGCATATTTTACAAGGCGTTTAGACGCCGATTTCGGCGTTATGATTTCCGCTTCGCATAATCCGCCGACTGACAACGGACTGAAAGTTTTTGACAGATACGGATTTAAGCTTTCAGAAGCGAAACAGCTTGAAATATCGCGTTTGATGACCGAACAGAGAGGCTTTTCGGGCGTGTGTCCGCCTTGCTCTGTTTGGACGAAAGCGCAGGAAATTTATTTAAACGAATTGCAGACGATTGCGCGGCTGAACGGAATAGAAGTCGCTTTGGACTGCGGTTACGGAGCGAGTTATATCGTTGCGCCGAAAATATTTGAACTTACAGGCGCTAAAACCACCGTTTTTCACGACAAACTCGAAGGCGGAAAAATAAATCTGCGCTGCGGCGCGACTTGTCCCGAATTTTTAGCGAATAAGGCGAAAGATTCGCCTTTGGCTTTTTCGTATGACGGCGACGCAGACAGACTTGCGGTACTGGAATACGGTGTAGCGGTGGAAGCGGACAGAGTTTTTTACGCGCTGGCAAAATATTTTGAGCAAACAAATACGCTTTCGCGCGGTATCGTCGCGGGAACTATTTTGACAAACGTCGGCGTTGAAAAAGCGCTTAACGATATCGGATTGCAGCTTATCCGTTCCGACGTGGGCGACGGCAATCTCGCCGCGCTGATGAAACAAAAAGGTATAAATTTGGGCGGAGAAGAAAGCGGACATTATCTGCTATTCGATTACGCCACTTCGTCGGACGCGGTCATAAATTCGCTTGTCGTCGCCAGTATGGTATTAAAAACGGGTTATATCTCCGAGTTTACAAAAGAATTAAAGCTTGTGCCCGTCAGTAAAATCGACCTGGTAATTACTCAACAGCAAAAAGAAAAACTGATTAAAAATAATTTTGCACGCACCACGGCGGTAAAACTAAACAGCGAGTTTCCGCAAGCCAGAACGGTTGTAAGGTTTTCGGGTACTGAGCCGAAGCTGAGATTTTTTGTCGAAACGAATGAAAACGCCGAAAAAATTATCGAAAAAGCGAAAAAACTTTTTTCGGCTGCGGTTGACAAAACTGAATAAATACAACATAATCTGCTTATGGAACACAAAAAAGAACGAAAACATTATCTTTTGCTATCGACGTGGGTTGGCATCGGTTGCAACTTGGTTTTATCTATTACTAAATGCGCGGTAGGAATTTTGTTCAATGCGATTTCGGTAATCGCCGACGGACTGAATAACCTTAGCGATATCGGCGGAAACATTGTTTCTTTGGTCGCGTTTAAGGTGGCTTCACGCCCCGCGGACAGAGAACACCCGTACGGACACGCAAGAGCGGAGTATATAGCCGCAATGGCGGTCGCTTTTATCGTATTTATTTTTGCCGCGGAATTAATTAAAACTGCAGTTGAAAAAATAATAACTCCAGTCGTGACGGAATTCAGTTTGCTGACGGTGGTCGTATTGGCTTTTTCTATCTGCGTTAAGCTCTTTATGTTTGGGCTTAATCGGATTTTGGGCAGAAAAATAGATTCGCTCGCATTAAAAGCCACAGCAACAGACAGTCTTTCAGACGTCGCGGCGACAAGCGTGGTTTTGGCGGCGTTAGTTATCTCGTATTTTACAGGCGTGGATTTGGACGCTTATATGACTGTTATCGTTGCTATATTTATCGCTTTTGCGGGAATAAAAATGTTAAAAGAAACGATGACAAAATTATTGGGCGAAGGCGCGACAAAGGAATTGGCGGAAAAAATACGCGTGAAAATTTTGTCTTATGACGGCGTTTTGGGCGTGCATGACCTTGAAGTGCATAACTATGGTCCCGAGCAGATTTTCGCTTCGGCTCACGTAGAAGTGGACGCGCGCAAGCCCATACTAGAAAGTCACGATATGATAGATTTAATCGAGCAGGATTTAAGCGATTTGCATTTGGTTATTCACCTTGATCCTATCGTAATTGACGACCCGATAGTAAATAAAACCCGCAAAAAAGCGGTTGAAATAGTGAAAAGTATCGACGAAAGATTTGAAATTCACGATTTTAGAATGGTAATCGGCACTACTCATACCAATCTTATTTTTGACGTTGTCGCTCCGTTTGAATGCAAGGCGGATAATAAATTGTTAAAAGACGAAATAGTAAAAGCGGTTAAAGATTGGGACAGTTCGTATTATGCCGTCATAAGAATCGACAGGTGCTAGTTTCTGAAAAGTTTGGCAAAAAAATTTTAAGATAACTTTGCGGTAATTTAATAAAAAAAATAACGACGAAAATAATTTCGCCGTTTTTTTTGTTTTTAGAACTTTATAAAAATTTTATATTCGTTTTTATCTTTTGCTTTCTCTTGTCATATTGACGAGGCGATTTTTATTTGTTAAACTAATAGAAAAGCAACGGGGGTAAAATTTCTTTTGAGTAAAGCCGACAAAATTTTTATTGCGAATATTGAAGACATTTTAAATAACGGCGTGAGCGATATGGGACTTGACGTAAGACCGCGTTGGGCTGACGGTACGCCCGCTCATACGATAAAAAAATTCGCTCTTATCAATCGTTACGACTTGGCGGAAGAATTTCCGATAATTACGATAAGACGAACGTATTTTAAGTCCGCGGTAGATGAAATGCTTTGGATATGGCAGAAAAAATCCAATAATATAAAAGATTTGAACAGCAATATTTGGGATAACTGGGCGGATGAAAATGGGTCGATCGGGAAAGCGTACGGTTATCAGCTCGCGCAAAAAAGTGTTTACCCCGAAGGCGAGTTAGACCAAGTGGATAAAATGCTGTATGACCTTAAACACAACCCCGCAAGCAGAAGAATAATCGCCAATATGTATAATCATAAAGATTTAAGCCAAATGCGGTTGTATCCTTGCGCGTATTCGTTCACTTTGAACGTTTCAGGCGGCAAACTTAACGGACTGCTTAATCAGCGTTCGCAGGATATGGCGGTAGCCAACAACTGGAATGTTGTTCAATACGCCGCGTTGCTTTATATGTTTGCGGCAAGCGCAGGGCTAATGGCGGGCGAACTTGTGCACGTTATTGCCGACGCGCATATTTACGACAGGCATATTCCCGCATTGAAAAAAATGCTTGACAATCCGACGTATGACGCGCCGAAGTTCGTTTTAAATGACAATATTACGGATTTTTATCAATTCAGCGTAAAAGATTTTAAGTTAATCGATTACAAATATAACGACATAGACGACAAGTTTGAGGTGGCTATATGAAAGCTATTGTAGCGGTGGACAAGTTTTGGGGTATTGGCAAAAACAACGATTTGTTGTTCAAACTGCCGCTTGATATGAAAAGATTCAGAGCGATAACGACTGGCAAAACTGTGGTTATGGGGGCGAATACGCTTGCTTCTTTTCCGAACGGAAAACCTTTGCCCAATAGAACGAATATAGTTCTTTGCCCCGAGTATGATTTGTGCGACGGCGTGATACAAGCAAAATCGTTAGAAAGTTTGTTTAACGAGATTGCAAAACACGACGACGTTTTTGTAATCGGCGGAGCCAGAATGTACCGCACGCTTTTACCTTATTGCGAAGAAGTGTTGGTTACAAAAGTGGACGCTGACGGCGGCGCGGAAGTGTTTTTTGAAAACCTTGACCATTTGCCGAATTGGGAGTGCATAGAGTCGAGCGAAAAAGTGATAGATAACGGTTTTTCTACAAGCTATAATACATATAAAAATAACGACGTAAAAAAGTTTGAATAAAATCTGTGCGGATTTTTTATTTTGCTAATCGCAATTTTTTTAATCAAATTCTATCTACTTCAATCGGTGTTTCGTAAAATAAAATAAAATATTGTGGTTTATCTAATAAAATAAAATAATAAAAAAAGGACGGAAATTCCGTCCTTAATTTTTTGTTTTTTTAAACCTTTTTCGCTATCATATCGATAAAATATTTATGCACCGATACGTCATCCGATAACTCGGGATGAAAAGCCGTACCCAGTTGATTGTGGTATCTTGCCGCCACGATGTGTCCGTCAACCGTCGCCAATATTTTTGTATCGCCGCGCACTTGCTCAATATAAGGCGCGCGTATAAATACCATAGGAATTTCGCCTATATCGGCAAAATCTGATTTTGTTTCAAAACTGCCCAACTGCCGTCCGTACGCGTTTCGTTTTACTGTAATCGGCATACTGGCAAAATATTTTTTGTCGTCGTTTGAAAGCTTTTCCGCAAGTAGTATCAAGCCCGCGCAAGTGCCGAAAACGGGGAAACCCGATTTTATGAGCTTATTCAGCGGCTCGAATAAATCCAGTTCAGTAAATAGTTTTCCCATCGCTGTGCTTTCGCCGCCCGGAAAAATTAGTCCGTCAAAAGACTGTTCCAAATCTTTTTTCTGACGTATCAAAAAATTTTCCACGTTAAGCTTATTCAGAGTTCGCTGGTGTTCGATAAACGCGCCTTGAACTGCGACCACGCCTATTTTCATAGTTTATTTACCTCTTTCAGCCATAAGCAGATTGATTTCCTGCTCGTTTATGCCGACCATAGCTTCGCCTAAATTCGCGGAAAGTTTCGCCAGTAACGCGGGATCGTTGTAGTTGGTTACCGCTTGCACGATAGCTGCCGCGCGTTTTGCGGGATTGCCCGACTTAAATATTCCCGAGCCGACAAAAACGCCTTCCGCGCCAAGCTGCATCATCAAAGCCGCATCGGCGGGAGTAGCGACGCCGCCCGCAGCAAAATTGACAACGGGGAGTTTGCCGTTTTCGTGAACGTATTTAATTAAGTCATACGGCACCATAAGTTCTTTTGCCGCTTGAAATAATTCGTTTTGAGTAAGCGATTGAATACGTCTTATTTCGCTCGTCATCATTCTGATATGTCTGACCGCTTGAATAACGTCGCCCGTGCCAGGTTCGCCTTTTGTTCTTATCATCGACGCGCCTTCGTTGATACGTCTCAACGCTTCGCCAAGGTCTTTTGCACCGCAAACGAAAGGAACTTCAAAAACTGTTTTGTCGATATGATATTTGTCGTCGGCGGGGGAAAGAACCTCGCTTTCGTCGATATAGTCTATCTCAAGCGCTTGCAGTATCTGCGCTTCCACAAAATGACCTATTCTTACTTTTGCCATAACGGGAAGAGAAACGGCGTCCTGGATGCCTTTTATCATTGCGGGGTCGCTCATACGCGAAACTCCGCCCGCCGCTCTGATATCAGCGGGAATACGTTCCAGCGCCATAACGGCGCACGCGCCTGCTTCCTCAGCTATTTTTGCTTGTTCGGGCGTTGTGACGTCCATAATAACGCCGCCTTTTAACATTTGCGCTAGTTCTTTGTTTAACGCGTAACGATTGCTCATTTTTTTTGCCTCCTGAATCTAATATTCAACTTTTTTCAATATATATTATAGCTTCGTTTTGGCATTAAAGAAATAACCAGTTTTTAATAATTATTTAATATCAGATTCTTTGGTTTTTTACATCAAAAATTTAGAAAATAAAAAAAAGAGCGAAAAATCGCTCTTGTTTTGTTATAATATTTTTTTGCAATCTTAATAAAGTTTTTATGTCGGGGTTTGGTCGGTAACTTCCACGTCGCTAAGGAGTCCGCTGTCGTACTGCGCTTGTTTGCGATTAAACTGCTTTTTAAAGTAATGTATCGCGAAAGGAATAAATATCGCCAAATGCAGTATTTCGGCGGTAGGATAGCAGACGAACACGCCTTGTATACCGAACAAATGCTCGAATAAAAAGCCGAAACAAAGCACAAAACCTATTTGACGCAACAAGCTCGCCGCCATAGAAAGAGTTGCCAGGTTAAGCGATTGAAGCGCGCAAATCATCATTATGCCGAATGCGGCGGGAATAAACGAAAGGCTCATTATGCGGAATACCTTTATCGCCAAAGCAAGCTCCGCCGCTGTGGGATTAAATAAAGACGCAAGCTGAGTGGGGAATATTTGAAAAACCGCCAGACACACGGCAAAATAGATAAATGCGGCGGCTGTGCCTTTTTTCAATGCGTCGAGATAGCGTTTTTTGTTGTTTGCGCCGTAGTTATAGGAAAGTATCGGCACCAGTCCTTGCGTCATACCGAATACGGGCATATAGGCAAAGTTTTGCAAACGGTTTTGCATAGTTAGAGCTACGATACCGCCCTCGTAAGCTTTTACCAGTCCCAGCATAGCCATATTTGTGAACGACATAGCGGAATTCATTATAAAGTTTGGCAAGCCGATTTTCGCTATATTTTTCACGTATTCCCAGCGCGGGCGGAAACCTTTCATACGAATATTGACTTCCCGATTTTTCTTTAATAAAGCTATGACGAGTATCGTTGCCGCCGTCCATTGACCAATAATTGTAGCGATAGCGGCACCCTTGACTTCCAATGCGGGCATACCCAAAAGACCGAAAATTAAGATAGGGTCGAGTATTATATTAGTAACCGCGCCGACAAGCTGACTTATCATAGGAAGCTTCATATTGCCAGTTGCTTGCAATATTCTTATACACGTAAGTTCTGTTAGCATTCCAAGCGACAAAATTATATATATCGTGCCGTATTCTATAGCGTATTTTGCAATCTCGGGATTATCGGTAAAAGCCGCCACGTAGGTTTTTGTCAGAGTCAGTCCCATAATTATCATCAAAATCCATGCAGCCAAAACCATCAAAACAGCGGTTTTTGCGGCGTTATTTGCGGCGAGATGATTTTTTTCGCCTAGTTTACGCGAAATATAAACGTTTGTGCCTACGCCTATTCCAATGCCTAATGACATTACCACCATGCATAAAGGCAAGGCAATAGATACCGCTTCCAGCGCGTTATTATTCAAGTCGGAAATACGCGCCACAAACAGCGAATCGACGATATTATACAAAGCCTGGACTAGCATGGAAACGATAGCGGGCAGCGACATATTTAATATCAGCTTGCCCATTGGCATTTCGCGGAGTTTGTCCGAAGTGTTTTCTCTTTTGATTTTTTCAGTCATATTACGTAATACTTTAAAAGTAAATAAAACTTTTGTCAATCATAGCGTGTTGAAAAAAACAAAATAGTATGATAAACTACAAAATAATAAAAAATGTATTTTTTAGTAAAGGAGATATAAAAAATGGAGTTTTTTGAACTGATTAAACAAAGGCAAAGTTGCCGCAGTTATGATAAAAACAAAAGAGTAAATAATGAAGATTTGCAAAAAATATTAGAGGCGGGTATGTTAGCTCCTTCCGCAAAAAACTCTCAACCGTGGAAGTTTTACGTAACCACGGGCGGCGAAACCAAAAATCTTGTCGCAGCAGCTTGTCAGGAAAAGGGAATGAATATGTTTCTAAGCGATTGTCCCGTTCTTATTACGATAGCGAAAGAACCGCATAAGCAATTACCCGGTTTTGAGTTGCCGATAAAAATACAGGATTTCAGACCCGTCGATATAGGTCTATCAGTAGCGCAAATGACTTTGGCGGCAAAAGAACTTGGGCTTGACACGCTTATAGTAGGCTGGTTAAATGACAAAAAAATCATCGCGGCGTTAGACTTGCCCGACGACACCGATATTAGTCTTGTGCTTGGCGTGGGCTACGCAACGGAAGGGTATGAGATAAGAGAAAAGAACAGAAAATCTTTTGAAGAAAAGGTAGTTTTTAAATAAAATGGAAAACAAAAATATCGATAAAAAGCCGAGAAAAGGCACGAATAAAAATGTAGGCGGTATAATCGTCAGAACGCTTATCATAAGCGGACTTTTGATTTTGATCGCTTATATTTTAAAAATCGTTATTACGTGGCTGGTGGAAAATTTTATCGAGTTTGCGAATAACACGGACGCCGTAATAATAGTTGCGTTAATGACGGGCTCTATTTCCGTTATCGGCGTTATCATAAGCTCGATTGTGGCAAAATCGGTCGAATACCGTCAAAACACAAAAAAATATTTGTACGGCAAGCGTGAAGAACCCTACTCCGACCTTGCGGAATTTATTTACAAGATTCGCATTAGCACGGAACAAAAAGACGAAGTGTCGGATGAGATTTTTCAAGAAGTTTCGAGAATATCTAGAAAACTTACTTTGTGGGGATCCAGCGCGGTACTGAAAAAATGGCTGGTATTCAAAAAATATTACGCAAGCGGAGCGACGGACGATTTACTCTTGCTTTTGGAAGACGTGTTGTTTGAAATACGTTCGGACTTGGGGCAAAAACGCGGCGGCTTGCGTCAAGGCGATTTATTAACTTTTTTTGACAGCAGTACTCCTACCGACAGCGAATGATTTAATATTGCAAAGCGTTTTATATAAAAATTTCTAAAGTAAAAAGGACGTAAATTTACGTCCTTTTCTTTTGTTGGATTTATTAAATTTTGTCGTTTGAGCCGAGAACGTTTAATATTTTGTGTTTAACCATATCGGCTACCGCTTGTCTTGCGGGTTTGAGATAATCTCTCGGATCAAAGCGGCTCGGGTTTTCAGCGAGATATTTTCTGATGCTTGCGGTAATGGCAAGACGAATATCGCTGTCGATATTTATTTTGCATACAGCCATTTTCGCCGCTTTTCTAAGCATTTCTTCGGGAACGCCTTGCGCGCCCTGCATATTTCCGCCGTAACGGTTTATCTCGGCGATAAATTCCTGCGGAACGCTGCTTGCTCCGTGCAAAACGATAGGGAAGTCAGGCAGTTTTTCCGATACTTCTTTTAGTATGTCAAACCTAAGTTCTGCCGCGCCCTTAAATTTGAACGCGCCGTGACTTGTGCCGATTGCAATCGCAAGGCTGTCAACGCCCGTTTTATTTACAAACTCTTCCACTTCGGACGGGTTTGTGTAATGACCGTATTCGTTTACTACATGTTCTTCCACACCCGAAAGAGTGCCAAGCTCGGCTTCCACGACAACGCCGCGGGCGTGCGCGTATTCCACAACCTTTTTTGATACGGCAATGTTTTCATTAAACGGCAAAGCCGATGCGTCAATCATTACGGAAGTAAAGCCGTCGTCAACGCATTGTTTACAAATTTCGTAACTGTCGCCGTGATCAAGGTGCATACAAATGGGCAAATCCTGGCTGTCGATAACTGCTGCTTCAATAAGTTTTTTTAGATAAACAATATTTGCATATTTTCTCGCGCCCATAGATATTTGGAGAATTAAAGGCGAACGGGTTTCTTTTCCCGCTTGAACGATACCTTGAATCTGCTCCATATTATTGACGTTAAACGCGCCGATGGCGTAGCCGCCTTTGTAGGCTTTTGCAAACATTTCTTTACTTGTAACGAGTGGCATAAAATAACCTCCTGAAAAGCGTAAAAAATCTTTTATTGTTTTTATTTTGACTTCTATTTAACGAACGCTTTTTTCTTGACCGAAATATACGTTTGAATTATAATACTATTAAGCGTGGACGCAATCGTTTTTTTAATACTTTATTAATGTTTTAGATAAAATAATCTTTTTGCGGTAAAATAAAGGTAGATACTTGTCACAGACATTTTAACATAAGCGTAATTAAAGGTAAACATAAAAAAACAAAAACTTTACATTAATGGAGGAATATATTTATGGGTAAACCTATCAGAATAGCGATTAACGGTTTTGGCAGAATCGGCAGAGTTATTGCCCGTCTTATTTTTGAAAGAGACGATATGGAACTTGTCGCTACAAACGATTTAAAAATCACAGAGCCTGAATATTGGGCGTATTTAATGAAATACGACAGCGTTTACGGCAAATTTAACGGTACGCTAGACGTGGCGAACGACGGCGTAATCGTAAACGGCAAAAAAGTTTTAGTATTTGGAAATCCCGATCCTACCCAATGTCCTTGGGGAGAGCTTGGTATTGATATCTTAATCGAATCCACGGGCGTATTCAAAACTATCGAAAAGGCAGGCAAACACCTTCAAGGCGGAGCGAAAAAAGTTATCATTACCGCTCCCAGCGAAGACGCTCCAATGTACATCGTAGGCGTTAATGAAAAATCTTACAAAGGCGAAACAGTAGTTTCCAACGCAAGCTGCACTACAAACTGTCTTGCACCTTTGGCAAAAGTTATTCATAACAAATTCGGTATCGAAACGGGCTTTATGACCACCATTCACGCTATGACCGGGACTCAAACAACCGTCGATATGGCTTCGTCAAAAGACTGGCGCGCGGGAAGAGCTGCTTCGTATAACTCGATCCCCGCTTCCACAGGCGCGGCAAAAGCTGTCGGTAAAGTTTTGCCCGAACTCAACGGCAAACTCACAGGTATGTCTTTCAGAATACCCGTTCTTGACGGCTCTGTAGTGGACCTTGTCTGCAATCTCAAAAAACCTACAACATTGGAAGAAATACATGCGGAAGTAAAACGCGCGTCAGAAAACGAAATGAAAATGAGTATTGATTATACGGACGAACAAATCGTTTCCAGCGACATTATCGGTTACACGACTTGCACGTATGACTCAAAAGCATGTATGCAACTTTCCCCGACGTTCTTCAAGCTTATCGCTTGGTACGACAACGAAAGAGGTTATTCAAGAAAAGTACTCGAACTTGCGCAATATATCAGCAAATAAAAATCGCATAGATAAAATTAACTAAAAATGAAAAGAGCGGAATATATCCGCTCTTTTTTTATGCGATTACGCTGCAATAGATTTTTTATTTAACTTTAATCGTATTACGCAAAATATTTTTTTGAAATAGGCTTGGAAAGTTTTTTGTCAGTTGGATTTAAATAAATGTGTAGCGAGATAAATTTTAAATTCGACAAAAGTCGGCAGAGGGTATATATTCATAGGCTTCTCTTTTGTTGCCAAATGCGGTCAAATGTATTACAATAAGTTACGCTATTAAGTACCCGTAGTTCAACGGATAGAATTTCAGACTCCGACTCTGAAGGTTGCAGGTTCAATTCCTGTCGGGTACACCATAAAACAAAAGCCGAGCTATATTCACGCTCGGCTTTTTTTATTTTAATCTTTTTTTAAATAAATTTGATAAACGTTTATAGGTCATTCAAAAGTTAATCATTATAGATTTTAGAATTTTATTTCAGAATTTATCCTGCGTTTATCTTCTGCGTTGGATTTTTGAGTCTAAGACGATGATTGTCTGGATAGGTATGCCAAGAACAAACACCAGCCACAAACTGTAATTCATAAATTGAAGATAAATTGACAATAACAGCGACCAGCAAAAAATAGATAAAAGCAGCGTTTTATATATTTTTTTACCGCCCCAGCTGCGGTGAATAAAGAGCAAGACCAAACAGCTGGCAGGCATTCCCCATATAAAGGACTGCCAGAATAATTCTCCGTTCCATATAGAATACACAAAAATTATTGTCGCTATAAGGTATACGACCGCAATAGACATCGACACGATAACGGCTCGGTTACTTGCGTCGTCTTGAGATTTTGTTTTTAAGTATTTCGTTCTTTCGCATGCGTCGTCGTGCGTGAGATAATCGACCGTCACGCCGTACATATCGGCTAAATCGCAAAGTATAGATATGTCGGGCAGCGAATCCGCGTGTTCCCATTTTGAAACGGATTTATCGGAATAATTCAGAGCCTTCGCTACGTCCGCTTGCGTCCATCCTTTGCTTTTTCTCAGCTCGATAAGATTATTCGCCACGGTGGCTTTTATTTTGTCTTCCATTACTTAATTATACATTGTTTAAAACAAAAAATCAACGCTGCAAAATTAAAATTTTTTTATCTCAAAATTTTAGAATACAACTCTCTAATAATTCTATACAAGTAGAAAAACACTCTACATTTAAACCATTGATAAACTTTTTAATACAGTATACACTAAAATAAACAAATATGGCTTGATAATGGAGAATATTATGATTATTACAGTAATATGTGACGTATTGGGAAAGCTCAACAACGGCACGACCATCGCCGCGACAAATCTCATTAACTCGCTTAGAGAAAAAGGTCACGAAGTAAGGGTTGTTTGCGCTGATGAAGATAAAAGAAACTTACCTGGGTATTATATCGTACCCAAGCGTAATTTTGGTTTTATTATAAATAAAATAATAGAAAGAAACGGGGTTTTGCTTGCAAAGCCCGATTATGATATCATGAATACCGCTATGGACGGGGCTGATGTCGTGCATTTGGTCACGCCTTTTGCTATGGCGCAAGCGGCTTTGGAGATAGCGAAAGAAAGGAATCTGCCTGTTACCGCAAGCTTTCATTCCCAAGCGGAAAACTTTACTTCCCACATTTTTTTAATGAAATCAAAATTGGCTAATTATCTGATATACAAAAGATATTACGATACCGTATTCCGTTTTTGCGATGTCATTCATTATCCGACGGCTTTTATACGCGACGAGTTTGAAGGAATCATTACAAAAACAAACGCGGTGGTAATATCTAACGGAGTTAACGAAGAGTTTTTCCGTAAGTCGGAAGGCAAGCGGATTAGCGATAAATTTACTATTGTTTGCACGGGCAGATACAGCAAAGAAAAAGACCCATCGACTTTATTAAAAGCCGTAAACGCAAGCAAATATAAAAACAATATAAAAGTATTTCTCGCGGGGGACGGACCGCTTAAAAACAAACTCAAAAAAATGACCGCGCATTACGGACTTGACGTTGATTTCGGATTTTTGTCTCGCAAAGATCTTATATCGCTTATGCGCGGAAGCGATTTATACGTGCATACGGCGAAAGCGGAAATCGAAGCGATAGCTTGTATGGAAGCGATTGTATCGGGCTTGGTTCCCGTTATTTGCAACTCTGAAAAAAGCGCGACGAGAAAATTTGCTTTGGATGAAAACAATTTGTTCAAAAAAGACAGCGTTAAGGATTTGACGAAAAAAATAGAATTTTGGTATGAAAATCCTGAACTCAAAGAAGAGTACAAACGCAAATATATTGATATGACCACCACTTTTGACCAAAACGAATGTATGGCAAATATGGAAAAAATGATGTACAAAGCGATAGAAATCCACGGAGTGGAAAATGAAGAAAACGTACTACTACAAAGACGAGCTTAACGACGATTTTGCGGGAACAGATATAAGCCGCAAAGACGTCAAACCTAATTATCGGTATATTAAAAAAAATCCCGTCTGGCATTTTTTCGCCTTTATTTTATACAGATTCATAGCGACACCGCTGGTGAGTTTGTTCCAGTTAATCGTATACGGTTTAAGCATAAAAAACACGAAAGTTTTGCGCGGATACAGGCGTAAAGGATATTTTCTCTACGGCAATCACACGCTTTCGGCGGGCGACGCTTTTACTCCGAGTTTAGTCGCCTTTCCGAAAAAAGCGTATTTGATCGCAAACGCCGACGCTGTGTCTATACCTGTCGTTGGGACGATAGTCGAGATGCTTGGCGGTATGCCGATACCTGTGGATTATCGCGCGTTGAAAAACTTTAACGACGCGGTAGACTTACGCGCAAAAAAGGGAGACGTCGTCACAATATACCCCGAGGCGCATATTTGGCCGTATTACACGAATATTCGTCCCTATAAAGATGTGTCTTTTAAGTACCCCGCAAAAACGAATAAACCCGTGTTTTGCTTCACGTCGACCTTTCAAAAAAGATTTTTGAGTAATCGTCCAAGAGTTACTGTGTACGTCGATGGTCCGTTTTTCCCCGACGAAAGCAAAACCGTAAAAGAAAATCAAAAATACTTGCGGGACAAAGTATACGATACTATGGTTATGCGCAGTAAAAATTCGACTGTAGAATACGTTTCTTATATTAAGATTACTGATGAAGCCGCCTTGGCGGAATAAAATATTTTAAAAGAAACGCCGTTATTTATTAACGGCGTTTTCTTTATGTCATTTTATAGGCGATTTTCTAATTGTTAAAGCAAACAAATATGGCAAATAAAATTTTATATTTGATTATAATTTTTGTCCGCTTATTTAAATAGACATTTTTAATTTAAACTTTCTTCTCTTTTTTAATTGCTAACTTACTTTTAAATGTCGATATTGACGGACTGGCAAAATTTTGATAAAATCAAGGCTATAAAGGGAGAAAATATATGGCGAAATTACAAACTACGAAAATCTATTGGTGGCAGATATTAACGCTTGTCTTTGCGGGCGTTATTAACGCTGTCGGCGTGATTTTGTTTTTGTACCCCGCAAACGTCTTGGACGGCGGTATTTCGGGTCTGTCAATACTTTTGGCAAAACTTACGAACGTAAATATTGCCGTTTTTATTTTTGGAATCAATATACCGTTTTTCTTATTGGGTTGGAAAAAACTCGGGTGGAAATTTGTGCTTTGCTCCGTTACAGCCATAGCTTTTTACGCTATTTTTTCTTTTGTTTTTCAATTCGTTTTGAAGCTTGATGAAAAAATGTTCGCTCTATTAGGTAACGATATTTTCCTTTGCGCCGTATTCGGCGGTATCGTTTCGGGTATAGGCTCGGGCTTGACAATAAAAATGAACGGGGCGATAGACGGCGTGGAAGTTTTGGCTGTTTTATTCGCAAAAAAGCTTTCCTTATCCGTGGGTATTTTTGTTATGGCTTTTAACGTTATATTATTTGGCGCGGCTTGCTTCTTGCTTGGAGATTTCGTCATAGGCTTATATTCTATTGTGTCGTACGCCGTCGGATTGAAAGCCGTAGATTTTATCGTTGAAGGTTTTGACAAAGCCAAAGGCTGCATAATAATTACGGACAAAGAAAAACAAATAGCGAAAGAAATAAGCTCGCGCATAGGTAGAAGCGTTACGCTTTTGGAATCCAAAGGCTATTACTCAAACAAACAAAAAACGATGATGTACTGCGTGGTAAACCGTTTTGAAATAGCAAGACTAAAAACGATAGTCGAGAGCATTGACAGCGGAGCTTTTGTCACGATAAACGAAATCAGCGAAATTATCGGCACCAGGGCAAAATATATTACCGAGGATACCAAAAAAACGGTTAAGCGTTCAAAGACCGCGTCCGCCCGCAAAAAAACAATTCCTGCCGCGACCGCTAAAAACATGCCCAATATAGTCGAAATTCAACCGCCAACCGAACCTAATGAGCTTAGCGTAAAATCTACCGAAAATAATGAAAACATGGAATGAAAAAATCCATAGTGAAATTAAAATGAAATATAAATGTTAGGAAGAAAAAATTTTTGTCGTCGATATCTAAATCGATTGACAAATTTTTTTTGTAAAACTAATATTAAATTAATTACTAGTTTAGGAGACTTTAATGGAGCAATACGAAAGAGCCTTGGTTTTTTGGGATGAGAACTTTTCAAAAGCAGAGGCACAAGAAATTATTGATTGGAATTTAGGCAGCAAAATTTATCAGGAAATTTTAACCCATTTTTGCGCCGACAAAAAAATGATTTTGGACTTTGGTTGCGGCAACGGTTGGGCTTCACATTTTTTCGCAGCCAATAGTAACGCGAATATCGTTGGCATAGACCAGTCGATGAACGCCGTTAAAATAGCCAAAGAAACGTCAAAATTAAATTGTTATGAAAACACAAAATTCTTAGTGGGTAACCAAACATATCTCAAAACGTTGCCTGACGACAGCTTTGACGCGGCTTTTTCCAATAACGTTTTTGATGTAATACCCACAGACCTTGCCGAAACTGTTTTTGAACAGTTTAAGAGAATTTTAAAACCGGATGCCGAATTACTTATAGTATTAAATTACGAACTTACCGATAAACGCGCGGAAGAAATCAAGATGAAAAAGTTTGACAAAAACTGTTTTGAACTTGACGGTAATTTGAGAGCGGTAAACTACTCGGTGGAAGACTGGAAAAAAATTCTCGGCAAATATTTTGAAATAAAAAAATATAAAGGTTTCAATTACGATTGGGACACGGCTAAGGCCGAACGCCGAATTTTCTTTTTAAAAAACAAAAAATAAGATTAAAAGAAAACTTGCCGTTTTTGGCAAGTTTTTTTCAAAAAAAGTTAATACATATATTAGTTATCTACAAAAAATTTAAATACAAATGTTTTTTCGTAATTTGCGCCGCCTTGTTGAATCTTAAAAAGAAAAAGCAAAAGGAAAAAAATGGAAATACTGGATTCAAAAAAATTTAAAACGTCTCTTTGGAACGGCGGGAAAACCGTTGAAATGTTTATTTTTCCGTCCGACGCTTCTTATCAAAAAGGCGATTTTCTTTTTAGATTAAGTTCCGCAACAATAGAGGATGAGAATACCGTTTTTACGGTTTTGCCGAACGTAAAAAGATTTTTAACGCCCATCGATAACACTCTGGTTTTGACGCATACAAAAGACGGACAAAGCCGAGAAGTTACGCTGGATCCGTTGAAAGTTGACGTTTTTGACGGCGGTGAAGAGACGCTTTGCGTAGGTACGGGACAAGACGTAAATCTTATGATAAAAGACGGTTCGCAAGGCAAAATGATAACTTTTTCCGGCGGAAAAGTAATTTTTAGCGGAGACTTTCTTTTTATTTACGCGCTGGAAGATATTACGGCGGGCAAAAATGAGGAAACTTTAATAAAAAAAGGCGAAGTCGCTATTTCGAACGAAAAAGGAAAATATTCTATTTCGGGCGAAAGCGTGTTGATTTGCGTCGAATTGCCAAAATAAAACAAACGTAAACGTCTTAATGTAAAGACGTTTTTTTATATTAAAAATTTTGATTTTACTTTTTTCTTAATTGATTTTTAAATTGATTTTTTTTACCTTTACTTAAAAAAAGTAATAAAATAAGAATAAAATTTTCGGCGATATTTAGTTATCGCTTTTTTAAAAGAATATTGACAATAAGCCATTCTGCCGTTACAATAAAAGCATGGAACTAGTTACATTAATCGGCACTCCTTTGGGAATAATGAGCGTAGTAACAGACGGCGAGTTTGTTACGCGGATTTATTACGGCGTCAAGGAAGAATCAAAAAAATCCTCGGAAACCGAGACGGCAAAAATAGTAGCCGAGCAGTTTGAACAGTATTTTAACGGCGAGCGGCAGTATTTTGATTTTCCCATAAAACTTGAGGGCACGGAGTTTAGCAAGGCTGTGTGGGAAGAAATGCGCCGAGTTCCATACGGCGAGACAGCGACGTACCGAGATATTGCCGAGCGCGTCGACAGACCGAAAGCGTGCCGAGCGGTAGGCAACGCGTGCAATAAAAATCCGATAATGCTGGTCATACCCTGTCACAGAATTTTAGGAAAAAGCAATACAAAAAATTATGTCGGCGGATGCGGGAAAAAAGGTGATTTATTGACTCTGGAAGAGCGGAACAAAAACCGTTTTTCCAATAACGCAAAATAGCTGATATAAATTAGATTATACAAAATCGTAAATAAATAAAAAAACTAAAACAAGGGGTAAAAAATGAAAGACATTCAAGCCGTGATTTTTGATCTTGACGGAACGCTGCTTTACACACTGGACGACTTGACAGACAGTATTAACTACACAATGGAAAAATACGGATACCCCGTTTATACCGTTCCGCAAATACAGTCTTTTGTCGGTAACGGTCTAGAAAAACTTACCGAGCGCGCGCTTGGTTGCCGTCCCGACAATTTCGACGAGATTTTTAATTGTTTCAAAGAATATTACGCGGCGCATTGCAATGAAAAAACCAAACTCTACGACGGCGTAAAAGAAATGATTGAGTCGGTCAAAAATAAATATAAGATGGCGATTGTCACCAATAAAAACGTTACGGCGCTTGATGCTTTGCGTAAAATATATTTTGACGGGCTTATCGAGGTCATTATCGGGCAAAGCGCGGATTTAAACAAAAAACCCGCACCCGACGGCGTGTTTTTAGCATTACAAAAACTGGGCGTAAAAAAAGAAAACGCAATATACGTCGGCGATTCGGAAGTGGACGTAATGACCGCGCATAACAGCGGACTGCCGATGATAGCCTGTTTGTGGGGATTCAGAAGTAAAGAAACTCTGCTTAGTTGCGGCGCGAAAATATTTGCCGAGCAACCGTCCGACGTTATAAAAATTTTAGAAAATGAATAAGATACAACTTTTTACATACGACATAAGTCTATACGACGGCGAATTTGATATGAGTTATTTTTCCGACTCATTAGCTGAACACATTAACCGATACAAACTGGCAAAAGACAAACTCCGCAGTTACTGTTTGTATCGCTTGTTAATGAACGCATTAAAAAAAGAATTTTTGTCCGTCGAATTTCAACCCAGCGGATGCCCGATTTTGCCCGACGAAGAGCATTTTATTTCGCTTTCGCACAGCGGCAATATTGTTTCGGTTGCCATTTCTCAAAAAAAATTAAGTATCGACCTTGAAGTCGTGTCGGAAAGAATTTTGCAGTTAAACTGCGAAAAGTGGCTCACCAACGCTGAGCAATCGTTATACAAATCGCTTCCGCCAAAAAAACAAATACGCTACTTGACAAAAGTTTGGACGGAAAAAGAATGTTATGTAAAATACGACGGACGCGGTATCAAGGCGATGTTCGGCAACGGCGCGATAGATTTTGCAAAACTGCCGATAAAATTTAATTTTACTCCGAAATTCGTTACGGACGCTTACAGCAACAAGTATTGTCTTACCGTTTGCACCGAAGACAACGTCAGAGTAGTATCAAAACGAATAAAAGAAATTTAAAAATTTTAAATAAAAAAGTAAATAATAATTAAAAACGGCTAAGCATAATCTTAGGCGTTTTTGTTTTGATTGCATAGCATAATACCTTGTGATAAAATGATAAGCGAGATAATTTTTTATGGATTTAAAAAAAGTACGAAACAGTTCTATACTTTTACTTGCGGCCCTTATTTGGGGCGTGGCTTTTGTTGCCCAAAGCGCGGGTATGGCGTATGTCAAACCGCTGACTTTTAATACCGCCAGATATATTGTAGCGATTGCCGTATTAATACCGACGGTGATTATTATGGACAAGTCCGCGGGTAAAAAATTATCGATATGGGGTACGGAAGATAAACAGTCAAGAAAAGCTATGATAATCGGCGGCGTGATTTGCGGCGTAATATTAGCTGTGGCATCAACTTTGCAGCAATATGGAATTCTGTATACCACAGTCGGCAAAGCGGGGTTTATCACGGCTTTGTATATCGTCATCGTTCCGCTTTTGGGAATTTTTTTTAAAAAGAAATTAAGATTAACGCTTATTATAAGTGTTACGGTAGCGACCATTGGATTGTATTTTTTGTGTATAAAACAAAATGAATTTTCGCTTGCATTGGGCGATTTACTCGTTTTGTTGTGCGCTGTCGTATATTCTTTTCATATAATAACCATAGATCATTTCGCGGCAAAAGTAGACGCCGTCAGATTTTCGCTTATTCAGCTGATAACGGCGGCTTTGTTGAGTTTTGTCCCGATGCTGATTTTGGAAAAACCCGTGATGGGAGATATTTTAGACGCATGGCTGCCTATACTTTACGCGGGCGCGCTATCAAGCGGCGTAGCTTACACCTTGCAGATAATAGGTCAACGGGGGCTTAATCCTACCGTCGCCTCGCTTTTGATGAGCTTTGAAGCGGTTTTTGCCGCGATTGCGGGAAGTTTGATTTTGAAAGAAACGATGACCGTCCGTGAAATCGTCGGATGCGCGCTGATGTTCTTTGCGATAATACTCTCGCAGCTTCCGCAAAAAAAAGTCAAAATCGATTAAATTCTATTTGCATTATTTATACGTAAATTTTGAAAACAACTAAAAACGTCAATCAAAAAAATTAAAAAGCGATAAAATATTTTCATTGTTTTAACCATAGATTAGGCTTGAAAAAATAAGGCAAATTTTCCGGCATATCGGGAGTTAAAAATTTATACGATAATTTATCGGTAAATTTATTTAAAAATTATAACTGGGGATTTTTGATGAACCAAAAAATAAAAAGATTGATTATCGCTATCATGGTGACGGCTGTTGTGCTTATTTCGGCATATTTTATACTAAAACACACAGGCGCGCTTGATGCTTTTGACTCCGCTGAAGATATAAAAAACTTTATTTTAAAAGGCGGTGTATATAGTTATTTGATTTTTTTCTTTATACAATTTGCTCAAGTAACTATCGTACCTATTCCCGCTTTTTTGACGACAGTAGCGGGCACGCTTGTTTTCGGACCGTGGCAAACCACTCTTATAAGTATTGTCGCGCAAATGTTGGGCGCGGTTGCGGCTTTTTATATCGGACGAAAATTAGGACGAAAAATCGTGTCATGGATTATCGGAGAGGAACAAACGATAAAATGGCAGACGCAACTAGGCAAAGGCAAATACGTTTTCTTTTTGATGATGCTATTTCCGTTTTTCCCCGACGACGTTTTGTGTATGGTGGCGGGTCTGACCGATATGTCTTACCGTTTCTTTATTGTAACCAACCTTATCACACGTCCGCTGGCTATCGTATGCACATGTTATTTTGGCAGCGGCTATCTGATACCGTTTTCGGGATATTGGCTGATTTTGTGGGCGTTTATAGTAGCCGCCGTTATCACCGCTTTGATACTTAGCTTTGTTTATCAAGAAAAAATAGAAAATTTTATCGCAAAATTAGCGCAAAAATTTGTCAAAAAGAAAAAAGCAACTAAGGAATAAAGGCTTTACCTATGAATTAAGAAAATAAAAATTTTAGTTAGATGCTTACAATTCGAAAAATAAAAAATAAGATAAATCATGGTGACGAACAAGGGGAGAAAAAATGAAAAAAGTGCTGGTTACAGGTTTTACGCCGTTTATGGGCGAAAGCGTAAATCCTTCTTATGAAGCCATCAATATGCTGCCCGACCGAATCGACGATATCGAGATAATAAAAGCGCAAATAACGACCGAATTTGGAGTAAGTAAAGACGAATTACTGCGATTATTAGCTAAACATAAACCCGACGCCGTGATATGCTTTGGACAAGCAGGCGGCAGACCTAATATTACCGTAGAGAAAATTGCCGTCAATTACGCTTTGGCTGAAGGGTACGACGAAAATAACGTTATCGAAAATAATACGATAGACAATAGCGGCAACGCGGCGTATTTCGCCACCATTCCGACTGAAAAAATAGTAGACGCTATTAACAAAGCGGGCATTCCGTGTTCAATGTCATTGACCGCAGGCGCGTTCGTCTGCAATTATTTGATGTACAATTTGCTGCAAAAAACTTTTGGCACGGCTGTATTGGGCGGGTTTATACATATACCGTACTGCACGGAACAAGCCATCGGCAAAAAACCCGTTCCGCCTTCGATGGAGCTTTCAGTGGTTTGCTTAGCTATGAAAACAGCGATAAAAAATATTTTTTAAGGAAAATTAATTTATGAGTTACTCACAGTATTACGAAATTATGTCGCATGATATAGATAAAAATTTTTGTGTAAAACCTTCCATTATTATGCGGTATATGCAGGAAACGGCAAACCGCCATATGCACGACGCAAAACCTAGCTATATTGATTTGTACAATCAAGGCAAAAACTTTATTTTGAGCAGAATGAATATAGAAATTTATCGAGAAATTTTTCAATATGACAAGGTAGAAGTCGTAACTTGGCCGACAAATAAGGGTGTTAGTTTTTTGCGTTCGTTTCAAATGAAACGCGGGAACGAGTTATTGGCGGAAGGCGGCGCGACCTTTGCCTTAATAGATATAAATACAAAAAAATTCCTGCGTTGCAACGGAGAGGATTTTGCTAACTATCACGAAGAGCCAGCATTGGAAAAAATTTTTGACTGCAAGGCGCGCGTGCCTGACGAAGTTGAGCTACATTTACGTGGCGAGCGGACTGTCAGCTACTTTGATACCGACTTAAATGGTCATATTAATAATACTAATTACCCTGATATCTTGGCTAATTTTATACCTGGAATATCTAACCTTAGAATCATTTCGATGAGTCTTCATTTTGTAGGAGAAGCAAAACTTGGCTCAAAAATGAGTGTGTTTACCAGCGACAAAATAATCGAAAATGAAATAGTTAAATATTACGTAAAATCCGAAGTTAACGGCGAGACAAACGTTGTGGCGGAAATGAAATTTGTAGAAATAAAATAGATATGAAAAAACTGATTTTAATCAGCCGAAAATCAAAAATTTTTTTCGATAATGTATATTTTTATTTCTTATAAAAAGCGGTTTAATTACTAATTAAATGATATCCGATAGCAGCGAAAAACTTTTCTTTTTTACTTTATTACACGCGAATAGAAATGTAAGAACACTTTTAACTAATTTCACGGCTAACTGAGAGGAGATTCTTTTAAACCTAAAAATGTTTTAAAATTTTTCTCATTTAAGCGTAAATTTGTAAGTTTTTTTTGGTATTTTTGCGTGAGCAAGAATATTTTATTTTAACTCTCTTTTATAGACGGCGACTAATACTTATGATACAATATATAATAACAGACACAATAATTAAAAAAACGACAAAAACCGCATAGGCAATAATATTTATCATAGGTAGAGCGAATATTTATGCTTTAAAAATAGTGAAAATCGGGCAAAATTGAATTAACGGAATAATCAAGATATTAACGAACTCTATATAAATCTCGAAAAAAATAAATTTTAAATTTTACAAAAATTGTACTGAAATACAAATTTTACGAAAAACGTGATTTATTTTCGAAAAAAATTGTTGAAAAGGTGCAATTAACAAGTGATTTGCTTGACGAAAGAAGTAAATGGTGTTAAATTTTTAATATAAAAAAATAATTAAAAAATATTAATAATTTTTTTAGTAAAAGGGTGAAGAATATGGAAAAATTATCAAAAAAACAAAGAACGTTCAAACTATTGACGCATTCCGCGAGAGTATTGTTTGAACAAAGGGGTATTGAGGGAGTAACGTTTGACGATATCGCTGAACATGCTAACGTTTGCCGTACAACAGTATTCAATCACTTCCCGAGCGGCAATGACCTACTTATAGCTCTATGCTCGACAGAAATAAACAATCTTATTAACCATTGCGCAAACTGCAATTTACAAGGTCTGGCTTTGATAAAAAGCGTGTTCGGTAAACTTATCGACGACACTTGCTCATATCCGGTAGTTATGTCAAAACTTACCACGAGTTATGTTACACAACGCGGCGCAGTAGAAGGCGGAGCCGTTTTGGAAAAAACTATCGCTGAAAACCTTACGATAGAAAACAAAAACAGACCTTTGTCGGTTTTGCAAAAAATAAGCGCAAACGAAGCGATGGTTATGATTTTTGGTTTTTATTACGGCATGGTAAACGATTACCACATTACGGACAAGCATTTTGAAGCGGCAAAAATGAAAGACTGGTTTAACTCTATGCTTGACAAATTTATTTGCTAAACTTTCGTAAGCGTTAATCAAATCTAACTTAATTTTGAGACAAAATCAAAAAATCCCCGAAACTATTGTTACGGGGATTTTTATTTTACTGATTCGATAAAATTAGTAAAACGTTTGCTTTTCTTTTTTGTCAAATCTGTGATACAATTTTTTTATGGAATTATTAATACCCGCGGCGTTCGGGGTGGAGGCGGTCGTTAAGCGCGAGCTTAGCCGTCTGGGCTATCCCGAAACGAAAGCGATAAACGGGCGTATCGGCGTTAACGGACAGTTGAGCGATATAGCCAAACTTAATATAAATCTCTCTTGCGGCGAAAGAGTGCTTATTTCGCTCGCGGAGTTTGACGCGGTTACTTTTGACCAGGTTTATGAAAACGCGTACGCGTACGACTGGCAAAATTTTCTGCCTAATAATGCGAGAATATTGACTTATGCGAAAAGCGTTGACAGCGCGCTTTTTGCGCAAAAATCGCTGTGCAGCGTATTAAAAAAAGCTATCGTCGACAAACTGACAAAAGTATACCGCAATACTCTCGACGAAAGCGGCGCCAGATATATGATAGAAATATCATTATACAAGGACAAGGCGACCTTGACTCTCGACACGACGGGTGACGGACTTCATAAAAGGGGTTACAGAAAACTCGCCTACACCGCGCCGCTAAAAGAAACGACGGCGGCGGCTTTGATAGACTTATCTGTATATAATCCCGATAAATATCTGGCGGATTTATTCTGCGGCAGCGGCACGATACCTATTGAAGCGTGCCTACGCGCTATCAATAAACCTGTCGGTATTGACCGTCAATTCGATTACAATTTTTGGAATATTGACAATAGTTATGACAAACTCGCGCGCGAAGAGGGTTACGATAACATTAAGCGCGACAAAAAAGTATTTATCAGCGGTTTTGATATAGATAAAAACGCCGTTTCGATAGCCCGATATCACGCAAAACTTGCGGGCGTGGAAGAAAAAATCCATTTTCAAACTGCAGATATGCGGCAGTTCAGCTCTAAACAGCGGTACGGAATAGTGATATCTAATCCGCCTTACGGCGAAAGACTTAATACCCGTAAAGAGGTTGAAGTTTTGTACAAAGATTTGGGCAGTCTATATAAAAAATTGCCCGATTGGAGTTTTTATATACTGACGTCATACCCGAATTTTGAACGAGTTTTTGGTAAACGCGCCGACAAGAACCGAAAAATTTACAACGCAAATATAGAATGCCGTTATTATTCCATACTCGGGGCAAAACCGCCAAAAAATCAGGAAAAGCGATTTACAGAAACGGATGAATAAAATATAGATTTTTTTCTTGGTAACGCGTAAATTGTTTGCTTGACACGGGTTTAGTTTTGCGGTTATACTTCAAAACGAAAAACAAAAAAATATCGAGGAATTTTTAAAATGAAAGAAAAAAGAGTTTTGACTATTCAAGACGTCTCATGTTTGGGACAATGTTCTTTGACTGTTGCTTTGCCTATTATTTCGGCTATGGGAATAGAAACCTGCATTATTCCTTCGGCTGTTCTTTCCACGCACACGGGCGGTTTTAGCGGATTTACTTTTAAAGACCTTACCGAAGAAATCCCCGCTATATCGAGCCATTGGCAAAAAGAAAAGGTGGAGTTCGACGCCATTTATACTGGCTATATCGGAAGCAAAAAACAGCTTGAATACATTACGGATATATTCAGAGTGTTCGGAAAAAACGGCTGCCAAATAATTATCGATCCGGTAATGGGCGACAAAGGCAAACTTTACACAGGCTTTGACAAGGATTTTGCGAAAGAAATGGCAAAACTCTGCTCTCACGCCGACGTTATTTTACCAAACTTAACAGAAGCGGCATATTTACTTGACGAGCCTTATGTTGAAAGCGGCTACAGCGAAGAATGGCTCCTTGGGCTTTTACGCAGACTGTCTAAACTTGGCGCGAAAAAAGTCGTCTTGACGGGCGTAAGTTTTGATCCCAAAAAACTGGGCGTTGCGATTTATGATTCCGCAGCCGACAAAGTTTCGTATTATTTCCGCGATAAAATACCCGGGGCAACGCACGGCACGGGCGACGTTTACGCAAGCAGTTTTGTTGGCGCGCTTATGCAAGGCAAAACCATAGAACAAGCGGCGGCTTTGGCTGTGGATTACGTCGTAAAATGTATCGAGGTCACTTTGCCCGACAAAGAAAATCATTGGTACGGTGTTAAGTTTGAAAAATGTATTCCTTACTTGATTGAAAGAATGCAAAAATAAATAATAACCCTATCTTTCGGACACATAAAACAAAACCCCTTATAAGGGGTTTTTTCATTGTTTTTAAGACGCCTTTATTGGCGGGATAAATATAATTCTACCTTGGAATATATAACGCTTTGCGATTACAGATACTTTTTTGTTAAAAAATTATACTTCATAAAATTGTATAATAAAAACCCTCGTTATAAAAACGGGGGTTTTTGATTGGTTTTACAAAAAATTTATGATACCAACGTGTTTGCGACTATTATTGAAACGGAATGAGTGGTAATTCCGTCCGCGCCAGGATCGCCGACGCTTGCGCCGACAACGCCCAGATTATTTACAAAACTTGTGAAAAGCGTGGAAGCAAAGTATTCCAAATCAAGTTCTTCACCTATAAGGGAGCGCACCAGGTTGATAATGATTTTTGAGTTTTCAACGTCCACAGATCCGAAAGTAACCGTAGCCGACGAGGCAATGACGTTTCCCGCTACCGTGAGGGTGTAAGTCGAGTAAACACGAAGATGTTCAAAGCCCGCAAAAAGGTCAGTCATATAAGGCAAGTTGGTCAGTACCTGCGTCAAATCCAAAGTCATAACCGTGGAAAGGGTAATGCCGCCGTCATTATTTATGACAAGCTGATTAAGTTCCACCCCGACTTCAGAAGAATCCATTATTTGACCTAACGCAAGATTGAATATGTAAGCAAGTTCTTTATCGGTAAAGGTGACCACCTTTGGAATGCCTGTTCCGTCGGTAGGCGTACTGCCCGAAAGCACGTACAAAGCGAACTGTCCGATTTGCTCCTCAGTAGGATCGGGATCGGTCTCGTCAGAACCTACAATACTTTTTAGGGTCGCCACAGCCGAAGCCTTATCGGCCGCCGTCGGTGTGTATGTAATGTCGCTGTCGCTCACAGTCTTAATGTCGTTCATCATTTGAAGCAATCCGAATACGGTGATATCCGAGTCTCCCAAAATTTCGCCCGCTGTTGATTCTCCGAGAGGCAGAGCTGCCAAATCGAAAGAGCCGGCTTTAATTTTTGAAACGGGCGCAATAAAAATGACTACAACTAAAACCGCTACAATGGCGATAACTATTATGGAAAAGAACCACGAAAAGAATGTCCCAACACCGCTTTTTTTCTTTGGGGTTTCTATATTTTGTGCCATAAAAAATTTATCTCCTTATTTTTTTCCATATTTTACCACAAAAAGCTTGTATATACAATATAACTATACAAAATTGACCTTATCGCCGAATTAGAGTACAATCTTAGTTATGATAAAGCTAAGACCGCACCATATTTTATGCGCTCGATTTTACAAAAGTGTCGGATACTCGAAAGAATTCGTTTCCGATATGGATAAAGTCGTTGCCGAGCTAAAAAATAACCCAAATCAATTCGTTGATATCGTATTAAGCGAGGACGATATCTGCCGTTCGTGTCCGAATAACGTGAACGGATGCATTACGGCGGAAAAAGTTAATAAATACGATTCGCTGATTATAAAAAAGCTTGGAATAGAAATTAAAAAAGCGAAATGGAAAGATTTACACAAAGCCGCTTGCAAAATTAAAACTATCAACGAGTTAAGCGAAATATGCGGCGACTGCGAATGGTTTTATATTTGCAAACAAGAGCTTGAGTAAGAAAAAAGTTTTTACTAAATAATAATCAAAATAATCAAAATATTCATTAAAAAAAAGATAAAAAATCGCACAATAACCCAAAAAACGAGCCTAAATATTTTGCCGCCCTATTGACTTTGAAACATCAACGCTATATAATTGACAATGTACAACAAAAATGTTGTCAAACTTTTTATAAGGAGTATGGAAATAATGAGAAAATTTTTATCGGCAGTCGGCGGAATTTGCGCTTTTGTAACTGTTGTCGCGTACGCATTGTTTTATATTAACGTCAGTTTCACGTTTTTACCCGATCTCGTAAATATGATTATTGGTTACGTTATGCAATGGGGCGCATTGATAGTTGTCGCTATCACAGGCTTAGAATTCGTTTGGGTTAAAGGCGCTGGAATTTTGCTTGTACTTATTTACTTGGCAGTTGTTGCGGTTGTTGTGGTATTTATGTTCTTCCCGTCAATCGCCGGCAATTTGATTGCGGCTCTTTAAAATTTAACTAAAAAATCAAACAATAAAAAAGTCCGAATTAAGTTCGGATTTTTTTATATATAAAAATATTTATACTTAAAAAATTAAATTTTGTAAGATAAAAAAATATGGTAATTATTTCGGATTAAGTAAAAGTATTCATTCGCTTGACAATAAAAGAGCGTGTTATTATATTAAAGTTGATGGACAAAAGTAAAGACTCGCCTTTAATTAGGTCAGAGATAAAAGATAATTTGACAGAGGGTAGTATTTGGAAAAAAATACTACTCTTTGCAATTCCTATAATGCTGAGTAATATGTTTACTCAGTTTTATACTGCTGTCGACAGCGCGGTTGTAGGCACATACATAGGATACGAAGCTTTGGCTGCGGTAGGAGCAAACAGCGCGTTAATTAACGTGCTGCTTTGTTTATTTTTGGGCATAGGTGTAGGCGGCGGCGTCATCGTCGCGCAGTATTACGGCGCGAAAGACAGCGAAAACGTAAGCAAAGCGACGCACACGATAATGCTTTTCGCGTTCATCAGCGGCATATTTTTAACGGCGATAGGATTTTTCTTTGCAAAACCTATTTTAATGCTTATTAACACTCCCGCCGACGTACTCGAGCTTTCCACCGATTATTTAAAAGTTTATTTTGTGGGCGTACTGGCGGTCGTCATTTATAACATAGGCGCGGGCATATTGCGCGCGACGGGAAACTCGCTTATGCCGTTTATATATTTACTGGCTGGAAGCTTAATTAATATCGGTCTTGATTTATGGTTTGTCGCGGGTTTGGGCTACGGTATAGTTGGTGCGGCTTGGGCTACGGTTATCTCAAACGCCGTGTCCGCGATTTGCGTAATCATTCATCTATTTGTCGCTAAAGGTCCGCATAGACTAACGCTGAAACGTCTAAAATTTGATAAAATTATTTTGGGCAAAGTTTTCAAGATAGGTCTGCCTGTGGGTATTCAGACCAGTATGTATTCGATAGCGAATCTACTGATACAAGTGAGTTTGAACGGCTACGGCTCGCTCGTAATGGCGGGCTGGGTTGCAGCAAACAAAATAGACGTATTCGCTTTTGCTCCCGTATCGGCTTTCGGCAGCGCGGTCAATACTTTCGTAGGGCAAAACTACGGCGCGAAAAACTACGACCGAGTAAAAAAAGGTATGTACAGAACGATACTTATGGCGGAAATCACATCCTGCGTTATGGCTGTACCGCTGCTTTTGTTTGCGAACCAGGTTTTGTCTTTATTTAATACTAACCCGCAGGTAATTGAATACGGTCGTCAAATAATGTTTTTGGTTATTCCTATATACACTGTCTTTGGACTGGCGGAAGTATTGTCGGGAACGTTGCGCGGCATAGGTAGAACGGTCGTTTCCGCAATCATTAGTTTTTCGGGAATTTTGGTTGTTAGAATAATATGGCTTTATTTGGTTTTGCCGCACTTTAACACTCCGTTTATGCTGTTCTTCGTGCATCCGATTTCCTGGATTATTACAGCCTTGATGTTTGGCTTGTATTTTGTTATAATGAAATGGAACAGAATTTTCAAAACTGATTCCAAGGAAGCGTCAGTCGAAACTGTAGCCGTGGGAATGGGCAATACTCAACTGAAATAATTTTGCTAATATAAGAGGAAAGAATAATGGTAAATACTGAAAGAATAAATTTTTTGGCGAAAAAAAGCCGCGAGCAAGGACTTACGGAAGAAGAAAAAGCCGAACAGGAACTACTGAGAAAAGAATACGTGGAAGCGGTCAAGCGCAATATGAAAGCGCAGCTTGAAAATATTGTATTGGTGGACGACAACGGCAATCCGATTGAAAAAACGAAAAAGCATTGACAAAGGCGTAAACGGTATATTATAATAATCAAAAAAAACGAGGTAAAAAAAAGAGGAATGCGCGAATAATCTATGAAAATTTAATACGTTACGCTAGTTAAGTATTGAGCGTTTTTACGCTTAATAATTTTCGGCGTTACGCCAAAATCATAGATTAAACTAATTTTTAAAAAACAAAAAATCGAAGATATAGATTTATTACTTTTGGCGTAAAATTTTGCGCCAATTTTTTTATTTATAAGGGAGGTAAATATATGTACGTAAACAATTTGAATATAGAGACGCTTGACGGAAGGGTATTGATAGAAAATTTATCTTTTTCACTTGCTAAAGGCGACAAAGCCGTTGTTATCGGCGAAGAAGGAAACGGAAAATCGACTTTGTTAAAAGTCATATATGGGGCGAAAGAACTTTCGTCTTATGTAAAAATAAGCGGCGCAATCGTAGCCAATGAAAAAATAGGGTATCTCGCGCAGGAACTGGACGCGGGCGAAAAAACTGTCGCGGAGTTTTTTGATTTTTCAAGCTTCCCGTTTGCGATTTCGCCAAAACAATTGCGGATGATTTCGCAGGAACTGTCAATGGACGAAGATATTTATTATTCGCCAGTTAAGGTGAAAAATCTTTCGGGCGGTGAAAAGGTAAAAATCCAGTTGGCAAAACTACTTTTCGGTGAATGTGATTTGCTGCTGCTTGACGAGCCGAGTAACGATATAGATATCGGTACGCTCATTTGGCTGGAAGATTTTATTAACAGCATCGATATACCTATAATGTTCGTTTCGCACGACGAGACGCTTATTGAAAACACCGCCAATATGATTATTCATATCGAGCAGTTACGGCGCAAGACGACGCCGAGAGTGACCGTCGCCCGACTGGATTACTCGACGTATGTTGAGGAAAGATTATTTAATATCGAGCGGCAAACCCAGACGGCGAAAAAAGAAAAGGAAAATTTCGAAAAAAGACAAAGACGCTGGCGTGAAATTTATGAAAAAGTAGACAGAGATTTGGCAAACTGCACCAGCCGAACGCCCACGATGGGCAGACTACTCAAAAAGAAAATGAAAACTGTTAAAGCGCAGGAAAAAAGATTTGATAAAGAAAAAGGAAACCTTGCCGAGTTTCCCGACTTTGAAGAAGCGGTAACGACCGACTGTTACGGTGCGAGTATTCCCAACGGAAAAGTAGTCCTGGATTTTTCTTTGTACGAGCTGAAAATATACGATAAAACGCTGTCAAAAAACATAAATCTGAAAATTGTCGGTCCGAAAAAAATTTGTATCACGGGCAATAACGGAATAGGCAAGACTACTCTTATAAAAAAAATCTATGAAAGTATAAAAGATAGCGGAGTTTTTAAGGTCGCGTATATGCCGCAAAATTATTTTGACGAACTGGACCCTACGGCTACCCCGATAGACTTTTTGACCGACGGCACTAAGGAAGGAACTACAAAAGCGCGGACGTATCTAGGATGTATGAAATACCGCGCGGATGAGATGTGCCGACCAGTTAGCGGACTTTCGGGCGGACAAAAAGCAAAGTTACTTTATCTCAAAATGGCTTTATCTGATTGTGAAGTAATGATACTGGACGAGCCGACGCGCAATTTTTCCCCGATTACAAACCCTTCGATACGCCGCGTTTTGTCAAAGTTTCCCGGCGCGATAATCAGCGTTTCGCACGATAGAAAATTTATTGACGAAGTCTGCGATACCGTTTACCGTCTTACCGACACCGGGTTGGTCACGGTTTAATTGCCGTTAGTTAGCTGTTTAAAAATCTGGTTGGTACCCGTAGCAGCCAGTCCGCTCACCAGCCCTACTACCAACGCGTCAAACAGGTTTTTGAAGCCCATCAATGACGGCGATATAAAATATACCGCTGTCGCGATAGCTGCTCCCAAAACGCCTGCGATAATCGGTATAAAAACTTTGAATTTTTCGTTATTTTTGGTAAAATACTTCAATATTTCGATAAGAGTGTACACTATTACCGTTATTGACGAAGTAGCCGCAATCATATATTATTTCCTCCTGCTTTTATTATATGAAAACAATATATAAAGCTTTACGATTTTTTATTAACTAAAATAAAATAAATCCCGCAATTATGCGGGGTTTTAGCTTACTTAAAATTTCTTTTATGTTATATTTTCGAACAACAATTTTACAGACAATTTAATACAAAATTTTTAAATTCTGTTAGATTTTATTTCTCAGTTTTTGAAGCGATAGCGAGAACTTCGTTTTGATTGCCGAGAACTATGATATGGTCGTCAGGCAAAAAACAGTAGTCGGGATTTGGTGACGGCAATAATTCGCCGTTATTTTTTATCGCCAAAATATTAAGGTTGTGATTTTTTCTGACGTCGACTTTCGCTATCGTTTTGCCTGTCCATTCGGGGAGAATAGGAATTTCCACGATAGAATATTCATCGGTAAGCGGAAAATAATCGAATATATTTGAAGAGCTGTATTTTACGGCGAGAGTTTCGGCTATGTCTTTTTCGGGATAAACGACTTCGCTCGCGCCTACTTGAAGCAAAAACTTCGCTTGCGTTTCGCGGCTTGCCATGGATACGATTTTTTTCGCGCCCATCTCTGACAAAAGGGAAGTGATTTCAAGCGACGATTGAAAATTTTCGTCAAAAGCGACAAAACATACGTCAAATTCGTCAACGCCGAGAGCGCGCAAAACGTCGGGGTTGGTGCAATCGCCAATTTGCGCGTTGGCAAAACGGGAAGCGATATCTTCGATTATGGCTTCATCTTTGTCTATGACCATAACGTCATTGTCTAGTTCCTGCAATTTTGTGGCGAGGAATTTTCCAAATTTTCCCATTCCTATAACTAAAACGGATTTCATTATGAGTATCTCCTTTTAAACTTGCGGTAATTTTTTACTAGCCTACGATAATTTTTTCAACGGGGCGTTCAATCGGCGGCGAAGGTTTTTTGTTTGCGAATATCATTGCAAACGACAGCACGCCTACTCTGCCCCCGTACATAAGCAGTATGATAATGGCTTTTGAAGCAACGGTGAGCGTCGGGGTGATACCCGTCGACAGTCCGACCGTGCCGATAGCCGAAACTATTTCAAACATAATTTGCGTCAAGGTATACGGCTCAATTGCGCAAAGCGTTATCGTGGCGATAACTACGACGAATAAATAAAGGAAAAATATCGACGACGCTTCGTAAACTGTAGTTTCCGCAAGCCGTCTTTTTCCCGCGTTGACTGAGCGTTTTCTTTGTATTATGCTTTTTATCGTTAATAAAACAACGGCAAAAGTAGTGGTCTTGATACCGCCTGCGGTAGAACCTGACGAGCCGCCGATAAGCATCAGCGTAATAGTAAGCAGCTTTGAACTGTCGGAAAGAGCGGCTTGATTTAGCGTGCTGAAGCCTGCCGTACGCGGAGTAATGGATTGGAAAAACGCCGCCATTATTTTTTGTCCAAAGCTCATTCCAGTCATTGCGCCGTTGTATTCAAAACCGAAGTACAAAGCCGCGCCAGTCAGTATTAATATTAACGTTGTCCAAATAACTATCGTGGTATGCAGCGAAAACCTTTTAATTCGGAACTTGCTGCGCATAATATCTCCCCAAACCAAAAATCCAAGTCCGCCGATAACGATAAGGCACATAATAACAAGGTTCACAAGGACATCGCCCGAAAAATACGCCAACGACGAAAACTCTCCAAGTCCGCCCATTATATCGAAGCCCGCGTTGCAAAAAGCTGAAACGGAATGGAATACAGCCGCCCAAATACCTTGTCCCCAACCGAAAACGGGAATAAATCTGATGGAAAGTAATGCCGCGCCGGTAGCTTCAAATATCAGCGTGCCGAGAGCTATTTGCTTTATCAAAACGCCCACGATGCCAAGGTTCATAGCCGAAGCGGATTGCGCGAAAAGCGTTTTTTCCGACAGAGTAAGATGACGCTTCACAAACAATATAAATAAAGTCGTAATCGTCATAAATCCCATACCGCCGATTTGGATAAGCAAAAGTATTATCGCTTGACCAAAACCGCTCCAATGCGTAAACGTGTCGTATACGACAAGTCCCGTCACGCAAGTCGCGCTTGTGGACGTGAAAAGCGCGTCAAAAAAGTCGGTAAAACCGCCCGTTTTTGAAGAGATGGGCAGGGACAAAACCGCCGCGCCCGTCAATATAACCAACAAATACGCTATAGCGATAATTTGGTAATTACTAAGTTTTCTAAAATTTTTTCTTATCATAAAGTTTATTTTTTACCCGATAAGTATGCCACTATTAGAAAATTTTGTCAATTTTTTTGAGTATTGTTCAAAAACGGCAAAAAAAATTTTAAAATCCATTTTATTGACCAAATTTTGTCAACTATTCGTTGCCCGTTGTTGCAAAGGATTTTTTAATTTGGTACAATTATGCCACCAAGTATATTTTAAGGAGTGTGTGAAAATGGAATTTCAACAATTCGGCAAATTTTCCGAAATCGAATTCAAAAGAATTGATTTTGGTAGAATGAAAAAAGATTTTGCTGCGGCTATAAAATCTTTTGAAAACGCAAACGATTTTCAGACTGCGGACGACGCATTGATGAAAATCGAGCAAATAAGAAACGATATGGCAACTAACGGAAATTTGTGTCAAATCAGACAGCACATAAATACCGCTGATAAGTTTTATGAAGCGGAAATGAAATATTTTTACAAAAATATAGCGTTGTTTACGTTTGTGACAAAAAAAGCCTACAAAGCGATACTCAACACTCCTTTCAGAAAGGAATTTTCCATTAAATACGGCGAGATATTTTTCAAGCAACTTGAAGCGGACAATAAAACGACGTCGGTAAAAAATATCTTTTTGGGAATGAAAGAAACCAAACTGACAATGGATTATTCAAAACTCGTAGCTACGCAGTCTTGTATGTTCGACGGGAAAAAATGTAATTTCTACGGATTGTTAAAACTTATGGAAAGCCAGGACCGCGATATCAGAAAAAGAGCTATGCAAGAGTGGTCGAAAATGTACGAAAATATTTCGGAAAAATTAGATGACATGTATCGACAACTAATTAATATCCGCTCTAAAATGGCAAAACGTTTGGGATTTAACAGCTACATAGATATGATATATCTTGTCCGTCATCGTTTTGACTACAATGAAAAAGACGTTGCGGCTTTTCGCGAACAGATATTAAAAGTTATTACCCCTTTGGCGGAGAAACTGGCTAAGAGTCAAGCGGAGAGACTCGGCATTGAAAAGCTGCGTTATTACGACGAAAAAATTATGTTTCCCGACGGTAACGCAAATCCTATCGGCACGACGGAAGAGCTTATTGAAAAAACTCAAAAGATGTACCGCGATATTTCGGCTGAATCGGGCGAGTTTTTCGATTTTATGGTTGAGCACGGATTATTCGACCTTGAAACAAAACCCAACAAACACATGGGCGGCTACTGCTCGGTATTGCCCAATTACGGCGCGCCGTTTATTTTTTCCAACTTTAACGGAACGGGCGCGGATCACCGCGTTTTGACGCACGAAGCGGGACATTGTTTTAATTTTTATTTGTCTATGCGCAATAATATGATTAGCGAAACTGTCGACGCGACAATGGAAGTCTGCGAAATCCATTCTATCGCTATGGAGCACTTTACAATACCTTACGCGAACGAATTTTTCGCAGATAACGCCGACAAAGCGATATATGCGCTCATTGCGGATAGACTCATGGGGCTGCCTTATATGGCTGCGGTGGACGAATTCCAACATGAAGTTTTTCATAATCCAAAAATGACCAGCGCAGACAGACTTGCCGTATGGAAAAAAATCGAGAGTAAATATATGCCTTGGCGTGATTACGACGGAGACGAGTTTTTGTCTAAAGGCGGTTTTTGGATGCAAAAACAACACGTCTTCCTTTATCCGTTTTATTATATCGACTACGCTTTGGCGCAAATATCGGCGTACGAATTTTACGGCAAAGATAAAGCCGACCATAAATCTGCGTGGAAAGATTACGTTACCCTTTGCAGAGCGGGCGGTAACGATACATACTTAAATTTATTAAAAATGTCGGGACTGACAAATCCGTTTACCGCTGGAGCCGTGGAAAAAGCGATAAAAAGCGTTTTGCCCGATATTGAAAAAGTAAAATAAAAAGACTAAAACAAGAATAAATTATTAAAATATTTGAGGGAATGAAAAAATGGAAGAGAATATAAAAAATAACGGTGAAGCAAAAGAAAAACTTACTTTTAAAGACACCGTAAAAAAACTGTCAAAACGCTGGTTTATCGACGCCTTTTCGGGTATGGCGCAAGGACTTTTTGTCACACTTATCGCTGGAACGATTTTCAAGCAAATAGGCACGCTTATCGGCGCGGATACGGGAGTAGGCTCGGTTATCATTCTGCTTGGCAATATCGCGAGTATGCTTATGGGCGCGGGTATCGGCGTGGGTATAGCGAAGTATCTCAAAGCTCCTAACCTGGTGTTATTCGGCTGCGCTGTCGCTGGTATCGTAGGCGCGTATTTACCCGATATAGCATATAGAGCTATGGTCAGCGGAACGTTTACTCTGAGCGGTATGACGGACGCTGTTTTAGCGATAAAATTCGGCGTTCCAGGCAATCCTATCGGGGCGTATGTTGCGACGCTATTCGCTTTGGAACTGACCATGCTTATTTACGGCAAAACAAAACTCGACATAATCGTAGTGCCTTTGTCAATCCTTATTATCTCTTTTGCAAATATCTTTTTGGCAATCCCCGCTATATGGCTTGTGGCTGTTATCGGCAAATTTATTGAAATATCCACAGCTATTGTGCCGTTTATTATGGGTATCGTTATCGCCGTTACTATGGGTATCTTGCTCACGATGCCGACAAGCAGCGCCGCTATATGGATTTCGCTTGCCGCGGGCAGCACGAGCGACGTAATGCTTCTTGCGGGCGGGGCTGCGGTAGTGGGCTGCGCTTGTCAGATGGTAGGATTTGCGGTTATGAGTTTCCGTGAAAACCGCTGGGGCGGTCTTATCTCGCAAGGATTGGGAACGAGCATGCTGCAAATACCCAATATTATGAAAAACCCGAAAATCTTTTTGCCTCCCATTATAGCGTCGGCTATCTGCGGACCTATGGCGACAACGCTGTTTCAACTGCGTTGTAACGCGTCAGGCGGCGGCATGGGCACAAGCGGACTGGTGGGTGTTTTCGGCGTAATAGACGCAAGCTCCGGCGTGATACCGTCATGGCAAATGTGGCTGGGAATAGCGTTACTGATGTTCATTCTGCCCGCTTTGATTTCGTGGGGAACTTCGCTGTTATTGCGTAAACGCGGCTGGATTAAAGAAAACGATTTGAAACTTGAATTATAATAAATATATAACCTTACAAAGAAAGCGTCGGTATAAAATATCGGCGTTTTTCTTTTTACTAATTTTTATCTGTCTTAAAAATTATTTTTCATAAAGGTATTTGATAGCATGACTTTTGACAAAAATATCAAGGTGAAAAAATGCAAGGTTGATTTTTGTTTGCGGCGCGTGTTGTCAAAGGTGAAATTTTGTGTTAAACTCAATTACAGTAAACAAAGGAGAATTTTTGGTTAAATGGCTTCAAAAGTATTTTTTTCTGATATGCGTTCGGCTGCCGCGGGCGGTTTGCCGATGAAATTAAAAAAATTATTAACGGCTTCGGGATTTAACGATATCGATTTTAAAGACAAATTCGTCGCTATAAAAATTCATTTTGGCGAACCAGGCAATTTATCTTTTTTGCGTCCTAATTGGGCAAAAGTCGTTGCCGATATGGTTATCGAAAAAGGCGGAAAACCTTTTTTGACAGACTGCAACACTCTTTATACAGGCAGACGCAAAAACGCTTTGGATCACCTTACGGGCGCAATGGAAAACGGTTTTTCGACTGTGTCGACAAACTGTCACCTGATTATCGCCGATGGGCTGAAAGGAACGGACGAGGCGTTGATTCCCGTAAAAAACGGCGAGGTAGTGAAAGAAGCGAAGATAGGCAAAGCTATAGCTGACGCCGATATTATTATTTCGCTAAATCATTTCAAAGGTCACGAAACAGCTGGTTTTGGCGGCGCGATAAAAAACCTGGGTATGGGATGCGGAAGCAGAGCGGGCAAAATGGAAATGCATTGCGAAGGCAAACCGACTGTAAAAAAAGAAAAATGCAGAGGCTGCCGTAGATGTCTTAGAGCGTGCGCTCATTCGGCGATAAAATTTAACGAAGGCGTTGCGGAAATAGACCACAACAGATGCGTGGGATGCGGTCGCTGTATAGGCGAATGCAATTTCGACGCCATATATAATTCCAACTACAACTCGGTGCTGTCATTGAACAAAAAAATGGCGGAGTACGCTCAAGCGGTAGTGCAGGACAAGCCTAATTTTCACATCAGTATAGTTATTGACGTTTCGCCGCTGTGCGACTGTCGCAGTTACAACGACGTGCCTATCGTGCAGGATATCGGTATGTTCGCTTCCGTCGACCCCGTGGCTATTGACCGCGCCTGCGCCGACGCTGTAAATGCGGAAGCTCTTATTCCAAACAGCCAGATAACGGACAAACTTCACAGTCACGAAGATTTTCACGACCATTTTAAAAACTGCAACGTTAACAGCGAATGGAAATCATGTCTTTCGCACGCTGAAAAAATCGGGCTTGGCACGCAAGAATACGAACTTGTTACCGTAAAATAAACCTAGAATAAATTTTAATACCGAGAAATTTTCTCGGTATTTTTGTTAAAAATAACCTAATACACATCTCAAAAACGGTTTTTTGCTAAATATGTATTGAAAAACACATTTTAAAATTGTATAATTTTATTTATCTTAAGGGGGAAACAAATGACTAAAAAATGGGTTAAATTGAGACACAGCGTGGTTTTTGGCTTGCTTAGACCTTTTTTTAGGGTGGCAATGAAAAAACAGTACGGCTTTTACTGTAAACGATACAAACTCCCCAAAGGAAAGCCTTATCTGATATTAAGTAATCATCAGGCAAAATCCGACCAGTTTTTGATTTCGCTTATTTTTAACAGACCTCTTTATTTTGTGGCGAGAGACGACCTTTTTTCTATGGGATTCGCTTCCAAGCTTATCAAATATCTCGTCGCTCCGATACCCAAAAACAAAGTGGCAAAAGACATACAAACGATAAGAGACAGTATGCAGGTCGCCAAAGAAGGCGGCTGCATCGGGCTGTTTCCCGAAGGCAATCTGACTTTTTCGGGAACGACGGAATATATAGCTCCTTCAGTTGTGAAATATATAAAAATGCTCAAAATCCCCGTGTTATTTGTTAATGTCAAGGGCGGTTACGGCGTGCGTCCCAGATGGGCGAATAAATCGCGCAAAGGTAATATATACGGGGCAGTCGTAAGAGAAATGAGTTATGAAGAATACAAAGATTATTCTAATGACGAATTTTACGAGCTTATAACCAAAGAGCTTTATGTTGACGACAGAACGTTAAATAAAAAGTTTTTATCCAAAGAACGCGCGGAATATATGGAGTGCTGCATATATGTTTGCCCCAAATGCGGTCTAACGCATTTTGTCAGTAAAGGCGATACGATGACTTGCACCAAATGCGGTTATTCCGCGGTATACGGAGAGGATTTGCGGTTTTCAACGGGCGAATTTGAAACGGTCAAAGACTGGTACGATTATCAAAAAGAGTTTGTGAAAAATTTTGATTACGAAGCTTTGGGCGACGAGCCGCTTTTTACAGATAATATAAGGGTTATGAAAGACGAGATTTTTCATAAACGCAAATACAGAGTTTCTAAACGCACGACCGTAAAAATGTACGTTGACAGACTGGAAATAATAGACGATTTCGGTTCCGTCACTATTTCCCTTAACGATATTTCAGCTATGGCCGTTTGCGGCAGAAATAAGCTTGAGATTTCCGACAACGAGCGTAATAATTATTTCTTGATGCCCACGCCCAGATTTAACGCGTTAAAATATGTTCAGTTTTTCTATCATTACAAAAACGCGCAGATTGCTGATGCGGACAAAGAAGAGTTTTTAGGATTGTGAAACGATATAAGCCAAATTTTTTTTAAAGGAGTTATTTATGTTTAATTTTTGGGACTCGGGAGTATGGTCTTTTTTACTGACGTTAGCTATCTTGCTTGCGGCAATGCTTTTGGCTAATCTTATGCGAAGATACATACCTTTTTTGCGTAAGCTTATGATTCCCTCCGCTTTACTCGGCGGTTTTTTAGTGCTTATCGCCGACGTGATTTACAAGAGTATCGCTGGGGTTTCAATGTTTAACGACCTGACGCTGGAATACTTGACTTATCACGGTCTTGGTTTGGGATTTGTAGCTCTTGCTCTGAAGTCAAGCGGCGACAAAAAAGAAAAGAAAAAACGTAACGGCGAAATAATGGACAGCGGACTAAGCGTTGTCGGTGCTTACCTGATTCAAGGTATCGTCGGTTTGGCGGTTACCTTGGGACTTTCTTTCGTTATCGCCAACATTTTCCCCGCAAGCGGCTTGATACTGCCTATGGGCTACGGACAAGGACCTGGACAAGCGTTTAACTGGGGACAAATTTATGAAAACCTGGGCTTTACAAACGGAGCGAGTTTCGGCTTAACCATAGCCGCAATGGGCTTTATTACCGCTTCTATCGGCGGCTGCGTATATTTTGCAGGAATGCGTAAGCGCGGCAAATTGGTAGTCGGTGGCAGTCACGAAAACGCTGAGGACTGCAAAGACGAATCTGTTTCACCGAAAGACGAAATACCTATGAGCGAATCTATGGACAAAATGACGGTTCAAGTCGCATTCGTAGTTATCTCTTACATTATCGCTTTCGGTATTATGTACGGACTATATAGACTGTTTGTGGCTATTGATCCCGACCCGACAAAATTCTTACTCAAGACCGTTAACCCTCTTATTTGGGGCTTTAACTTCCTTGTAGGCACGGCTGTAGCTATGGGCGTAAAAGCGATACTCAATGCTCTTTACCGTAAAGGCGTTATGAAACGCAAATACACCAACGACTTTATGCTTTCACGTATCGGCGGTTTCTGCTTTGACTTTATGGTTGTAGCTAGCATCGCGGCTATAAAACTTGAAGCGTTTACTTATCCCGAATTTATTATTCCGCTTTCGATTTTGTGCATAGTGGGCGGCGTAGTAACATATTTCTATCTCAAAACAGTTTCGAAAAAAGTATTCCCCAACTATCCCGACGAACAGTTTTTGGCTTTATTCGGCAACTGTACTGGAACGGCGTCAACAGGCGTAATTTTAACCCGCGAAGTGGATCCCGAATTTAGAACGCCTGCGGCAAGCAACCTTGTTTATCTGCCGCTTTACGCTATCGTATTCGGCTTCCCGATGTTTCTGCTACTCGGCGTTGCGCCAGACCCCATTGGTGGCAATCCAAACGGTATGGCGTGGCTGACTTTGGGCATTTTGATAGTGCTTTTTGTCGTAATAAACCTGATTTTGTTCAGAAAATCGATATTCCATAAAACCTACAAACAAGACAAAAAAGAAGAATAAGGAAATATCTGGCAAACAAAAACCGCTCCAAAAAAGAGCGGTTTTTTTATTTTTTTCGCGTTTTGGCAAATGCTAAATTTAATAGAAATTATTTCGCAGATTTTGTCGTTTATTCGTTTTACAAATAAAGTTTTAAGTGCTACAATGACCTTGGCAAAAGGTTTTGGGCATAAGTCCCAAGACGGTTTTTTCACGGTCTAAAATGACTACGGGTCATTAAAATAAAGGAGAGACGATATGTCTAATTATGTTCAAAGAGTTTTGGAAGAAGTCATCAGACGTAATCCCAACGAACCCGAATTTCACCAAACAGCGACTGAAATTTTGCATTCGCTAGAACCGGTTTTTGACAAACATCCCGAATATGAAAAAGCGGGATTATTGGATCGTTTTGTAGAACCAGAACGCGTTATTATGTTCAGAGTTCCTTGGGTTGACGACAGCGGTAAAGTTTGCGTTAACAAAGGCTACAGAGTACAGTTCAGCAGCGCTATCGGACCGTATAAGGGCGGTTTGAGATTTGCTCCGTCAGTAAACCTTTCTATTATGAAATTTTTGGCTTTTGAACAAACATTGAAGAACAGTCTTACCAGTCTTCCTATGGGCGGCGGTAAGGGCGGTTCAGATTTTGACCCTACAGGAAAAAGCGACGCGGAAGTTATGCGTTTCTGCCAAAGTTTTATGACAGAACTTTATAGACATATCGGTCCGAATACCGACGTTCCCGCTGGTGATATGGGCGTTGGCGGAAGAGAAATCGGTTACTTATTTGGACAATACAAGAGAATTAGAAACGCTTACGAAAACGGTGTTTTGACAGGCAAAGACCTTGCTTTCGGCGGCAGCTTAATCAGACCCGAAGCTACAGGTTACGGCGCAACATATTTCTTTACAGAAGTACTTGCTCACGAAAAAGTAAACATTAAAGGTTTGAAATTCTCAGTTTCAGGTTTCGGCAACGTAGCTTGGGGCGCAGCTCAAAAGATTACACAACTCGGCGGCAAAGTTGTTACTATTTCAGGTCCCGACGGTTATGTTTATCTTAAAGACGGCATGACTCAAGAAATGATAGACTTTATGCCCGTTATGAATAGCTGGAGACACAACAAAGTCAGCGAATTCAAAGACAAATTCCCGCAAGTTGAATTTGTTGCTGGCAAAAAACCTTGGGGCAATGTTGACTGTGACGTTTGCATGCCTTGCGCAACACAAAACGAAATCCGCATCGAAGACGCGAAAGCTATCGTTGCTAAGGGTATCAAATACGTTAACGAAGTAGCTAATATGCCTTGCACAAACGAAGCTGTTGAATTAATGCAAAGCAAGGGCGTTATCGTATGCCCGTCAAAAGCTGTTAACGCAGGCGGCGTTGCTGTAAGCGGACTTGAAATGTCTCAAAACAGTATGCGTTTGTCTTGGACTTCAGAAGAAGTTGATGAAAAACTTAAAGGCATCATGAAAAATATTCACACTCAAATTTTGCAAGCTACAATCGATTACAATCTGGGTTACAATCTTGTCGCTGGCGCAAACATTGCCGGTTTTGACAAAGTTGCTAAGGCTATGATGGCTCAAGGCAACGTATAATCTTAAATTAGATTAAATTAAAACACTAAATAATATAGCCCCCGCTTGTTAAAAAGGCGGGGGTTTTATTTTTGCCCATTGCATTTCGACAAACGCGTACAAAATTCGACATAATATTCACCTAAAAAAAAGGCGCGGTTTGGTAATTTATGATACAATGTTGACGAAAAAAAATTCGAAAAATACTCTCAAATGAATGTCTAAAAACACTCAAATGAAAAAGAAATAAAGGAACTAAAGTCAAAATGGAAAGGATTTTTGAAAGAACAGAAATATTGATCGGCGCGAAGGGAATGCAAAAACTGAGTAATTCCACCGTGGCGATTTTTGGCTTGGGCGGAGTTGGAAGCGCGGCTTGCGAAGCGTTGGCTCGTGCAGGTATCGGGCATATTAAATTGGTTGATAACGACAAAATAAACTACAGCAACATAAACAGACAAATAATCGCCGCTCATTCCACAGTCGGACAATACAAGGTCGAAGCTATGGAGCTAAGGATAAAAGACATAAATCCGTTCTGTCAAGTCGAAAAATTTCCCATTTTTTATCAACGCGGCGTAAAGTTTGATTTTACTTTGGTGGATTATGTGCTTGATTGTATAGACAGCGTCGACAGCAAAATCGCGCTTATAGATATGGCTGACGTTTGTAAAGTCCCGATAATTTCGTCCATGGGGACGGGTAATAGGCTCGTCGCCGATTTTACTATCACAGATATTTACAAGACTAGCGGTTGTCCGCTCGCGCGCACGGTAAGACACAAACTAAAAGAAATCGGAATAAAACAGTTAAAAACCTTATATTCGCCTACAAAACCTATTGAAACTCACGTTAACCCTATCGCCAGTATATCTTTTGTTCCGCCTGTGGCAGGGTATTTAATGGCGGGAGAAGTAGTAAGAGACCTATTGAATTTAACTCCTTAATATGTTAAAATAACAGTAAGTTTTAGGAGGTAATTAGCTTATGAAAAAAGGCGAGAGAAATTTTTTGCATTTAGCGAGCTTTATTTTGTTCGTTGTTTGGGGCATCGGCACTCTGATTAGCATTATTTTGGAGCGTTTCGGCATATCTTTCGGCGGCGCGGCTGTGGTTGAGAACATATTAAGAATCTGCGCTATGCTGGTTATGGTTTATTGCGCTTATCTTTATTACAGCACGCACAAAAAAACTTTGGTCAAAGTTCTGTTTTGGATTTCAGTTGCGGTAGCGATTGTGGTAATAGTTTTACCTTGGTTTATTTAAAATCAAATAACTACATATTTAATTAAAAAAAATTAAACAATATCCGTAAAAAAACGGGTATTGTTTTATTTTACCTTGATTTTTTGAGAGCGCGCAACTATACGTAAAAATTGCATATTGCCGTAAAGTGTGATATAGTTAGATAAAGGAAAAGAGATAGTATAGTCGTTACAGCAAGCCAAAACTCAAGGCGCAAAGAATAGTTTTTAATTTGATTAGGAATAATCAAAACACAAGGATTTAGGAGATACAGATATGATTACGATAATGGAAAAAGAAATATTCTCACAACCCGCCGCGCTGAAAAACACGTACGACACAAATCTCGTTCTTGCCGAAAAACTGGCGGGGTTAATAAAAAAACAAAATATCAGTCAAATAATAGTTGCCGCTCGCGGAAGCAGCAACAACGCTTCGCTGTATTTTAAATATTTGTGCGAAATAAGCGTCGGCATACCCGTTAATTTTATTTATCCGTCTATTATTACGCAGTACAAAGGAAAGTTGAAAATGAAAGACGCTTGCGTGTTCGGAGTGTCGCAAAGCGGTAAAGCATTGGATGTGCAAACGGTTTTGAAAGAAGCCCAGTCGCAAGGGGCGGTAACCGTAGCGATTACGAACGATTTGACAAGTCCTATGGCATTGGAAACGCAATATCATTTTTATCTTGACGTGGAAGAAGAAAAAGCGTTAGCCGCGACAAAAACCTATACAGCGGAAATGCTGGTTCTGCAAATGATAGTAAACGCTTTGATGGACGAAAACACGCACTTGCCCGCAAAAATGCCGCCTGTAAGCGAATATATAAAAAAAGTTTTGGACTCAAAACCGCAAATAAGCGAGATTGCGGACAAATATGTGGACTGCGATGAAATGATTATTCTCGGACGGGGACTTAACCTATCTTCGGCTAATGAAATAGCTTTAAAGCTGCAGGAAACTTGCTATATAAACGCGCGCAGTTACGCTATTTCGGATTTTCACCACGGACCTTTCGCAATAGTTAACGATAAAACGAGGATTTTGATTTTGGCGATGAACGACGCCGTTTATGACGACGCAGTCGCAATGATAGAAAAACTTAAACCGTCGGGCGCAGATATTACTGTTTTTACCGATAACGAACAGCTTATTAAAGACTGCGACGGATTGCTTTTGCCGAGCGTGGAAGAAGTTTACACGCCGTATTTATGCGCTACCGCAGGTCAGCTTATGTCTTGCATTTTATCGCAAAAACGAGGTATAAATCCCGATTGTCCGCGCGGATTAAATAAGGTTACGATAACTAAATAACCCGTAAATAGGTGCAAATAAAAATATAAAATAGTCGAATTTTAGTTAAATTAAATCCTTTGACTACCGAAAAATGGTTTTAATAGAAGGAGCAAATTAATGGCGTTGATTCCTTTGCCGAGCGAAATAATTTATTCTAACGGAGCGTTTGTTTTGTCAAACACCGCTTTAAAATGCGATGAAAAATTATCAAGCGCGGCAAAAATTTTTTCAAAATTATTT